>JAFGFN010000077.1 GCA_016931035.1 Candidatus Sumerlaeota bacterium
CAGGTCGTTCGCATCGAGAACCATCTCGGCCACACTTCGCGGCGCGAGTATACGAACGGCCGCCTGACCAAGTCCATCGGCCCGCGATGGGACACGACCACGTTTGCCTACGATTCCGACGGCAACCTCGTTTCGCGCACGGACCCCCTCGGCGCCGTCACCTCGTGGGCCTACGATTCCGAGGGCAACCTGACGTCGCTCACCGACGCCCTGGGCCAAAAGCGGACCTACGAGTACAACGGGGCGGGACAATTGGCGGCGCTGACCATGCCCGGCCGAGGCCGGACCGCGATGGGCTACAACGCGCTCGGCCAGATGATCGGAATCGCGACCCCCATGGGCGACATCACGTGGATGGAATACGACACGTTCGGCAATCTCGCCGCGACCGTCGATCCCCACGGACGGCGGATCGCCATGGCCTACGACCCCCAAGGGTTTCGATGCACCTCGATCACCGACCGCCGGGGAAACACAACCGAATTCATCCACGACGCCAACGGTCGGCTCACGAAGCTGACCCATCCCGACGCGTCGTATCTTTCCCATACCTATCTGCCATGCACCCGGATCGCCACGCGCGACGAAAACGACGGCCTCACCACCGCCACGCGCAACATGCTGATGAGCATCGTCCTGCATCGCAATCCCGAGGGTCAGGAATACCTCTTCGACTACGACGAGGACAATAATCTCGTCTCTCGAACCGACCCCCTCGGCCACGTCACCACCTTCGAGTACGACGAAACCGACCGTCCGGTCGGCGTGGTCGATCGCAACGGCAAAACCGTCGCCCGCGAATTCGACCAATCGTGGAACCTCAAGTCGTTCACCGACGAACGAGGCAACAAGACGAAATACGGATACGATCTGAACAACCGCCTGACCGTCGTCCAGGACGCCCTGGTCCGGCGCGTCGAGGTCACGCGCGACCTTCTGGGGCGCGTCGCTTCGTACCTTAACGCGCGCGGGCAAACCGTTGCGTTCGAATACGACGAGGACGGCAACCTGATTCGCAAAAGCCACGACGGCACGACCGTCGCGGAATTCGCGCGCGATCTGGCCGGACGCATCGAATACGCTTACTCGCCCGGGCACTCGGTCCAGTTCACCCACGATTCGTGTCAATGGGTCACGGCGATTCGATACAGCGACTCGACGGCCATGGCCTTCGCCCACGACGCCGACGGCAATCTCACCCGCGCCGACTACCCGCAAGGCCTTCTCACGGTGCACTACGCCTACGATTCGCGCAATCGCCTCACGGCCATCGGCATCGATGGCACGACCTCGACACTCACGCTCGACCCCGTGGGCAACGTCGTCGCCGTCGCGCGTCCCAACTCGGTTTCGTCGGCCTCGACGTTCGACGCAGCGAATCGCGCGACGCACTGCCAAGTGCGCAAAGGCGCCGCGTCGCCGTTTATCCAGATCGACACCACGCGCAACGATCTCGGCGCGATCGCCCAGGAAACCGCGACGTTTCCCGTCGCGCCCCTTCTCGCGCCCCAGTCCGCCACGGCGACCTACAACAAACTCAACCAGATCGTCCAGCGCGACGGTGAAACCTACACCTACGATCTCGATGGCAATCTCGTCTCGATCTCCGGCTCGCGCGCCTGGACCGGCGAATACGACGCCGAAAACCGCCTGGTCCAAACCGTGCGAAACGGCGTCGCGACCGCCTACTCGTACGATTCCTTCGGCAACCGAGTTCGCACGATCTCCGACGGCGCCACGCGTGATTGCCACTACGATCAAGAGGGACGTCTTCTCTACGAAACCGATGACGACGCCGAGATCGCGGTCATGTACATCTACGCCGGCTCTCGTCCCTTCGCCATGCGCACTCGAGGCGGGGCGACTTACTACTATCACCACTCGCCCAAGGGCGACACCCTGGCGCTGACCGGCGCAAGCGGCAACGTCGCGGCAGCCTATGCCTACAGCCCCACGGGACTCGTCTGCAACCAGACCGGATCGCTCTACAACCCATTTACCTTCTGCGGATCCCTCGGCGTTCAAGACGAAGGCGACGGCCTGTTCCTCATGCGCCATCGACACTACGACGCCCGCACGGGGCGATTCGTCCAACGCGACCCCATCGGCATTTCGGGCGGATCGAACGTCTATGCCTACGCGCGCGGCAACTTCGCCAACTGGACCGACCCCCTCGGACTCGACACGATCATGGGTGGAACGTTCGATATCGACACCTGCACGATGCCGACGAACTTCGACGACATGACGATCAGCGACGCGGAGATAGATTTCTTCAAGAGAGCCATCGACGACTATGCCGAAATCCCCGGCGCACCCGGTGGAGGCATCTACAAGGGCGGCAAGGCGTTGGGCAAAGGGAACGTCGGCGAAGCGTTCTACGAATTCGGCAAAGAGATCACGGGCAAGATCGGCATAATCGCCGATATTCTCGAGAAGGTACTGCCCAAGCCCCCGATCGACCCCAATACGGGACGGGTGATTTTCCCCGAGAACAACATGCCCGAGTATAACAACACCGGATGGTGAGAAGCGGAACGAAAAAAGGGAGAACCCAAATCATGCTTGGACTTCGATACTCGAACGCAAGGCGACCGCTCATTGTGGCGGCGCTCGTTCTCTTGACAATAGCGTGGGGCGCGATGCGGGCCAACGCCGCGCCCGGTACGACGTATCTCTACGACAACGAACAGCGCCTCACCCGCGTCGCCTACCCGAGCGGACAAGAAGTGACCTATACCTACGACAACGCGGGCAACATCCTGTCGGAAACCGTAACGGGAGACGACCTCCACGGCACGGTTCAGGTCCGAGTGACCCCATCCGCCGCCTCATGGGTCCTCGTCGACAGTGTGGGCGAGTCGCACTCGGGCACAGGCGACCAGGACGTCTCGAACGTCGCCATCGGTCGGGTCGATCTCTTCTGGCAGCCGTTGGTGGGTATGTTCGCCCCCTCGGTCAACCCCGCCTGGGGCGCCCTTGCGGCCGGAGCAAACCTAACCCTCGAAGGCCTCTACACCTTCCCCGAAACCCGGGTGCGGATCTGGGCGATTTGGGAATAGAGCGATTCCCAGAAGTTCGTAGCGATTCCCGCTCTCGGCGGCGGGTACTGCCACCGCGACGGCGGGTCCACCCCTTCTCGCCCGTCCTCACCCGAAACAGCGGCGGATCATCTGCATGACCTGGTCTTTGTAGGAGCGCGCGCTCGACGGGTTGTAGCCGCGTCCGTGGCGGATGACGATGTATTTCTGAATTTCGTAGAGAAGATAGAAGATGTTGCGAACCTGCGCCTTGGACGAGAGGTCGCGCTCCTCTCCGTAGCCGCGCCAGAAGGCGGGGTGCGAGATGCCGCAATAGTCCAAGACGGCGAACTCGATTTCGGGATCGCCCCAGAGGGCGCGGTCCCAGTCGAGGAGGCCGCTCAGCCGCCCGTCCTCGTCGACCAAGATGTTCTGGCCCCACACGTCCATGTGGAGAAGACTCGACGGCACGTCGCGGTCGAACAGCGCGGCGTGGCGTTCGAGCAGGTCGCGCATCGTGGTTTGTTCGGCCGAGTCGTAGTATCCGACGGCGGCGACGTCGTCGATCATCTTGCCCCACATGACGCGAAACGCATCGAGCCACGTCGGTTGCGGCTCCATCGGTTTATGTTCGCCCAAATAGCCGTAGCCCGCGTCCGCCGTGATGGCGTGCACCTGGCGCAGGCACCGCCCCACGTCGTAGAGGATCTTCTCGGTGTTCACGGGCCCGCTCGCCTCGGACAACGGCGTTCCGGCGAGCCGTTCCATCACGAGAAAGTCGCGGTCGATCGTCTCGCGCGTGTCGTCGAACCCGTCGATTCGAGCGACGGGCACGTCGGTGCGTTCGATGAGGAGTCGATGGATCGCGGGCTCCTGACGCATCATGGCGCGTTCGTAGAACACGAAAACGGTGTCGTCGGGCGGAGCGACGCGCAGGACCAGCGACTCGCCCGCCACGTCCACATAATACGAATCGTTGAACTTCCCGGTTCGGATCGGTGTCAGGCGCATCGGCCCCATCAGGTCCGGACGGTGCTTTCGGACGCAGGCTTCGAGAAGATCGTGTGTCAGAATCCGTGCCGAGTCGGTCATAGCGGACTCCAGGAAACCCCAGGAACGAAGGAATCGTCAAGGCAATTTCGGGCACGGCGCCGGTGGCGCATGGCGGCGGCTTCGCGAATCGCGGACGAGTCAGTCCTGGACGGACTGCATTGCGCGGTCGGCGAGCGAGTCGGCCTGGGCGGGGTCGGGGGCTTCGGCGAAGACGCGGACAATCGGCTCGGTCCCCGATGGGCGGACATGGACCCACGAGTCGGCGAACTCGATCTTGAGGCCGTCGCGGTCGTCGAACGCGCGCGCGTCTTTCTCGAACGTTTGGCGCAAGCGGTCGTAGATGGCGGCGACGGTCCGGTCTTCGATATCGACTTTGCGTTTGACCATCGCGTAGTCGGGCGCCTGGGCGTTGAGGGCGGAAAGCGCCCCACCGCCCGGGGCGGCCATCGCTTCGAGGACGAGGGCGATGCCGGTGGCGGCGTCGCGTCCGGGGTGGACGGGGGGATAGATGACGCCGCCGTTGCCTTCGCCTCCGATGGGGGCGTCGGTCGCGAGGATTCGCTCGACGACGTGCGCCTCGCCGATGCGGGTGCGTTCGACCCGTGTGCCGAACTCGGCGGCGACGTCGTCGAGGGCGCGGGTGGTCGACAGGTTCGCGACCAGGGGTCCCGCGCCGCGTTCGAGACGACCCAGGACGTGGCGCGAGGCGAGGGTCAGGGTGCGTTCCTCGCCGATCGGGCGACTCGTCTCGTCCACGAGGGCCAGGCGGTCGGCGTCGGGATCGACGGCGAAGCCCACGTCGGCCCGGAAGGCGCGTACGGCCTGGCTCAGCGCGGCGAGGTTCTCGGGCAGCGGCTCGGCGACGCGTTCGAACGCTTTGTCGGGATCGGCGAAGACGGTTTGGACTTTGCAGCCGAGAGATTCGAGGAGCGCGGGGAGGAGTTCGAGTCCCGCGCCGTTGCACAGGTCGATGGCGACGCGGAAACCGCGCGAGGCGATCCGGCCGGCGTCGACCGCGGCGAGAACGCGTTCGAGGTGCGGGGTCAGGGGCGCCTCGACGGTCTCGACGCTCCCGAGCCGGTCGAACGAGCGATAGGCGAAATCCGACGCGGCGTAGCGGTCCAACACGCCTTTCATCTCATTCGCGGTAAGGAAGATGCCGCGATTCGAGAAGAACTTGAGCGCGTTCCACTCGAGGGGGTTGTGGCTGGCGGTGACGGCGATAGCGCCGCCCGCGCCGAGATGCCCCGTCATGAGGCCGACGGTCGGCGTCGGGCAAATCCCCAAGTCGAGGACCTTGCAGCCGGTCGCCGCCGCCGCGGCGAGGACCAGGTGGCGCACCATGCGGCGCGAGGGGCGCGTGTCGGTCCCCAGGACGAGGACGGGGTTCTTGAGGGTCGAGCAGTAGGCGGCGGCGAACTTGAGGAACTCTTCGGGGACGAGCGACCCGCCGATCGTGCCTCGAATGCCGGCGACGGAGATCATGGGTTTGGGCATGGGAAGTCATGTCCTTTGGCGGTGTCTGCCTCATCCTTCGCGGAGGCGCAGCTCCTTCAGGTATTGGCTCTGTCGGCTTCAGCCCGGAGGGCTGACGGATAGTAGCCGGGGGTAGTACCCCCGGAAGAACGTCGCAAAGGAGAAACGCGCCCCGGCAGGGGCGCAGGAAAAGATTCCACCATCCTCACCACATACCGAATGATTCCGGCACCCCTGCCGGGGTGCACGATGCGTTGCGTTGGGCTTCCGGGGGTGTTACCCCCGGCTACTTTCCAGGCAAGCCTCCGGCTTGCAGGGCAGGAAAGCGCCGGATGGAACTTCCGCGACGCCACGTGATACTGATGGTCACGAGAAGGAGCTCTGGCCGAAGCTATGACCGAATATAGAAGAGTCATCGGCTAGATCGGCAATCAGGCGATCCGAGCATCAGAGTATCTTCCCACGTCGCGCTTCACCACTCCGGAACTGTGCAGTTTCTTCAGAGGACTGTCTACCTCGTCTTCCTTGTATCCCTTCGCCTGGAGATTCTGAACAAGCTCCGCGCGACGCATCCTGGGCTTGCCGTCGAGAGTATGGACTATCTTCAGAGCCAGTGCTCTCCCCCGTTTCTTCGATCCTGTGGCGCGTCCCTTCAAAGCGATTGACAAGGCCTGCTCAAAGCGCTTCGTGTAATCGTGTTCCCGGCAGTATTTCTGCAATGCCGCCAAAAGAGCCTTCTCCGTCTTGTATGGGATTCGACGTTGGCCGCTCAGATCAGAAATGATTGGCGACGACAACGCGGACTTGGTCGAAGCTTTGTGCGCGCTGAGAAAGATCGCACGAGGCACCTCGATACCCTCGGCGTACCCGTATTCGAGTGACACATTCGCATTTCCCCCGGTCGCATCGAAAACAGCAGTACTCGAAGACGCGATTCTCTCCTTGATGATTTCGAAGAGCGCTTGCGCGTCCTGCCCATCATCCCGTCCAACAATCGTAAAGTGAAGGGGGTACTTTTTCTCGAGTCTGTCTATCGTCCGCTCATACTTCTTGCGCACATTGGCCCATGGAATCCCAACAAAGACTTGATTGGGAATGAACTCTCTTGTCTTCTTGGCCATTCTGTGTTCCCCATGCCCCGACCCGCAGAGCAACAGACAGGCACCCACGCGACCGAACTCAGCCCATGATCTTTTCCATCAGGGCGTCTTCGATATCGTAGTTGGCCGAGACGGAGTTCACGTCGTCGCTTTCTTCGAGCGCGGCGATGAGTTTCATCAGGGTTTCGGCGTCCTTGCCCTCGACCTTGATCGTGTTGTCGGGGACCATCGCGATCTTGCCCGACTCGACGGCGACCTGCTTGGCCTCGATCGCCTCGCGGACGTTGAGCATTTCCTGCCATTCGGTGGTGACGACGAAGACGGGTCCTTCGTTGGCCACGTCGTCGGCGCCGGCGTCGAGGGCGATCTCGATCAGAGTGTCTTCATTCACCCCCTCGGACGGGACGACGATCTGGCCTTTCTTCTTGAACATCCATCCGACGCACCCGACTTCGCCCATGTTGCCGTTGTATTTGCCGAAGATGTGGCGGATTTCGGCGGCGGTGCGGTTCTTGTTGTCGGTCGAGGCCTCGACGTAGATCGCGACTCCCGCCGGGCCATAGCCCTCGTAGGCGACGTCTTCGTAGCTCACGCCCTCGAGTTCGCCCGCGCCCTTCTTGACGGCGCGTTCCATCGTGTCTTTGGGCATGTTGGCGTCGCGCGCCGTCTGCATCGCCACGCGGAGCCGGGGGTTGCCCTCGGCATCGCTCCCGCCCATGCGCGCGGCGACGGTGAGCTCGCGGATGATGCGTGTGAACGCGGCGCCGCGTTTGGCGTCGACCGCCGCTTTCTTGTGTTTAATGGAGGCCCATTTACTGTGCCCGGACATAGACGTTTCTCCTATTCGTTCGCGCCTAGTGTCTCAGAAATGCTCGGCATGGGCCGGCAGGCCCAGGCCGCAATTGCGTCGAATCAGTTCTTGCCCTTCGCCGCCGGACACGAGCCCGCGCTCGGACACGCGCCCGACTCGGCCGCGGCGCACGGAGCGGGTTTCTCGGACTTCGATTCGTCGCCGTTCTTTTTTCCGGCCTTGGCGCCCTTGTAGTCCGTGGCGTAGAAACCTTCGCCCTTGAATATCACGCCGCCGCCGCCCGAGACAAGCCGTTTCACGCGCCCCTTGCACGTTTTGTCGGGGCATTTCTTGAGGGGCTCGTCCGTCATGGACTGAAAGACGTCGAACGTGCGGCCGCACTTGGCGCACAGGTACTCGTATGTCGGCATCCTGGCTCTTTCTCCCGTCCAGCCTGGGGGGCGTCGCCGCGAGAGGGTCCGTCCCTACCCACAACGCCCGGGGAAACAGCGTAGAATACGAGCGAACCGCGGATTCCGCAAGCGGAAAACGCCCAGGAGTTTCCCCAGTTTTCGGGCGTCAGGTCAGGACGAAGCCGAAAAGATCGGGTTGCGATGAAGGGGGAGGCGGTTTGAGCCG
>JAFGFN010000078.1 GCA_016931035.1 Candidatus Sumerlaeota bacterium
ATTCCTCGCCCCCACCGGTTTTACACCGGTGGAGCGATGGTTCTGCTCAAGTTGTGGAGGGTTCTTTTTCCTTCTCCCCCTCCTCTTTCTCCCTGCCGGCGGCTCTGGCCGCCGGCAGGGAGAAAGAGGAGGGGGAGGAAAGGGAGGTAATTCGTATCGTTCTGGAGCATAATCGGCACCCCACCGACGTAAAGTCGGCGGTGGCGTTTTCAGAACATGGTAGGTCGCACCCAAGACGAATCGCCGGAGAGGTAGGAAACCTCGCCGTCTTCCCGGGTTCCGTCGAGAGAATCGCCCCATTGACAGTCCTCCCCTCCTGGGGTAGAGGAAAACATCGTCGTCGCGAACGCATTCCACGCGGAGGGATCCCCACCGTGCCGCCCACGCCCCAGGAGTTCATCGCCCGCTACGTCGAGGAAGTCGAGCCGCTCGAACGCCGGATCGCTCTTGCCCAGTGGGACGCTAGTCTGTCGGGTCGGTCCGAGGATTTCGACCTCCTCGCGCGCCTCCACAAGGAATGGGTCGAGCTCCACGGCCGCCGCGACGCCTTCGACGCCGTCTCGGCTCTGCGCGAGAGCCTGGTCGAGCGGAGCGGGGGCGCGCGCGACGACTCAGGCGAGGAGTCTCTCGTTGCGCGTCAGATCGACCTCGTTTGGCGCGCCTATCGCTCGTCGCAAGGCGACAAGGAACTCGTCAAGCGGATCGTCGATCTCCAGACCGAACTCGACCGCGAGTACAATACGTTCCGCGCCGAATATCGCGGCGAGAAACGAACCAACAACGATCTGGAGGAGATCCTGCGCACCACGCGCGACGACGCCGAGGCGCGCGAGGCGTGGGAGGCGCTCAAACAGGTGGGAGCAATGGCCGCGCCGCGTGTGGTCGAGCTCGCGCGGCTGCGCAACCGCCACGCCCAAGAGCTCGGTTCGCGCAACTTCTACGAGTTCTCGCTCGAACTCGGCGAACTCGAACTCGGCGATCTGTTTCGTCTCCTGAACGATATCGAGCGCGACACCCGGCCCTTGTTTCGCGACTTGAAAGACGAACTCGACGCGCGGCTCGCCCGCGCGTTCTCGATCGGCACGGGCGATCTGAGGCCCTGGCACTATCGCAATCCGTTCTTTCAGGACATGCCGCGCGGCGAAGAGGTCGATCTCGATCCCGTCTTCGCCGACGCCGACATCGAGGCGCTCACGCGCGCCTACTACGACGGGATCGGTCTCGACATTCGCGGGATTCTCGCCGCGAGCGACCTCTACGAGAAGGAAGGCAAGGACCAGCACGCCTTCTGCATCGGGATCGACCTTCCGAGCGACGTGCGCGTCTTGTGCAATATCCGCCCGAGCTCGCGCTGGATGAGCACGATGCTTCACGAGTTCGGCCACGCGGTCTACGACAAGTGCGTCGATCCCGCCCTGCCCTACGTTCTGCGCGGCCCCGCCCACACAATGACCACCGAAGCCGTCGCCATGCTCAACGAACGCGCGATGTCGAGCGCCGAGTTCCTGAACGCGATCGTCGGAGTGGAGCGTTCGAAGGCCGAAGCGATGGCGGCGGCGCTTCGCCGCCATCAACGCCGCAAACTGATCGTCTTCGCCCGATGGGTCCTCGTCATGACGCACTTCGAACGCGCGATGTACGAAGACCCCGAGCGCGATCTCGACCCGCTCTGGTGGGAGACGGTCGAGCGATTCCAGTGGCTCGACGGCTCGGAGCGACGCGCCTGTCCCGACTGGGCGGCGAAGATGCATCTGGCCGGCGCGCCGGTTTATTATCAGAACTACTTGTTGGGCGAGATGACGGCGTCTCAGATTCTGGCCGCGATTCGGCGGGAGACCAAGAAGGAAAGAGAAGACATGGGCGAGACACCCATGCCACTGGTCGCAAACCCCAAGGCGGGCGAGTTCCTGCGCGAGCGCTTGTTCCGACCCGGTTCGTCGAAACCGTGGAACGCGCGCCTGGCCGAAGCCACCGGCGAAGAACTTAACCCGCGCTTCTTCCTTGAAGACCTCCGAGAAAGGCAAAGGCGAGCCCGATGAGATCCGGGCTCGCCTGCGCCAACTGGGATTTGCTTCTTACCTAGGCTTCCTGGGAGGTGCTTACTTGCCTTCTTTGTCGCCTTCGGGTTGGGGCGCGTCCTGCGGCGCGAGGTCGCGCGCGCTGAGATCGCCGTAGATGACGCGATAGGTTTCCGACCCGTGGGGTTTGTACCAGAAGACGGGCGTCGTCCGGGTCGCGCTAGTCTCTCGACGGCCCAAGGCGCGAGTGATAGAATAGGGGTCGTGAGTATCCGTCTTCCCGGACGAAAAGGCGCGTCCATGATCCTCGTGCTCAATATCGTCTCCGTTTGCGTCGTGCTCGGCGTGTTCGCCGCGCTGGTTCAGACGATTCTGACGATCTCGGCCCACGCCCACTTCGCCAACGGCACCCCCTTCCTCGCCGCTCTGGCCGCGCGCGACGCGTTCAGCGTCTGGCCGGCGGGCGCTATCGTGTGCGGCTTCGCGCTCGGGTTGGGCGCGTTGGCCGTCGCGTCCCGCCGCCGAAACAAGGCCGAGGCGGGCGGGAGCGCCAAGCGAGAAGCCACGCCCTGGATCGCGCGGATCGTGTGTCTCGTCCTCTTCCTTTCGGTGGGGTGGATCGTCAACCGCCGCTGGCTGCCGGGCAAGTTCGAGCCCGTCAGCCTTCTTGCCGATCTGCTCGTCGTTCTGTCGGTCGGGTTCCTGTACGTCGTCTGGACGCGCCCGACGCTTCGCCCCGGTCTGTTTCGGACCGCTCGCGTGGCGGCGATCGTTCTGTTGGCCGCGATTCTCGCGTTCGAGGTGTCGGTTCGAGTCCAGAGCCGGAAACTGCCCGGCAACCACCCGAATGTGATCTTCGTCGTATGCGAAACGCTGCGTCCCGACCATCTCGGTTGTTACGGTTATCCGCGCGACACGACACCGAACCTCGACGCCTTCGCCCGAGGCGCGTTCCGCTTCACTCGGGCCTATACGACGGCCCCGGCCACCCGACCCGGGATGATGAACATCCTGACCGGCGCCTACTTTTCCGACACGCCTCTTTCTCTGGATCGCGTCACGTTGGCCGAGTACTTCCGGACGCTGCGCTACGCGACGGCGGCGTTCATCTCGCAGCAGTTCTTCGCCGAGAAGGGGGCGAACACCGACCAGGGGTTCGACCATTACGACGCGCCCTACGACATCGACCAGCATCGCCTCTCCAGCCGCCGCGCCCAGTCGGTCGCCGACGCGACGCTCGACTGGTTGCGCGCCCGCCCCGCCGACCGGCCGTTCTTCGTCTGGTGCGTGTACTTCGATCCGCACGATCCCTATGTCGCGCCGAACGGATATAGGGGGTATTACAACAAGACGGACAAGTTCAACGGCGACCGGCGAGCCGAAGGCATTCACGGGCTTCTCGCTCCCGATCGGACCGTGACCGAGGAACACAGGAACTTCCTGATCCGCGCCTATGAGGAGGAGATTCGATACTTCGACGCGCAAGTCGGCCGGCTGTTCGACTATCTGAAGGAGTCCGGGGCGTTCGACGAAAGCTGGATCGTCGTCACGTCGGATCACGGCGAAGAGCTGGGCGACAACGGCGGCCGCTGGGATCATTGCCAGCTCCTGAGCGAGGAGGAGATCCACGTCCCGCTCCTGGTCAAGATGCCCGGCCAGGCCCAGGGCGCAACCGTGGATTCGGTCGTCCAAACCATCGATCTTTTCCCCGCTCTCGTGGACTATCTCGCCGAGGCTTCGGACCCGCCCGCGTTCCGCGAATGGCTCGAAGGCGACAGCCTCCTGCCTCTTCTGGTTGAGGAACGGCGGGACGACGCCGACGCCGCGCGCGACCGCGCTGCTTTGGCCTTCTGGGGAGAACAGGAGGCCGCCGTCCGCTGGCCCTATAAGTACTGGCTACGCGACGGGAACGAAACGGTGGTCGACCTGCGGACCGGCGACGCCGCGACTTCCGAGTCGGTTCGTTCCGGCTTGCGAAAGGCCCTCGACGACAAGATTGCGATGTACGGCCTGCGGAGTTCGGACCGCATGGCGACAATCGAACAACTCCGGTCGGTCGGGTATCTGAAATGAAACATCGCACGTTCGGGAAGATGCCGCTCCAGGGCGAGACGCAGGTCGTGATGATGGTCTGCACGTCGGGCCACGTCGATCACGGCAAGACGCGTCTCGTCGGGCTTCTCACCGGATGCAACACCGACCGCCTCAAGGAGGAACAGGAGCGCGGCCTGACGATCGAACTCGGTTTCGCGCCCTGTTTCCTGGGCGAGGGGATCGGCATCGGAATCGTCGACGTCCCCGGCCACGAGAAATTCATCAAGAACATGGTCGCCGGGGTCTCGGGCATCGGGATGACGATTCTGGCGATCGCCGCCGACGACGGCGTCATGCCTCAGACGGTCGAGCACTTCCAGATCATGGATCTCCTCGGCGTGCGGCGCGGGATGGTCGCGCTCACGAAGATCGACCTGGTGGACGCCGAGACGGTCGAGCTGCGCAAAGAGGAGATCCGAGAGTTTCTCCGAGGAACGTTCATGGAAGACGCCCCGATCTGCCCCGTCTCGTCGGAAACGTTCGAGGGATATCCCGAGTTCTACAACACGCTCGTCGAGCAGGTGACCCGCATCGCCGCGCGGCGCCGGGGCGGAGTGTTCCGGATGCCGATCGAGCGCGTGTTCGCGCGCGAGGGTTTCGGGACCGTGATGACGGGCATTCCGCTCGCGGGATCGATCCGGGTGGGCGACCGCATCGAGGTTGTCCCCGGCGGTCTCTCGGGCAAGATTCGGGGGATTCAACGGTTCGGGCGCGACGCCGAGGAGGGGGGACAAGGCCAGTGTCTCGCGCTCAACATCCCGGACTTGGGCAAGACCCCTCCCACGCGCGGACAGGTGGTCTGCGCCGCCGAGTACGTCCGTCCGGCGCGAATCCTCCATCTTCTGGTCGCCGCGGTCCCGGGGCTCGACGCGCCGATCGAGAACGCCGACGCCGTGAAGTTTCACACCGGCACGATCGAGAAGCCCGGACGACTTTACGTCCTGGAGAAAGAAAAGGCTCTCGTCTCGGGCGCGCGCGGCTTGGCCACGGTTGTCCTTTCCGAGCCGATCGCCGTCGCCGTGCGCGACCGGTTCATCCTGCGCCGTCCTTCCCCGCCCGCCACCATAGCGGGAGGCGAAATACTGGCGATCACCCATGGCAATCGACGTCCTCGAGCCTCCCGACTCGTTCCCAATCTGCGCGCTCTTCGGGATCTGTACGAGGGCGTAGACCCCTACGACGAGGAAGGAGCGGACCGGCGGGTCGAGGCGTTCCTCCAGTGGGACCGGCCGCTCGGCGCGACCCTGTCCGACACGGAGAAGAGTTGTCTCCTGCCCGGCGACGCGGCGCGCGCGAGCCTCGAGCGCCTGCGCGACGCGGGCAAGGTCCGGCTCCTGAACCGACGGTCCGACGCCCCCGGCGCGTTCTTCGTTCTCGAAAAAACCTATCGCACATGCGTGGATGGAATGAAGGAATGGACCAAACGCATGGCGGCGAAAGGCGCGCTCGACGTAGCCGACGCCGACTTGCGCCGCGAGTTCGATTGGCCCGCGCCGCTCAAGGACGCCGTGCTGACCGAGCTGACAAACGAGAACCTCGTTGCTCGACGCGGCGATCGGTTGGTCCTGAGGTCGGCCGTCGCGGGGATGAACGAGTCCGACCGCACCCTGATGGAGCGCATGCTCGACGTTTACGAACGGACCGGGTTCGAGTCCCCTCGTCCCGAGGAGCTTCCCGATCTTCTCAAGGAACCGGCGGAACGGACCGAGAAGATGCTGCGCCATCTGTGTAGCGAGGGCCGCCTCGTTCGTGTTGCCCCCAACGTGGTCTTTCACTATAATCACTACAAGCGCGGGCAGGAGATCGTCGTGAAGACGATCCTCGAGAAGGGCGCGCTCGACACCGTCGGGTTCAAGAACCTGATGGGGGCCAGTCGCAAGTACGCGGTCGCCTTTCTCGACCATCTCGACGCGCGGCGCGTCACGTTGCGGGTCCGCAACGACCGGCGCCTGACAAAGGACTACGCCAAGAACCTTCTGCCCTAGAGGTCCGTCAACCTCGAAATGAGGCGTTCCGAGTACAACCTTCAGGTTGCTCTTGCAGCGAAAGAAGCAGGCTGAAGCCTGTACTCCAAACGGGGCGCGGTTCGTTACGATAGATCTGGTGAAGGACAGGGACCGAGTTCGCTCGGACAAGGACTATGCTGACGCCCCAAAAACGCCGGACCCTCGCCATTCTCACCCTCCTCATTGCCGTGGCATGTCTCGTCTACGGCGCGCAACGCCGGATCACCGTCCTGAACGGCCGCGCCGCCGGCTCGATCTCGGTGGATGTGGACTCCCGGTCCTCGGACGAGGTTGGACCGGAGGTGGAACCCGCGACGTTGCCCTCGACGTCTTCCGAACCGGGTGCGGAGGAGTCCGCCGCGGCCGCCGGCGCGATCGACGACATGGACGTCTTCGAGATGGAGTTTCCGCCGCTTGAGGACCTCCCTCCCGAGACAGACGAGGCCACCAAGGCAGAACCGTCTGCCGGAACCGACGAGATTCCGTTGTCCGCCACACCAGATTCGTCGGCCCAGAGCACGGGGCCTCCCGTCGAGAAGGTCCAACGCTGGCGCGGCGTGGCGGTGGGCGACCGGCTTCCCTGGGTGGCCGACGAATCGAACCGGGTGGAGATCGCGGACCCCCGGATGGTCGAGTACGCCACCTATAGCGGCCTGATCCGAACCGAAGGGAGCCTTCACCTTTCGCACGACGCGACGCAAGGGCCGGTCGCGGGAGGGAAGAAGGCGTGTCCCACCTGATAAGACGAATCGCTCGGGCGGCCAGGTTGGCCGCCTTCGTCCGATAGGTCCGGTGACCTCGTCTATCCTGTTCGCTCCGTGAATTCATGAAACGAAAGATCGTCCAAATCGCATCGCTTCTGGCTCTGCACAGTTCGTTTTGGGCCAACGCGCAGGTCAAGTGGCTGTGCAACCCGGTCCTGAGTTGCCACTCGTGCGCGTTGGCCTATTTCGCTTGTCCCGTCGGGGTTTTCGTCCACATGTCGGGATGGCACGCCGTTTCCTTCATCGCTATAGGGACGGTTGTCCTGGTCGGAGTCCTCGTCGGGCGTCTCTTGTGCGGTTGGGTTTGTCCCTTCGGACTTCTTCAGTCGGCTCTGTATCGAATTCCCAGCCCAAAGATCTCGCTTCCCGTTTGGACGGGCTACATCAAGTACGTTGTCTTGGGACTGATGGCTTTCCTGCTCCCGTATCTGTTCGGCGAGCTCACGTGGTTCTCTTTCTGCCGCGTCTGTCCCGCCGCGGCGCTTCAGGTCGAGGTGCCCGGGTGGTTCATCGACGGCTTTCGCTGGAAAGGACGGCTCAGCACGAGCCGTTTCGCCCTTCTGGCCGTGATCCTAGTGTTCGGCGTCTTGTCGAGCCGATCGTTCTGCAAGGTCCTCTGCCCGATCGGAGCCATGCTGGCGCCCTTCAACCACATCAGTTTCTGGAAGGTCCATCCTCCCAAACACGGCTGCATCGATTGCGGCCGATGCGATTCGTTTTGCTCGACCGACGTGCGTCCCTCGGATCGTCTCCTCGCGGGAGTGCCCCCGAACCGCCATCACGACTGTATCGTTTGTCACGACTGCGTGACTCGGTGCCCCGCCGTCAAGGCCGCCGCCGATGGGGCGAGACCCCAAGAGGAAGAGCCGGCGTCGGCCGCATGAGGGGGAGCGCGCGGACAAACGAAATCGCGTTCTGAACGAATCGAACGGAAAGAGGGTCGTAGACATGCTCACGCTTCTCAAGGAACTCTGCGACGCCTTCGGACCCACGGGTTTCGAGTCCGAGGTCCGCGATCGGATTCGCGCCCGAATCGCGCCGCTCGCGGACGAAGTCCGCGAAACGCCCGTCGGTTCCCTGTTGGCCCTGCGGCGCGGACATGAACCCAGGGGAACGGTGCTTCTCGATGCCCACATGGACGAAGTGGGATTGATCGTCAACCGGATCGAGCCGAACGGATTCGTGCGATTCGCCACCCTCGGCGCGATCGACCCCCGCGTCTTGCCCTCGCACCGCGTCGAGGTCCGGTCGCGTTCGGGCGCGCGCCGCGTCGGCGTGATCGGAACGCGACCGCCGCACATCGTGGGGCCCGAACAGCGAACTCAGGCGATGGCCGTGGAGGATCTGTTCATCGACTTGGGTTGTTCGAGTCGCGAGGCGGTCGAGAGCCTCGAAATCGGCCTCGGCGCGCCGGCGGTCATCCACTACCCGTTCGTCGAGCTCTCGGGAGGGCGAGTCGCCGCCAAGGCGCTCGACGACCGCGCGGGCTGCGCCCTCGTTCTTTCGGCATTCGAGGCGCTCGAGGGCGAGCGACTGCCCTTCGACCTGGCGGCTTCGTTCAGCGTCCAGGAGGAGGCGGGGCAGATCGGCGCCGAGACGGCGGCGCGAGAGATCGCGCCCGACGTGGCGCTAGTTCTGGAATCGACCACGGCCACCGACACGCCCGACGTCCCCCCTTCCAAACACGTCTGTTCGTTGGGTCTGGGTCCCGCCATCACGATTGTCGACGCGCGCACCTTTGTGCCCGAAAAGATGTTCCGGTTTCTCGAAGGCTTGGCCCGCGAAGGCGGCATTCCCTACCAGTTCAAGCCCCCGCGCGTCGGAGGCGGCACCAACGCCGGCGCGATCCAACGCCGCGGAGCGGGCGTTCTCACGGGCATCCTGTCCGTGCCGTGCCGCTACATCCACTCTCCCACCGGCGTCTTGTCGATGAAGGACTTGAGCGATTGCGCCGATCTCCTCTCGCGCTTCCTTCGGAACGCGGAAAGGCTCTTCCGACCCGCCGATTGCGCTTGATTGCGCGAGACGCTTCAATAGAATGTCTGGAGGAGGCGGGCAGACGGCGTCGCGGCAACCGCGTCGTTCCCATGACGGGGCGAAAACGGTCGTTTCCGCTGGATGCCGTCCGAGCTCCGTATCGCTCTACCCCCGACGTGGGGAGACCAATGCAGTGTTAAGGAGAAGAAGACCATGAGCTTCGCAAAATGGGGAGCGAGCCTGTCTCTGATCGCCGCACTCGTCGCCTGCGGCGGAGGTCAACGGGCCGCCGAGAAAGAAAAGACGGACAACGGCGGCCAAACGAGTGTCCGGATTACGGACAAGGGATTTCAGATCCGGTCCGCCGACGGAGAGACGACCGTGGACGCCGGAGGCGCCGTGACGGTGGATAAGGACTTCCCGTCCGACGTCCTGGTGTATCCAGGCGCCAAGCCCGTGATGCAGAGCCGCGACGAGTCCAAGTTCACGCTTGTTCTGACGACCAAGGAGAACATGGCGAAGGTGGTGGAATCTTACCGGGAGAAAATGACGGCCTCGGGTTGGCAGGAGTCCGCGAAGGCCGACACCCCCAACAACACGATGCTCCAGTATAAGAAGGACGACCGGGTCGCCGTGGTGAACGTCACCAGCGACGGGACCGACACCCAGATCATGGTGTTTACCGGAAAAGAGAAAGACTAGCGGTCGGCGGTGGCGCGTCGCGGCGTTTCGGCGGCGCGGTCTCCTCGGTTCTCGAATTCGCCTTGCGCCTGGGTGCCGTTGCGCGGCCCGGGCGCTTGCTTTTGAGGCGTCATGTGCTGTTCGAAGATGGAGTAGACAACCGGCACCAACACGAGCGTGACGAGAGCGGAGCTGGCGAGTCCGCCGATCACGGCGCGGGCGAGGGGGGCTTGGGCCTCGCTTCCCTCGCCTAGGCCGATGGCGAGGGGCAGAAGCCCGAGCGACGTGGTCATGGCCGTCATGAGGATCGGCCGGAGACGACGGCGTCCCGCTTCTTCGATCGCCTCGCGCAACGGCATTGCGTCGCGGCGGCGAAGCAGGTTCGTGTGGTCGACGAGAAGGATCGCGTTGTTCACGACGATGCCGCCCAGCATGATGCAGCCGATAAACGACTGAATGTTGAACGTGGTGTGGGTGAGAAACAGCGTTAGCGTGACTCCAATGGCGGCAAACGGCACCGCGAACATGACAACGAAGGGATCGCGCAACGACTCGTACTGGCACGCCATCACCATGTACACCAGGATCAGCGCCAGAACGAACGTCAACATCAGGTCTCGGAAGGCCTTCTGCTGTTCCTCGTAGTCGCCCGCAAAGGAGATGGAGAATCCCGCGGGAACGGCCACCCTCCTCAACCGATCCTGAATGTCGCGGATCACGGAACCCATGTCGCGCCCCTCGATGTTCGCGCGAACCGTCGCGGTCCGCTCTTGGTCCTTGCGCTCGATCG
This sequence comes from Candidatus Sumerlaeota bacterium, assembly GCA_016931035.1. Lineage (GTDB taxonomy): Bacteria > Sumerlaeota > Sumerlaeia > UBA8349 > UBA8349 > JAFGFN01. Next base: position 10,331 of record JAFGFN010000078.1, read on the forward strand.
TAACGGGCCCCAGACGCGGGCGAACGGAAACGACGTTGCGCAGGACCACGGGGCGTCCCTGGGCGTTCGTGATCGTGAGATCGAGAATGTCGCTGAGGCGCATCTTGTCGGCGCCGGCGACTTTGACCAGAATCGTATACTCGTCGCCGCCTTCTCGATACTCGCCCGCCGTCGATCCGGCAAGCGCGGTGCGAAGCATCTCGGCGATGTCGGAAACCGTGAGGAGCATGTCGGCGGCCTTGAGGCGATCGATGACGACCACCTCCTCGGGGCTCCCCGATTCGCGCGTGACGCGCACGTCGCTTACGCCGTCCACCTCCTGGACGATGGCTTTGACCTGATCGGCGAGAACGTCGGCGACCTCGAACTCGTGGCCCCGGATCTCGACCTCGAGGCGATCCGAACCCTGGGTGGCCACGCGCAGGAGAAAGAGTCCCTGGCCGGCTCGGGTGCGCAACTCGATCCCCGGCGCGCCCGCCGAGAGTTTGGGACCCAACTCGCGGGCGATCTGCTCGCTCGATCGTGTGCGCTGTCTTTCGGGCTTGAGAGTGATGCGCATCTGCGCGGTGTGCGAGCCGCGCGACCGCGCGCCCCCGAGGAATTCCACCGACTTCTCCATCTCGGGAACCTCGCGGGACACGATCCTCTCGACTTCCCTAAACTTCTCGGCGACGACCTCGGCCCGCGTGCCCACTTCCATTTCGCCGTCCACGCGCACTTCTCCCTCGTCGGCCTGCGGCATCAACTCGTATCCGATCAGCGGAACCAGGGCCAGGCTGGCGCCGAGAAGAGCGACACATACCGAGACGACCAGGAGACGATGGTCGAGGGCGACTCCCAGGAAATCGTGATATCCCTTCTCCAATGCCGAGAAGAAGCGCGCGCTTGCTCGAAACAGACGCTGCCCAACCGTCAAACCGACCCCGTCCGCGATCGCGGTGGGGTTGAGCACCTTCGACGCCAACATCGGCACGATGGTGATCGCCGAGACCAGCGAACACAACAGCGCGAAACCGACGACGAGCGAAAGCTGCTTGAACATGACCCCCGCCACCCCGCCGAGAAACACGAGCGGGAGAAACACGACGATGGTCGTGAGCGTGCTGGCGATGATGGCCGCCGTCACCTCCTCGGCCCCGTCCACCGCGGCGGCCTCGCGCCCCTTTCCGCCGTTGCGCAGACGCGTGACGTTCTCGAGCACGACGATCGAGTTGTCCACGAGCATTCCGACGCCCAACGCCAATCCGCCCAGAGTCATGATGTTCAGCGTGAATCCCCCGAAGTAGATCATGACGAACGTGGCGACGATAGACACCGGAATCGACACGGCGATGATGAACGTGCTGAGCACGTTGCGCAGGAACGCGAGCAGAACGACGATGGCCAGTCCACCCCCCATCGTGGCCGAGCGGGTCACGTTTCGGATGGAACGCTCGATGTAGAGCGACGTGTCGATGATGGGGATGATCTCGATCTGAGGAATGTCGCGGTTGATCTTTTCGAGCTCCGCCAACACCTCGCGCGCGACCTGAACGGTGTTGGTGCCCGACTGTTTGCTGACCGAGAAACCGATTCCATCCTTGCCGTCGATCCGCACGAATCGACTCTGCTTCTCGAACGTGTCTCGGATCGAGGCGACGTCGCGCAGACGAACGGCGACCCCCTGACGGACCGCCAGGACGGTGGCGCCGAGCTCGTCGAGGTTCGAATAGGCGCCCGGCGTGCGGACTCGGACCTCGAGGTTTCCCCGCTCGATCGTCCCGGCGGGGAAATCCACGTTGCCGAGCCGGACGCGGCTCAATACTTGGTCGAGAGAAAGTTCGAGCGCCTTGACCTTGTCGATGTCGAGATCCACGTGGATTTCGCGCGCTTGCCCGCCGCGGATGTCGAGCGCGGCGACTCCCGGGATCCGCTCGATCCGGAACTTGATCTGGTCTTCGACGATCTTGCGCACTTTCTCCGCATCGAGATCGCTCGACGCGCCGAGAATGAGGATCGGAAACGCGGCCACGTCGAACTTGCGCAGCATGGGACGATTGGCCTCGTCGGGCAGACGCCCCACGACGCGGTCCAGTCGGTCCCGCACGTCGTTGGCGGCGGCGTCGAGATCGGTGCCCCAGGAGAATTGCACCCGCACGTTGGCCGACCCCTCGGAACAGGTGGACGTGATTCGTTCGACCCCGGGCACGGCGCTCACCGCTTCTTCGATCGGACGGGCAATCAGCTCTTCCACCTCTTGAGGGCTGGCGTTCTCGTACGACGTCGAGACGCTCAACGTCGGGTTCGTGATGTCGGGCATCAGGTCGATGGGAAGTCGCGAGAGCGAGATCCCGCCGAGGATCAACACGATGCTCGTACACATCGTGACAAACACGGGCCGGTGAACCGAGAAGCGAGCGAACTTCATCGCCGCGTCCTCCCGCCGTCCGACGCGTCTTCCGGCTTGCGACCGCTTCCCGTCTCGACTTCGGCCGACTTTCTTTCCCCGTTGTCTCCGGGGAAGATCAAATCCGAACCGTCGGTGAGCAGGTGATGGCCCAACGTCACGACTTCGCCCGTCAGCGGTGGATCGAGCACCTCGACTTCGTCGAGCGTCTCGATTCCCACTCGAATGGGGACGAACCGGGCCTTCTTTTCCTGGCGGTCGACCAGGAACACGCCCGTTTGTTCGTTGCGCCTCGTCACGGCGCTGGGAGGAACCGCCGTGGCGCTCTCGTGCGTCGCGAATTCGACGATAACTCGGGCGAACATCCCCGGCTTGAGGAGAAGATCGGGATTGGGCACCTCGATCTCGACCCGCGCCTGGCGCGATTCCTCCTTGAGAACCGGGGCGACACGCACGATGCGACCCTGGAACTTGCGGTCCGGGTAAGCGTCGGTTTCCACAACGGCGTCCTGGCCGATGCGAATCCTCGGGTAATCGACCTCGATGACGTGGACCACCGCCGTGAGGGTGCGAATGTCGACGATCGAGCAGATCGGCGTGTTGGCCGTGAGCATCGCGCCCTCGTCGACGAACCGCTCGCCGACGAAACGGGTCCCGCCGCCGTCCTCCCACGAGGCGTGGATCTTCGTGTAGGACAAGCGCACCTGCGCCGCCCGCAGGGCGGCCTCTTTCTCCGCATACTGGGCGCGCGCCACTTTCTCGCGCGCCTGTTGGGTCTTGTATCCCGATTCCGCCGTATCGTAGTCCGAGGCCGAAACGATCAGCTGCTTCTTGAGGTTCTCCATCCGGTCGAACTCGCGTTTCGCCACCTCCAAGCCCGTCTCGACTTGCTCGACCTCGGCCCGCGCCACGTCGAGTTCGGCTTTGGCTTGCTCGAGCTGCTGCTGGTACTCGTCGTCGTCGATCGACGCGATGAGCTGCCCCTGCGCAATCTCGTCGCCGATGTGGACCGGGAGAGCGTCGAGCCGTCCGCCCGTCTTGGGCGCGATGAGGAAGATGGAACGCGGACTCAACGTGCCGGTGAACAGTCGCACGTCGCGGATCGAGGCCTTGGCGACCGGAGCCGTCTCGACGGGCACGGCGCTGGGGCCGCGCCCGCGGCGGCCTCCGCCTCCTTCGCCGCTCGTGGCGCGATGGTAAACCTGCCATCCGACGAGACCGAGAAACCCGACAACGACTACAAGAACAATCCAACGCTTCATGAAATCGACTCCTTTGCGCCGCGCGAAACGGCGCCGTGAATCACGAAATCGACCACCTGCGAAATCGGCGGCATCCCGCCGGGATGCGAGGCGAGTTCGCGAACCCGCGCACGTAAAGCCCCCAATAGGAAGCCGGCGAGAACCTCGGGCGCGATGTCGGACCGGACTTGTCCGGCTTCGACTCCGTCCCGGAATACGGATGCGACGGCCGACAACACGTTCTCGCGCCGTTCCGACCACCTCCGGCGCATCTCGCCTCCACACCGGGGCATCCGTCCCTCCTGGTCCTGTATCATCCTCAGAATCTCGCGCCGTTTGCGATAGAACGCGCTGACCTGCTCGCACACGGCGAGAAGCTTGTCCTCGAACGAAACGCCCTCGGGGACGCTGGCGCGAATCACGGCGTACAGATCGTCGGACCCCTTGGTGGCTGTTTGGAAGAAGAGATCGTCCTTGTCCTTGAAGTAGCGGTAGATAGTGCCCTTGCCGACATGGGCGGCCTGGGCCACCTCGTCGAGGGTGATCTCGTGGAAGCGGCGGCTGGTGAAAAGCGTCTCGGCCGCCTGCATGATCTGGTCGCGTTTGTCGCCGCGCGTCATGAGTGCTCCATTCTCCGCCGATGGAACTGACCGGTCAGTATCGCACGGGGCGGGGTTGCTGTCAAACCCTTTCGCGCGCCCGACGCACTACCTGTTCGACGCCGCCACCCTCTCGGTCCGCGAATTCGGGGACTGGCCTCAGGTGCGCGGCAAAGCGAGCACGCTGCCTGTCCCCGGAATTCTAAGGAAGTGGCACGGGCGTCTTGCCCGGCAGTGTTGGGAGTACAGGCTTCAGCCTGCCTTCTTCCTCCTCTTCTTCTTCTTCCTCTTCCTCCAACCGGCAATTGCAAGCCTGTCTCAAGAGCCTCTGGATCGCTGAAGTCGCGCAATGTCATAGCCGATCTCGATTTGCCTTGACTCGCCTCGCCATTCAGACACACACTTCCCTTGACGCCTCTAACCTCAGTCCTCTCTACGAACCAGGAGGACTCCGGCAAATCGAAAATGGTAAGTCTGGTATTCTGACCCTGGTATTCCTGCAATCTGTAAGTCTGTTAGAATGTATAGGGTGAAAAGGAGAACCTCCTGGTAGTAAAAGGA
>JAFGFN010000079.1 GCA_016931035.1 Candidatus Sumerlaeota bacterium
GCACAAAACGGGAACGTCTTTTCCCTGGGTTTCACCCAGGGCTATTCAAATTGTTCCCCTCCGGGGAACCTGTTTTGGACACTACTGCCTCGTCAACATAGTGTAGATTAGTGGTCCTGTGTTCTTTGTCGTCTCTTTCCCGCGTCTCTCCCAAAGGCGTTCGAGGACATGTCTAAGGATCGAGGTGACGGTGCGTCGGCGGATCGTGGCGGTATGGCAGTGGCGATTTCCGGGTCTTGTGCGTTTTTGTGCCTTCCGAAAAGGCGATCGTCCCGGACCAGGAATGCGAGTCGCGACAGGCGCGCGCTATCCGTGCGCCGTTCGAGTGAGATAAATGCGCGGAAAACCGCTTATCGCGAAGGCTGAAAGGGACGATTCTAATGAAGAAAGGGGCCTGAGAGACGAAGGCTGCTAGAAGAAGCCGTGCTATGGACGAGATTCGGTTTCTGTCCAAGGTTCGCGCAACGATCCCGGACAAGGTTCGCATCGTGCCGGTCCCGATGCGTGGCGTTCAGGAACCGATCCGTGTTTTCCTCGGATGAGGCGGAACCGCTTTCGTTCCTCTTGACGTCGCAAACGCGCCGCGTTCGCGCCTATGAAGATCCGTTGCGTCGTGCCTGAACACGCGCTAAAATGTTTCCGTTCTGGAACAGTGAACCATCGTGAACGAGGCCCGCATGATGACATGGGATCGGAATGCATCTCGCATCGGGCGTTTCATTCGGAATCTGTCCGTAGCGTTTTCGATTGCACTGTGCTTGAGGACAATATCCGCAAGCGCGGGCGATCTTGCCGTAAACGTCGGCGTTTATGAGAATGAACCGAAGATTTTCACCTCCGCCTCCGGCCGCCCTTCAGGCATCTTCATAGACGTCATGGAGAACATCGCACAAAGCGAAGGTTGGGATTTGCATTACGTCCACGGCACATGGGCCGAAGGGTTGAGCCGGTTGGAAAAGGGAGAAATCGACCTCATGCCCGACGTGGCGTCGTCGCCGGATCGGGAAGAAATGCTTGCCTTTCACAAGGAACCGGTGCTGGCCTCTTGGTCTCAGGTGTATGCCCGCAAAGGCAGCGGAATCCGATCGATATTGGATCTGAACCGAAAGCGAATCGCCGTCCTAGAACGTTCCGTTCAACAGGAATCGTTTCTTCGGCTCAACGACGGTTTCGGTCTCGATGCGACTCTCGTTTCCGCGCCGGATTACCAAACGGCGTTCAATATGGTCGCGCGTAACGAAGCCGACGCGGTCTTGACCAACCGTTTCTATGGACTGATGCACGCAAAGAAGTTCGGGCTCGAAGACACGGCGATCATTTTCCAACCGACCAGCCTCTATTTCGCGGCAAGGAAAGACGACCCCAAGAAACTGCTCGATGCCGTCGACAAGCATCTTCGGATTCTGAAAAAGGACACTCGATCGCCCTATTACAGGTCGATAAAGCGTTGGACGTCCGAGAACATCCGGTTCCGATTGCCCAAGTGGGTCCGTGTCGTCGGTCTCGTCGCGGGCCTTGTCCTGATCGTGAGTTTGGTTGGAAGCGCCGTATTGAAACAACGAGTGAATGTTCGCACTCGCGAACTGCGCGAGAGCGAACGAAAGTATCGCGAGCTGGTCATGTTGGCGAACAGCATCATCCTGCGTTGGTCGTGCGACGGCCGGATCGCCTTTCTGAATGAGTTTGGGCAACGGTTTTTCGGCTACACGGAACATGAGATTCTCGGCCGGCATGTAGTCGGAACCCTGGTTCCGGAGAATGAAAGCACGGGCAGAGACTTGCGTCCTCTGATGGAAAGGATCTGCGCCGACCCTCGGATGTTCGAGCGCAACATCAACGAGAATATGCTCCGCAACGGCGAACGGGTCTGGATCGACTGGACGAACAGAGTGGTACTCAATAAGCAGGGCGAGGTAGAGGAGATCCTGAGTATCGGCTCCGATATCACCGATCGCAAGCGAGCCGAGGAGCAGGTTCAACGGCTCAACGCGGAACTGCAAAAGCACGCGGAGATCCTGGAGCAACGCGTGGCCGAGCGCACGGCGGAATTGGCGGTGGCTATGGAAAACGCCCAGGCCGCCGACCGAACCAAGTCGGCTTTTCTCGCCACCATGTCGCACGAGTTGCGTACGCCGCTCAACTCGATCATCGGTTTCACCGGCATACTGCTCCAGGGCTTGGCGGGACCGTTGAACGAAGAACAGACCAAGCAGATGCATATCATTCAGAACAGCGGTCGTCACCTTCTGGCCCTCATCAACGACGTGTTGGACATTTCGAAAATAGAAGCGGGGCAGATCGAGATTCAACGCGCGTCGTTCGACCTGCGCGAATCCATCGCCAAGGTCGAGCAGAGCGTGAGAGCGCTGGCCGAGAAGAAGGACCTGCGATTGGTCTTGGAGGTCTCGCCCGAAATCGGCACGATCGAGAGCGACCGCCGCCGGTTCGAGCAAGTCCTTCTCAACCTCCTGAGCAACGCCATCAAGTTCACCGAGCGCGGCGAAGTGAGGCTGAGCTGCGCGAGAGAGGGCGATTGCGCGGTCTTCCGCGTGCGCGACACGGGCATCGGCATCTTGGACAACGACGTCGGCCTTCTCTTCACACCCTTCAAGCAGATCGACAGCGGTTTGATGCGCCAGCACGAAGGCACCGGGCTGGGACTAGCCATCTGCAAACGGCTGGTTGAACGTCTCGGCGGCGAAATCCGCGTGGAAAGCGAATACGGCAAAGGAAGCACATTCAGTTTCACCCTCCCCCTCTCCGTGGAGGAACAATCATGAAGATACTTCTCATCGAAGACAACGAACAGAACCGCTACCTCGCGACCTTCCTGCTGGAGAAGCGCGGACACCAGATCGTCCCGGCGACAAGCGGCCCCGAAGGCGTCAAACTCGCCGCGCAGGTCCGTCCCGACCTGATCCTGCTCGATATTCAACTCCCCGGCATGGACGGCTACGCCGTGGCCGAGGCGCTGCGCAAGGAGCCCGGCCTGCGCGACGTGCCCATTGTAGCCGTGACTTCCTACGCGATGGTGGGCGATCGAGAACGCGGCTTGGCGGCCGGATGCACCGGCTACATCGAGAAGCCCATCGATCCGGAGACTTTCGTCGATGAAGTTGAACGAGGTCTATATAGTCGAGACGCAGGCGCGGAGGATACATCATGAACATGAACATCCTGGTCGCGGACGACAACACGGACAACCTGTATCAGCTGCAAACCCTTCTCTCGGGCAACGGTTTCACGGTTGTGACGGCGGCCAACGGCGCCGAGGCGCTGGAAAAGGCGCGCCAGACGCCGCCGGATTTGATTATGAGCGACGTTCTTATGCCCACGATGGACGGTTTCACTCTATGCCGAAACTGGATGCAGGACGCGCGTCTCAAGAACATCCCCTTCGTATTCTATACCGCCACCTACACCGATGAAAGCGATCGCGACTTCGCTCTGAGTCTCGGGGCCCAGCGTTTCATCGTCAAGCCGGAAGAACCCGACGTTTTTGTTCGAACCATTCGAGAGGTCATCGAGAACGTGGCGAGCGCGCCGCCGGGAACCCTTACTCCCCCAGCCTCGCCGACACCCCCCCAAGCGCCCGGCGCGACCCCACAGGAGGAGGAAACGGGCTATCTGCGCCAGTACAGTGGTGTGCTCGTTCGAAAGTTGGGAAAGAAAATAGAGGAGTTGCAGATAACTCGCCTCGCACTTGAAAGGGACATCGCCGACCGCAAGCGGGCGGAGGAGGCGCTACGGGCTTCGGAGACCCAATACCGCAAGATTTTTGACGTATGCCCCGATGGCATCCTGTTCGCCGATATCGAAACAAAGGCTTTTTCATCCGCGAATCCTGCTCTGTGCCGAATGCTCGGTTATACCGAGGCGGAACTCACCAAGATGGGAATGGCGGACATTCACCCCAAAGAGAGTCTGGCGCACGTCGCGGCCGAGTTCGAAAGGCAGGCACGGGGCGAAAAGACTCTTGCCGTGGAAATCCCGTGTCGCAGAAAGGACGGGACCGTCATCTATGCGGATATCAACACGGCCAGCGTCACGGTTCACGGCCGGACGTATAACGAGGGCTTCTTTCGGGACGTCACCGACCGCAAGCGGGCGGAGGCGGCGCTGAGCGCTTCGGAGGTCCGATATCGCCGGCTCTTCGAGTCGGCGAGAGAAGGCATTCTGATCGTCGATGCCGTGACGGGGACGATCGTGGATGTGAATCCGTTTTTGATCGATCTGCTGGGTTACTCGCGTGAACAATTCCTCTCAAAGAAGGTCTGGGAACTCGGATTCTTGAAGAACGTCATTGCCAACCCGGAGAGCGTTCTGGAGTTTCAGCGCCAGGAATACGTCCATTACGAGGACTTCCCTCTGAAAACCGCCGACGGGCGGCGCATCGACGTCGAGTTCATCAGCAATACCTATATCGTGGATCGCAAGAAGGTAATCCAGTGCATCGTCCGGGACATCACCGAACGCAGGCGGTCCGAGAAGGAAATCCGGACCCTTGCCAAGTTTCCATCCGAGAACCCCGGCCCGGTATTGCGTATCGCTCGCGACGGAACGCTGTTGTACGTCAACGAAGCCGGTATGAGACTATTGCCCGATTGGCGACTGCAAGTGGAGCGACCGGCTCCAGGCATGCTTCAAGAAGTCGTTTTCAGCGCCCTGAGAAGCAAAACGGTGCAAGAAGTGGAGATCGAGCATGGCGGAAGAGTGTATCTGTTTCATGTCGCGCCGATCGCTGAAGACAACTATGCGAATCTATACGGTCGCGACATCACCGAGCGCAAGCGGGTGGAGGAGGAGATGAGATTCAAGAACGCCATTCTCTCCACGCAGCAGGAGGTTTCGATCGACGGAATTCTCGTGGTGGATGAAGACGGCGCGATCGTATCCTCCAACCGGCGTTTTGCCGAAATGTGGGGTATTCCTTCGGACGTAATCGAATCCAAGTCCGACGATCGCGTGCTGCAATCCGTGATGGACAAACTGGCGGATCCCGTAGAATTCATGACCAAGGTGAAACGCCTCTATGAGTCCCGGGATGAAACGAGCCGCGAAGAGGTCGCTCTGAAAGACGGCAGGACGTTCGACCGTTACTCGGCCCCGATGCTCGGGACCCCGGGAAAATACTATGGCTGAGTGTGGTATTTCCGCGACATCACCGAGCGAAGGCAGGCCGAAGAGAAACGAGAACAGATGGAGACCCAGATTCGTCAAGCCCAGAAGATGGAGGCGGTGGGAAGCTTGGCGGGTGGGGTGGCGCACGATTTCAACAACATGCTGAGCGTGATTCTCGGTTACGGGCAGTACCTTGTCGACGAATTGCACGCCGGGGATCCCCTGAGGGAATGCGCGCTTGAAATCGTGTCGGCGGGGAACCGCTCGGCTGCGTTGACCCGTCAACTCCTGGCCTTCAGCCGCAGACAGACCCTTCAGCTCGAGGTGCTCGACGTCAACGACGTCCTGAAGAACTTGGAGAAGATGTTGCGAAGACTGATCGGAGAGGACATCGAGTTTGTGACCCGACTCGCCGAGGATCTGCGCCCCGCGGAGGTCGATCCGGGCCAAATCGAGCAGGTCATCATGAATCTGGCGGTCAACGCGCGCGATGCCATGCCCCAAGGAGGAACACTGACTATCGAAACCGCCAATGCGGACTTGGACGAGTATTACGCTCAGGACCACCCGGGAATCGCACCCGGGGAGTTTGTCATGCTCTCCATAACCGACACCGGTTGCGGCATGGACGAAGAGACGATGCGCAGAGTTTTCGAACCGTTCTTCACGACCAAGCAGACGGGCAAGGGCACGGGCCTTGGCCTTTCCACGGTTTACGGGATCGTGAAACAGATGGGGGGCAGCATCTGGGTTTACAGCGAACCGGGGTCCGGCGCCACCTTCAAGGTGTATTTGCCGCGCGCCCATGCCGAGCCGTTGTCGAAACACGTTCAAACCAAAAAGGAAGGAATCAGTGGAAGAGGAGAGAACATCCTCGTCGTGGAAGACGATCCTTCCTTGCGAAAGCTCTGCGGGAGAATCATGGCGAGCTTGAAGTACAACGCGACCGTAGTCGCCAACGGGGGCGAAGCCCTGCTATTGGTCGAGGAGCAGGGGATGCGCCCCGACCTCCTCCTCACGGACGTCGTAATGCCGGGGATAGGCGGCCGCGTGTTGGTAGATCGTCTCCGCAGAACCCTGCCCAACCTCAAAGTGCTCTACATGTCCGGCTACACCGACGATTCCATCGCTCAACACGGCGTGCTCGATCCCGGCACCCCTTTCATCCACAAGCCCTTCACCAGCCGCGACCTTTCAATCAAAATCAGCTCGTTGCTTCGCGGGGAAGAATAGAGCGGCTCTCGAAAGAAACGTCCGACTTCCCTGTCCGTGTCGTCCGTCCGTACCCGAGACGGAGTTCCCCGAACAGGCCCTGTCGCTCTGAAGCCAGACGAGTTGGAGGTTTTGGGGGGAGCCCGAGTCCGCGCATCGCGACTTGCTCTTCGGGACAATACTATTGAGAAGCGCTATAGAACTCGTATTTCTCTCCCGAACGAGCCGGTACGACCCGGCTTCCCAGGGCGGTCTTGAGCGATTGAACCGCGGGTTCGCCGGTGCAATGACATGGAAACACCCAATTGGGAGAAAAGGAACGCAGCGCGGCCACGGTCGCTTCGAGTCGGCGCGCGTCGGCGTTGAGTAGATGCATTCCACCGATGATCGCTCGAATTCTGGATTCTCCGGTGATGCGAACAATGTGGTCGAGAGTGTTGACCAGGCCGGCGTGGCAACAACCCAGACAAACGATCAGTCCCTCGGGCGTGGATATCCAGAGCGATTGATCGTCCTCGATCGGATCCGGACGCTCTCCGTCGGGGTCGAGATAGAAAGGGCCGCCTGCGTCCTCGAAATCCGTTTCGCGCGGAACGGGTCCCGTCAGGCCTATCTTATCCGAAAGCGTCAGCGGTTGCGAAACCCAGTGAACGCGCCGGGAAGGATGACGGTTGAGCCTGGCGAGGGCCTCTTGCGGAATCTGGATCGGTCTCGGCGCGTTGTCTCGAATGCTGTAACGAGGTTGCACGGCGCCCGGATGACAATAGACTTCGGCATCGGGCGCCATTCCGAGGACGTCCGGAATTCCCCCTGTGTGGTCGTAATGTCCATGGCTGAGGACGAGAATCCGAGTTTTCTCGAGCGCCACACCGATGAGTTTGGCGTTGCCGGACAGGGCGGAGCCTTGGCCGGTATCGAACAGGATTCGTTTCGATCCGGCCTCGATCCATAACGACAAGCCGTGTTCGGAAACCAAGCCTTCGCCGGCCTGGTTGTCCACGAGAATCGCGATTTCGATCCGATCCCGCATGGTCAGTTCCCTTCGCGCCGCATGAATTCGGCTTGAAAGCGCAGCCTCAAAGACAGCGGGTTCCGTTCGCCGCAGGGCAGGCAATGGCCGTGGCCGTTGGTCTCGGCAAAGGCGACGGCGCTATCAGTGGTCACAAGCGTTCACGCCCGCTTCCAGAGTGCCGGCCAGATAAGAAGAAACCACTTGCTTCGGCGTCTCGGCGGACGCGCCGACAACGACTTGAATGCCTTGCTGCGCGAAAAGGGCCTGGGCGCGTTGCCCCATACCGCCCGCGATAACGACGTTCGCCCCGCGCTCGGCCAGCCAAGGCGGCAATAGACCGGGTTGGTGCGGCGGAGGCGCCACGTCCTCGCGACCGACAATGGTTTTCGCGTCAGGGTTCACATCGACGAGCGCGAACTGCTCGCAATGTCCGAAATGCATGGCCAGTTTTCCGTCTGCCAGGGGGATAGCGATTCTCATAAGTCTCTCCTCTAGTGTGTGTACTCGTCCTTGTGCTCGCGATTGCGATCGGTGATAGGCAATCGGCCATTTCCGCGCAATCGCATTACTGTGTTCTCCTATCCAGCGCGGCCACCGCATCGACGACTCCGCGCATCGCCCGGGCCGCGGGCGACTCGGCGTGGCTGTGGACGAAAGCGCGGCCATCGTCGCCCGATTCGGCGATCGCGGGGTCTATCGGTATGGCGCCGAGGAACGGCACATTCATGTCCTCGGCGATCTTCATGCCTCCGCCCGAGCGAAGAATCTGAGTCGCCTCGCCGCATTTCGGGCAGACGAAGCCGCTCATGTTTTCCACGACTCCAACCACCGGGACGCGAAGCTGTTTGCAGAACATGACGGACTTGCGCACATCCACCGCCGCGACTTTCTGGGGCGTGGTGACGATGACCGCGCCATCCAGATCGCCGATCAGCTGACAGACGGAAAGGGGCTCGTCGCCGGTTCCTGGCGGGGAGTCGATAATGAGGAAGTCGAGATCGCCCCAATCGGCGTCCTTCAGAAACTGTTTGATGACGCCCATTTTCATCGGGCCTCGCCAAATCACGGCGTCGTCCTGGTTGCGCAGGAAGAAGCCGAGCGACAAAACTTTGAGCGGTCCGATTTCAACCGGGACGAGTTCATCCATGTGGGTGAGAACCTGCTCGCCTTCGAGACCGAGCATCGTGGGAATGCTGGGACCGTGGATATCCACGTCCAGGAGTCCCACGCGTTTGCCCGCCATCGTCAACGCCATTGCCAAATTGACGGCGACGGTGCTCTTGCCCACTCCTCCCTTGCCCGACATGACGAGGATCTTTCGACCCACTCGACACAGGCGCGAATGCAATTGGCGGCGATCGGCGAAGTCCCGATCGCTTTCGCCCTTCTCGCGTTCGAACGCTGGACATTGGCTTTTTTCACAGCTCCCGCAATCGGGGTCTTTCATGCTTCTCTCCTCTCCCATCTTGGTGTCGCGTCGCGCCAGAAAGTCCCGACACGCCGCCTTCAGAGTATTGGCCGCGAGAAGAGCGCAGTGTTCCGTATCGGGCGGCAAACCGCCGAGAGCGGATAGAATGTCGGCGTGGCCGACGCGCGTCGCGTCCTCGACGGTTTTGCTTTTGGCCAAACAGGTCGCCATGCTTCCGCAAGCCCGCGAGGAGTCGCACCCTGTCGTCGTAAAAGACGCCTCTTCCACTTTGTCGCGTTCGACCAGAATCCAGAACTCCATCGTTTCGCCGCAAGGTCCGGTGACTCTTGCGTGTCCGTTGTGCGGGTCGATAGGACCGATGTTCCTTGGGTTTTCGGCGTGATCCAATGCCTGTGGCGATAGACTGCCTGTCTCGCTCGTGTCCATACTTCACCTCTTCGGTCGAGAAATGTACTTCCAACTTGTCGCGCGATCTTCTCTTCGCCTCAGTTCGAAGTTGCCGACATTCTCTCGATCTGCGCCCATGCTTCTCGGATGTCTTGTCCCGAAGGCGCTTCGATTTCCACAACGGCCTTGCCCTGCACCTGAGCCAGCGTCACGCGGGGGTCGTAGCGAACGCGACCGGCGATGCGAGACCCTGCCGCAAGTGCCTTCTCCTCGATTCGCCGCGCCATTTGCGGGTTCAGATCCCATTTGTTCACGCATACCATGGTCGGGATGCCGAAATGGCGCGTCAGCGAAAGAACCCGCTCCAAGTCGTGTTCGCCCGAAACGGTCGGTTCCGTCACTATGACGACGAGCGACGCGCCGGTCACCGACGCGATCACCGGGCATCCGATCCCCGGAGGCCCGTCCACGAGAACCAGGGGCCGGTTCTCCTCTTCGGCGATCCGGCGCGCCTCGCGCCGCACGATCGAGACCAGCTTGCCCGAGTTCTCGGCGGCCACCCCCAGGCGGGCGTGCACCATCGGCCCGCAGCGAGTTTCCGACACCATCCATTCGCCGCACAAGGACTCGGGAAAGTCGATCGCCTTCGCCGGACAGAACCGCACACACACTCCGCACCCTTCGCACGAGACGGGGTCGATCGTGAAGGTCGTCTCGCCGGCGGCGTTCGGGTTTGTCCGCACGGCGCCGAACCGGCAATGGTCCAGACACGCGCCGCACCCAGTGCAGTCGTCTTGACGAACGATCGCTTCGTGTCCGGCGCGGAACTCGTGGCGTTCCTTCACTTCCGGCGAGAGAACGAGATGCATGTCGGCTGCGTCAACGTCACAGTCGGCGACGACCGGCCGGTCGGCCAACACGGCGAACGATGCCGCCACGCTGGTCTTGCCCGTCCCGCCCTTACCGCTTATAACGACAATCTCTTTCATTCTCTGGCATTCTCTTTTCAGACCGTAATGAGCTTGTCCGAGTCGCGCACGATCTCGTAGTGGTCTTTGAGGGTTGACAGCGGACACACCTCGGAGCCTTCGGAATTGCGCAGTTCCAGGCAGGCGCCGCAAGCGTAGAACTGGCCTCCCGCGTCCAGGACCTTCTGCGCGTGAACTTTCACGTTGAACTTGGGATCTTCGATCCGGTCGATCTCCACGCCCCTGCCGGAAAGGAAGACGCGCACCTCGTCGCCTTGTTCCAGGCTGTATAGAGCCAGGCGCAAGGCGTTGAAGACGGTTTCGGGGTCGGTTTGCGCGATAACGATGCCAAGTTTCATTTTCTTCCTCCCTGTGTTTCTCTTGGATTATGCGAGTTTCCTCGCGCCTACGACGACGTACAAAACAGCTTCGCTTCTGTCGCGGCTATCGAAGACGGTTTCACCCTTTACTCCGAGGAGATATTCCGTCCGGACGTCGAAACGATCGGCGATTGCGTTTTCAATCTCCTTCAGATCCGTATGCCGAATCTGCCGCACATACGAATTCGGATCGAGCATCTTTCCCTTGAAGAAGATCGACTCGGGGTTGAGCAGCATGACGATAAGAGCGCCTTTCGGTCGAAGCACTCTCACCGTTCTTTCTATCGCTTCTCTGAGATCCTCGATGAATTGCAGAGAAGCCACATAGATCGCGGCATCGAAAGAGGATTCCGGGAAAGGCATCTCCTCGGCGCGAGCCACTACGGTTCGGATTCCATCGGGCGCGCAGTTCAATGCTTCCCGAGAAACGTCCAGGCCCGTAACGTTGAAACCGCGTTCGCGTAATCCGCTTTCTACGATCGCCGGGCCGCAGCCGACGCTTAGGACATCGCGGTATCCCTCCAAGCGTTGGACGAGGTACTCCATTTCGGCTTGGAAGACCCTTTTCCAGAAATCCGTTTTGCAGGATTGCATATACTTCTTCATACGTCGTTTCTTCGCTTTGTTCACTTTTGCGTAGGCTCTGCACGCCGGACAGGACTTCTCGATCCGTCCCAGCGCTCTCGCAAACCGGCTCGTGGGCCAGCGGCGCGCGCAGATGCAGAGCGGACACATCCGACAGATCCAGGCCAGTACGTTCGTTGCGACAGTGTTCGTGTCTTTCATTCCAAGTGTCTCTCGATCGCCGAAATCAGTTCCGCGTCTCCTCGTACCCCCACGAATCTTTCCACTTCGGACCCGTCTTTCAGGACGATCAACGTCGGGATGCTCTGAATCCCAAACCGCGTCGCGGTTTTCGAGGCCTGATCCACATTGCATTTCCCCACTCTCGCCTTTCCCTGCACGACGGCGGCCACCTTGGCGACAATGGGTCCCTGCGTCAGACAGGGCCCGCACCATGGCGCCCAAAAGTCGACCAACATGACTCCCTCGCTCGCTTCGTTGTCGAAATTGACGTCGGTCAGTTCGATCTCTGTCGCTGTCATCGTCTGTCCCCTCTCGTCCGGTTTGTTCGGCTTGTTCGGCTCGTTCGAGCATCCGACCATCGCCACGGCGAATACCCCAAGCGCGGCATAAACGATAGTCTGTTTCAGACTCATGGATCGTACCTCCCCGGATTCCGTCTTGGGATCGTTCCGGCGATACGCACGGTTCCGTCTCGCGCAGCCTGCGGCGGGAACGGTTTGTCGCGCCTCCAGTTCATCGGCCTTGCGCCTCCGGCCCGAGTTTCGCGAGAGCCTGCTCGACCGACGCGGCGACTTTCTTGCCCGAAAGCAACATGCCGCCGAAGATCGCGCCCATCCTCGGTCCACCCAGCGACGCCGAGACACTCATGCCCGTCATCCACAGGCCCGGATACAACTCCGCCACGCGGTCCACGACGAATCGTTCTCCCGCCGGGGCATCCATGGGGCCTTCGCCGGGCAGTCGGTCGGGACTGTCTCTCAGCAATCCCCGGCGCTGGAGGCACTTGGCCAAGACGGCCTCGTGTCCGGTGGCGTCGATGACCGCCTTGGCGGAAAAAACGATCGGATCGACAGGCAACTGGTCGCCGATCAAAGAGCGATTCGCGACGACGCCGGTCACGCGCTGCGAGCGGACACAGAGATCCTCGGCCATCATCAGGTTGAGGATCGTGGCCCCGGCGCGAAGCGCCTGCAAGATCAGGGCCGCAGACAGCTGCATCGCATCGGCGGTGAACAGACGCCCGTGAACCTGGTGCGCGACCCCCATCTCGTCCAGAATGTCGAGAGCCTCCTTTTCCAAAGCGATCTCGTTCATCCCGAGACTGCCGCCCCATATGCCGCCGCCGGGACTGAGTCGCTTTTCGAGTATGCAGACCCGTCGCCCCACCTGCGCCAGCTTCCAACCTGCCACCAATCCCGACGGCCCCGCGCCGACAACGACCACATCGCTCCGCAGAACCTTCGCGAATTTGGCATGGTATGCATCGAGAATCGCACGAGACACATCGACCTCATCGAAACTATCCACTTGTCGTTACCTCGCTTACGTTATTCGATGTTTCAGCAGAGTTTCTCCGCTCCGGAAAACACTTCTTCCACCCGCAACGCCGCCGCGGCGTGGCCTGGATGCTTGGCGGGATTCCACGTCTTCATGCGATCGAAGACCTCGCCCTCCGTGTGGTACTCCAGGCGCCCCTTGACCTGATACGCTTTGCCCTTCTTGTCGCGAAACAACATCGATCCCTTCCCCCCGTGAAGCAGGTTCTTGCGGGTTTTGTCGAAGTAGTTGTCGGCCACGACAAGCCGGTCGTCGCCGAAAACACCCACACAGGTAACGTAGATAATGTTGGGTGCGCCGTCTTCGCCGACGGTCGCCAGAATTGCCGGTCCGTCGCGGTCCTCCCAGGCTTGCCGGACGTTCTCGGGTATAGACGCCATCATGTGTTTCCTCCCGGTTCGAGTTCGTTTGGCATTGTGAAGTGGCCCTTATACTGCTTGAAGTCGGCCAATGTTCGAGCGTGAATTGCCACCATGTCGCGCGGCAGTGTGTCAATCGGCCAGAACCGCACCTCGGAACCTTCGACTCCGTCGGCTTGCGGCTCGCCGGTCCATTGACGAACAATGAACGCGATGGCAAAGCCCTGCACCTCGTCGCCGTTGGGGTAACGAAACCGCTGGCTTGGACCGGAATACAACGCCATTGGCTCCGCATGGCGAACTTCGAGGCGGGTCTCCTCCATGACTTCCCGTCGCAGGGCCTCCAAGGCCGTTTCGTGAAGTTCGACGGAACCGGCGGGAAGACCCCAACAATCCATGTCGGTCCTTCGTTGAAGCAGCACCTCGCCGCGGTCGTTGAGAACGACCGCGCGCACGCCGGGCAGAATGATGCACTGACGACCTACGCGAGATCGGATGCTCTCAAGGTATGAAGTCATCGCGTTCGTCTTCCGTTACCCAAACCGCTTCCGCGGGCGACCGGCCGGGCGACGCCTTACGCCACGCACGCAAGAGCCTGCTTCAAATCGGCCACGAGTTTGTCGGGAGGTTCGATTCCCACCGATAGCCGCACGGTGTGTTTTTCGAGGCCGAATGTCGTTCGTCGTTCCGGGGGCAAGTATAGCATCGTTGTCAAGTACGGAATGCAGATGAGCGATTCCGTGGAGCCGAGACTGACGGCATGGAAGACCGTTTTCAACGCCGCGACGAAACGCTTGGCGTCTTCCTCGTCTTTGCCCACGTTGAAAGCAAGTAGAGCGCCAAACCCGCGATGCATTTGACGCGCGGCCACGTCGTGCCCCGGATGGCCGGGCAGTCCGGGATACGCAAGACGAGACACTTTGGGGTGAGCCTCCAAAAACTCGGCGAACGTCTTGGCGAAAGCAAGCATCCCATCCAGGACTTGGGATAGCCGTATCGCTTTGTGGGGCCGATTGATCCGCCGCCAGATCGGCTCTCGAACGGCATCGATTTTCAGCGAAACCCAATCGGCTCTGCTCAGATCTTCTCTCACGTCGTCGCGCCATAGAAGGGAACTGTTCGTGATCGCGGCGACAGGGACCGCCAAGGTCTTCAACAGCATACTCTCCCTACCGAGGTTCACGTCCAGGGTGGGTTCCCCATCCGGAACGAAAGCAAGGTAATCGACTCGTTCCCCCACCTCCGTCGCCTTTGCCAGTTTGCTCTTCACGTCCCGAAAAACATCGTTGGGGTCGTAGAAGAAACGGCGGTCGCTCCGTATCCGCGTGGTTCGTCCTACCTGACAATAGATACAGGAATAGGAGCATACCTTGGCCGGAATGTTGTTGATTCCCAGGCTTCTTCCCAGCCGCCGCGACGGAACGGGACCATACGAGTATCGGACGCCGCTTAGGGTCACGATTCTCCCCCGCACGGCGGCTCTCCGCAAGGCGCGCCCAGTCCGCAACAGGTCCGGCCCGTTTGCTCCAAGGAACAAGCGTCCCCTCGCCTCGTCCCGCCTTGACCCGATCCCTTGAGGATGAATCCCGCGCCGCCGCTCACCAGGCGTTGGACCTTCCCCCCGCATTTCGGACACTCTGTCAGGGGTTCCTCCGACATGGATTGCCGGCGCTCGAACCGCAAACCGCATCTCTCGCACCCGTATTCGTAAGTCGGCATCGCTCACCCTCCGTATTCGGCTGTCCGCCGAAGGTCAACTGCTCGGTCGCGCCGATCGGGGCGCGCAGTGCGTCTTGCCCCCGGCGTCTCCCTTTCGCTCGGCGCGATCCGGGTCCGTGTAGAACAGGCGACAGAAGCAGTAGCCCTGCTGGGTGATTTCCTCTGTCCAGGGAGGACAGGGACACACCACGTCCACCGCCGGGTCGACCGGATGAGACTGTTTGCACGGACACACGTACTTGCCCGTCTCGACCCAATTGTTCGTCATCAGTCCGACGACCTTCGCCACTCGATCCAGGTCGGGATTCAACCGGTAGCCGTTTTCCTCGGCGATGGCCGAGACGCGCCTCAAGACCTCTGGGTACTCGGACGTATGGGTCGTCCATTCGTTCATTGCGTTCTCCTCAGTTTGCGATGGGCCGTCGACGGAGACACCGCCGAATCGACCCACGTTAACGGCATTCTCCGATCAGGTCCGAGCGTGTTCGGCGCAAATGAGCGACTGCGAGGCGATTTCCGCCGCGTTCACGATGTGATAGGCGATCGGCGAGGCCGTTAGCGCCGGATGGGTCCCCATCTGGAACGTGGCGATGTCCTCGACCGTCATTCTCTTCTGAATGCAGGCGGCGACGATGTTGGTCATCTCGCCGACGCTGTCGCCGCCGCGAATCTGCCCTCCGATAAGAACGTTCGAATGGACCTCGAAAACGAGTTTGAGCTTCGTGGGCGCCGCACCGGGCATGGTCCCCGGATGCCGGTTCGGTCCCTCGACGCTGGCGCAGACCACTTGATACCCCAATTCCTTCGCCGCGACCTCGGTCAGTCCCGCCGTGCCCAGGGCGAGCGGGCCGACGGCCGTGCACCACACCCCGAGCGTGCCGTCGCTCTCGCGACGAATCCCGAACAAGTTGGCGCCGGCGATTCGAGCCTCGAGCTCGGCGATCGAGGCCAACTTGAGATAGCTCGGACGCCCCCCAAAGAACGAGATCTTCTCCGTGCAGTCGCCGCAGGCAAAGATCGAGGGATCGGAGGTCCGCATGGTCCGGTCCACCGACAAGCCCCCCGAATCCCCGACCCGCAGCCCGGCGTCGCGCCCGAGCTCGACGTTGGCCTTGGAACCGATCCCCAGAATGACGAGGTCCGCGTCGATCTTCGAGCCGCCCCGGAGCCGAACGCAACGGACACGGCCGTTTCCCTCGATCTCCTCGACCAACGAAGAGGTTCGGATCTCGATGCCGCGCGACTTGAGCAATTCCTCCATATCGACGCAGAACTCGTCGTCGTAGGCGAGACTCAGGCAGCGCGGCGCCATCTCGACCACGGTGATCTTCTTGTCGCCCGCCTTGTTGATCTCGTCGGCGAACTCGATGCCGATGAAACCTCCCCCGATAATCACGATGTGCTTGGCGTGTCCCAGATCGTCCTGAAGCTGATGAAGACATGCGACGTCTTTCTCGATGGGGAACACCCCCTCCAAATCGACCCCGGGTATCCTCGGACGAATCGGAGACGAACCCGTGGCGAGAATCAACCGGTCGTAGCCGACCGACCCCGCCGTGGTCGATACCGTTTTGGCGGCTCGGTCGATCGAGGTCACGGTCGCGATCCGGAAATCGATCTTGTTCGTCTCCAACAGGGCGTCGGGAATCAGGTTCTTCTCGGGACTCCCGAGCGTTCCGAATATGTACGGGATGCCGCACGGAATCGGAACCTTCTCTTCCTTGCGGATGAGCAAGACCTTCTTGCTGGGATAATGTCGCCGGACCGTGATGGCCGCCGTGACGCCGGCGGCGCTGCCTCCTACGACGACCACGTCGCATCGTTCAGCCACATCGTTCTTCATGTTTCGTCTCCTCTTCGATTCGTTGGATCAGGCCGCGAAAGCGATCCTTGTACTCGGGCAAGGCCTCCACGATGAGGTCTCCTCGGGAATAGGCCTCGGCAATCCGCCGATCGTCCGGTATCTCCAGGAGAACGGGAATGTTCTCCTTCCCACAGAATGCATGAACCCGTTCGTCGCCGATCCCCATTCGATTGACGACGACTCCGAACGGAATGCCGAGCTCCCGCACCATGTCCACGGCCAGTTTAAGATCGTGCAGGCCGAAGGGCGTCGGTTCGGTGACGAGCGCGACGAAATCCGTTTCCCGAATCGTCGCGACCACGGGACACGACGTCCCCGGCGGTGCATCCAAAATCGCGGGCGCGCCCGGACGCAAACGCGCCTTGACCGCGCGAATCAGGGGCGGCGCCATCGCCCGACCCACGTCGAGACGCCCTTGGATCAATTCGATGTTGCCCGATTCGATCGTCTCCACCACGCCGATGCGCCGGTCCGTCTCGCGAATCGCACCCCTCGGACACACCTTCGCGCATCCGCCGCACCCGTGACACATTTCGGGAAAGACCAACGGTTTCGTCCCGAACGAAACGATGGCATGATACTCGCAGAACCGTCCGCACTCGCCGCACCCATCGCAAAGCGATTCATCCACTTCGGGCACGGGGATGCCGACCGTGTGGCTGTCGCGCAACGTCCCGCCCAGAAACAGATGCGCGTTCGGCTCCTCGACGTCGCAATCGAGCAATTGCACGCACGAACCGAGCACCCGCGCCAGATTCGCCGACACGGTGGTCTTGCCGGTCCCGCCTTTGCCCGAAGCGACGGCGAGGATCATGTCGTCGCCTCGCTTGTTTCGGTTCTATCGAACTGAAACGTTCTTGGGCTTCTTTGGGCAAGGCGGAAATGACCTTCTCCGGTCACAATGGACAATATGGATGCCTCCCGCACGTGGCGATCGCTGACGGAAAGCACGCCCCTGTCCTTAAGCACCCGATGCAGTTCGACAAAGGTCCCTGAAGGTTCAGGAAGATCGTGAAGAACATCGTAAAGCAACGCCATATCGAACTGTCCGTCCGGAACGTCGTTTGTGGACTCTCCGAGAACCGCCCGCGTGTTACCAAACCCCTGTCTTTCCGCGCTCTTGCGAACCGATTCGACGGCAAGCGGATGGATGTCTAGCGCATACACAAAACCTCGAGGACCGACCAAACGCGCGGCCGCCAGCGAGAATCCGCCCGGACCGCAACCGAAATCCAGTATCTTCATCCCGGGCAGCACTCCCGCTTCGCGCAGTATCTCCATGGGAGGGTGCAGCCGGTCGCGAAGAGCGAATCTCATCGACATCAGACGGAAATCGAGGTTGCTCTGTCCGCAGCGTTTCTTCATATCCCGGTGCATCTCTGCCTTTCATATCGCTTGGCGCGCCGTTCGTCGGACCGATCCTGGCGGTCGGAACATGTGGCGCCGAAGACCTAGAATTGTCCAGTTCCAAGAAGAACCAGCGTGCATGCGTTCAAACATTCGATCCCGTCGGCTTCGAGTCGACGCACTAGTTCGGGATTCTCCGCTCCCGGATTGAAAATGACCCGCTCGGGACACGCCGCAAGAATTTCCTCCGCGAGCGGACTCGACCGATGGGGCCCAACGTACATGGTCACGGTATGGATGGGTTTGGGAACGTCGCCTACGCGCTTGAACACAAGGATTCCGCTTATCTCGTCGATCCTCGGATGAACGGGAAACACGGCGTGCCCCTTCTCGGCGAGAAGGGTCACGGCCTGGTAACTGTATCGTTCCGGTTTCGGACTTGCGCCGAGGACGACTACGTTCATAGATGAATCGTTTCGCGAACCGGCGCAAGCGATGCGCCTTCGATTCTCACGCCCAATGCCCTTCGACATCCGCCGTCGGCGCTTCGACCAGTTTGCCCGCGCGAAACCGCTCGAGCGCTTCGCCCACAGTCGCCGCATCGATGTTGTATACCTTGATCCCGGCTGCGGTAAGCACTCGGAACGCATTCGGACCGCAATGCCCGCTCACCAAGCACTTCGCCCCGGTTCGAGCGACGCTTTCCGCCGACTGGATTCCCGCTCCCTGAGCGGCGTTCAGGTTCTGCCGGTTGTCGATCAGGTCGAACGTGTCGGAATCCAAGTCGTACACCAGGAATTTGGGCGCGCGACCGAAACGGGTGTCGAGCGGCGCGTCGAGATTGTCGCCCGACGTTGTGAAAGCGATTTTCATTCGTTCACCTCCTCCACTATGCTTCGTTTGCGCCGCCTTCGAGTTCTCCGAGTCTCTTCCTGATCGACTCTAGCGACGACTGCAAGACATCGACCTGGCTCTTGAGCGCTTGCTTCTCCATTTCGGGATCGGGTGCCGCGGTCGGTCCAGCATAGCCGCCAAACCGCATCCAACCCGGCAGTCCGGTCGCGTAAAACATGTGGCGCCATCCGCGTCCGCCGCCACCGCCCCCACGCCCCCCAAATGCGCGTCCGCGACCGAAACCCGCGCCGAAACCGCGTCCCGCAACGGGGTTTGCATATCCCGGCGCGGCGAAACCCGCGCAGAATCCAGCGGCGCGACCCGTCATCGGGCCCATTCCCATCGGTCCTGTTCTATCTCCTCCAGGCATGGTTGTATTCTCCTTTCGTTACGAAGTCTTCCTATGTTCTTGTCATCGCGGCGCCGCACTTCGGGCACTTTCTCCCGACGCAAGGCGTGCCGCGTTCGTGCGGTTCTTTCGCGCCACATTGCGGACAAACGCACTCGCCCGCCGGACCCGCCGCAAGCGGCCCTCCCATGCGTCCGCCTCTGCCGCCGCCTCGGCCCTGCCCGCGACCGCCGCCCTGTCCCATTCCTCCTCCACCGCGTCCTCTTCCATTCATTGAAGTACCCTCCTCGCGCGAACCGCGCGTCCCTTGCGCTCGGCGACCCCGTCCGCAACAACCCGGCATAGCGAACGTATCGCCCGTGAGATTGCCTCTTAGCCACGCTTCGACGACTTCGCACAAATCGCCCGCGACGAACGGAACGACCCGAATGTCGTAGGCCGCGAGCATTTCGTGAAACGGTCGCGATATCGCCCCGCAAACAAGCGTGCCTACGCCCAAATCGACAAGCCGCAACGCCCGTTCGATCGGCAGGTTGCCGGGCAACGACTCGGACTGTTCAGAAACGATCTGTTTCGACTCGGCTTCGACTACGTGAATCCGGCGGGCCACGTCGAACAGTGGCGCGATGCGGTTGTCCCAGGTAGCGAAGGCCGTCTTCATCACGAAAGGATGCAGGAGCACTATTCGTGCCAGGGGATAGAAGCCTGTTCGAAGTCGCGCAATATCGCGCTGAACGCCGTCCGGCCGCGCCCAAACGAGTCTTTCGTTCGATCCGCTCCTTCGAGCCGAAGAGGGGTAGTATTGCAGTATCGCTACTCTGTCGGACAACTACAGATGCATGTTCGCTACTTCTTGTTCGAGGAACGCGACCGTCCGTCGCGTTGAGGAAGGGAAATGCCGAGACTGTGTATTCTTCGGAAAAGAGTCGTCTTATGGATGCCCAATTCCTTTGCCGCGGCGAGACGGTTGAATCCGTTGCGTTCGAGCGCGGTGCGAATCGCCTGGGCGTCGATGATGTCGTGCGCGGTTCGCATCGCCGACTCCCCCTTTCGGGTCTCGCCGTGCGACGTCAGCGCTTCGGGCAAATGGGCGATCCCAATCGCGCCTTCGCGACACAGGACGAACGCGCGTTCCACCGCGTTTTCGAGTTCGCGCACGTTGCCCGGCCAATCGTGAGCCATGAGAAGAGAAAGGGCTTCGGACGAGAATCCCTGGATCGCTTTTCCCTGTAAACGATTGAAGCGTTCGACAAACTGTCCGGCCAGAAGCGGAATGTCTTCCTTGCGACGTCGTAACGGCGGCAATTCGACTCGCACAACGTTCACGCGGTAATAAAGGTCCTCGCGAAAATCCCCGCGCCGAACCAGGTCGGCCAGGTCGCGATTCGTCGCGACGATCACCCGCGCGTCGGTCTTCTCGCCGCGCGTCGCGCCCAGAGGTTCGAAAGTCCGTTCCTGAAGTACGCGAAGAAGCCGCACCTGCATCGCGGGACTCACCTCGCCAATCTCGTCCAGCAAGAGCGTTCCTCCCCGGGCCAAGGCGAACCGCCCGGGCTTGTTCTTGTTCGCACCCGTGAATGCGCCCGCCTTGTATCCGAATAGCTCCGATTCGAGAAGCGTATCGGGAAGCGCGCCGCAATTGACCGCAATGAACGGTCCATCGCGGCGCGAACTCAAATCGTGAATCGTCCGCGCGACGAGTTCCTTGCCCGTACCCGTCTCGCCCAGAAGAAGCACCGTGCTCGGGCTGGCGGCGATGGGAGGCAAGACTTCGAAGATTCTCTGCATCAGGGGGCTGCGGCTGGTCAGATCGCCGACGCGGAAACGGCATTCGAGTTCGCGTCGAAGCGCCTCGACGTCGCTCAAGTCGCGGAACGTTTCCGCGCCGCCGATTGCCCTTCCCTGAGAATCGCGCAACACCGCCGTCGACACGCTGATCGGGATTCGCTTGCCTTGCGCATTGACGATGTAGCCCGATTTTCCGACGACCGCCTTTCCGCTTTCCATCGACTGTCGCAGCGCGCACTCGACCTCGCACATGCTCGAACGAAACACCTCCGAGCAAGGCCGACCGACGGCCTCTCGGCGCGCGACGCCCGTGATCTCTTCCGCGGCGCGGTTGAACGACGTAATACGCCATTCGAGATCGACCGTGAATACGCCGTCCGAAATACTCTCGAGAATCGCCTCGGTCGGGGAAAGAGGCGTCTTCGTTTTCTGTTCTGCGCGCGATTTCATTCCCGTACCTATCGTCTCCGAGGCGAAGCGATATACGTCTCGTCTCAGCGTAACGAAGCGAGCATCCGCTTTCAAGCCGTTCCTCGACGCAACGGAACGCCGTGGGAGCGGCAAATCCGAGCGGACGCTCCTCGCGCTTTTCCTTCCGGGTCGCAACGGACCGAGATGAAGACGGCGAAGTCTTCCATGTCGGGTTCTTGAGACTTCGCCGTCCGAGTCTTCCCGTTTCGGAGCGCAGGTTAGCTCGGCACGTCGCTGAGCGGAATGCCCAGTGCGTCGGCGACTCCCTTGCCGTATGCCGGATCGGCCTTCAGGCAATTGCCGATGTGGCGAATCTTGATTTCGCGCGGAGCGTCTCCCATCGCGCGGGCGGTGTTGCCGAATAATGCGGCTTGTTGCTCGGGGTTCATGATGCGGAACAGGTTCCCCGGCTGGGAGTAGTAATCGTCGTCCTCGCGATGGTTCCAATGGTCGGCGGCGCCTTCGAGACTGAGAGGCGGTTCGGAGAAGTCGGGTTGCTCCTGCCACTCGCCGCAACTATTGGGTTCGTAGCCGAGCGTGCCGCCGTGGTTGCCGTCCACCCGCATCGCCCCGTCGCGATGAAAGCTGTGGAAGGGACAGCGCGACTTGTTGACCGGTATCAGATGATGATTCACGCCAAGGCGGTAACGTTGCGCGTCGCCATAAGAGAACAACCTCCCCTGCAGCATCTTGTCGGGCGAAAAGCCGATGCCGGGCACGATGTTGGCCGGGTTGAAAGCCGCTTGTTCGACTTCGGCGAAGTAGTTCTCCGGATTGCGATTCAGTTCCAGGACCCCCACCTCGGTGAGAGGATAATCGCCGTGGGGCCAAACCTTGGTCAGGTCGAACGGGTTGAACGGACACTTGCTTGCGTCCTTCTCGGGCATGATTTGGATGTACAGGGTCCAGCGTGGGAACTCGCCCTTTTCGATACTCTCGTACAGATCGCGCTGATTGCTCTCGCGGTCTTTGGCGACAATGGCCTCGGCCTCCGCGTCGGTCAGGCACCGAATGCCCTGTTGAGTCTTGAAGTGAAACTTGACCCAATAACGTTCTTTCTTGGCGTTGATCATAGCGAACGTATGACTGCCGTAGCCGTTCATGTGACGGAACGACAGAGGAATGCCGCGTTCGCTCATGGTGATGGTGACCTGATGGAGCGCCTCGGGCAGCGACGTCCAGAAGTCCCAGTTGTTGCGGGCGCTGCGCAGGTTGGTGCGCGGGTCGCGTTTGACGGCGTGGTTGAGGTCGGGGAACTTGAGCGGATCGCGCAGGAAGAAAACCGGCGTGTTGTTACCCACCAGGTCCCAGTTGCCTTCTTCGGTGTAGAACTTCATGGCGAAGCCCCGAATGTCGCGTTCGGCGTCCGCCGCGCCGCGTTCGCCCGCCACGGTCGAGAAGCGGACGAAGAGGTCGGTCTTCTTCCCCACGGCGGAGAAGACCTTCGCTTTGGTGTAGCGCGCGATGTCGTGGGTGACGGTGAAGTCGCCGTAGGCGCCGGACCCCTTGGCGTGCATGCGCCGTTCGGGGATCACTTCGCGGTCGAAATGGCCGAGCTTCTCCAAGTACCAAACGTCTTGCAGCAACATCGGCCCGCGCGGCCCCGCCGTCATCACGTTTTGGTTGTCGACGACGGGAGCCCCCGCATTGTTGGTCAACTTCGCTTTCTCTTTCATGATTGTCTCCTTTCGCTTCCCTTGCCGTCTCCTTCGTATGGCAATGTTTCTTGCATCGCTGCTACACGAGCCTCGCGTCTTTGAAGAGCATCGGAGGCCTTCATCGACGCCTCTTCGTTCGAGTCCCGCAGTTCTTGCACACGCCCTTGACCTCCAGGTGCATCGACACGGGTTCACCCAACGCGTTGGCCTCGGGCGGCGGCTCGACGCCGCCGAGGCTCTCGGAGCAGAAGTCCTGAATCGATCCGCACCTTACGCAAACGAAATGGTGATGGCGCCGGACGTTCGCATCGAACCGCAGCCGCTCCGGGCTCGTTCCGACGATGGAAACGAGACCCAGTTCGGCGAGGGACTTCAGGTTGCGGTAGACCGTGTCCAGGGCGATCGTGGGAATCCGCTTTCTCACGCGGCGGAATACTGTGTCCGCATCCGGATGGGTCTCCAGCGAGGCGACTTCGCGATAGATTTCCAGGCGCTGATGAGTCACTCTTACGCCTCTGCGTCGGCAGGATTCAACAAAATCCGTCATGCGGTCTTCGATGGATTGTTTCGTGAGACTCATGTCTTGGCTCCACATAGGAAATATTCCTATCCAAGAAGCTATCCTATCTATCTGTCCTTGTCAATGTCGCATTTTCCCGGAATCGCGACGGAGTGCGCCCCAGCCCCCCTCGGAGGGCTCGAAGGAAAGAACCAACAACCGTCAACCAAGGAGAACCCTCACCCTGAGAACTGTCCAGCCAATGGGGCAGGTCAGTAGAAAAGAGAAGTGAGGTGTAACCGGAGTGGAATGAATGGTAAGCGTGGCAGGACTCGAACCTGCGACCAACGGCTTAAAAGGC
>JAFGFN010000080.1 GCA_016931035.1 Candidatus Sumerlaeota bacterium
CGACATAGATCGGGCTGTCCTGCCATCCGCTGTCGTGTCCTCCGCCCGCCGTGCACTCGAAGAAGTACTCGACCCCGCTCGGATCGGAAGCGGTGGTCGCGGTCATGGCCACGGAGGTCGGTCCGGCCGCCGCGGGCACGCTCGCCCACGTCATCGGGTCCGGGGTCGGCGTCGTCGCGTCGGGCGTCATCGCCCCCAAGGCCGAAGACCACGCCGTCGTGTTCTGAGCGGGCGACTTGTCGCGCGCTCGCACGCGGTAGGTGTAGGTGACGAGCTCGCTGAGGCCCACGTCGACATAGGCGGGACTGTCCTGCCATCCGCTGTCGTGTCCTCCGCCGCCCGTGCATTCGAAGTAGTACTCGACGCCGCACGGATCGGTGGCCGTTGTCGCCGTCATGTTCACGGAGGTGGGTCCGGCCGCCGCGGGCGCACTCGCCCACGTCATCGGATCCGGCGAGGGGGCGGTGGCGTCGGGCGTCATCGCCGCGAGGGTCGAAGACCAACCCGTCAGGTTCTGCGCCGCCGATTTGTCGCGCGCCCGCACACGATAGGTATAGGTCGTCAAATCGTCCAATCCCGTGTCGGTGTAGATCGGGCTGTCCTGCCACCCGCTGTCGTTGCCTCCGCCGCTCACGCAGTCGAAGAAGTACTCGACGCCGCTCGGGTCCGAGGCCGTGGTTGCCGTCATCGTCACGGTCGTGGCTCCGAGAGGCGCGGGCGGACTCGCCCACGTCATCGGGTCCGGGGTCGGGATGTCGTAGTCGAGGTAGAAGAAGTAGGCCGAGCCGGCGTCTTCCAGCGCGCCGATGTCGTCCGCAAGAGCCCCGATGAAGACGGTGTGTCCCGAGAGCGCGACGGACCTGCCGAACTCATCGCCTGTCGCCGCATTCGAGGCGGTGAGTTTGGCGACCTGATCCCAACCGTTCGCGCCTCCCTCGTTGCGTCGGAAGACATAGGCTGAGCCCGAGTTCGACCCGTCGTCGTCGTTGTAGTTGGCCCCGATCACGGCCATGTCGTCCGAGAGCGAGACGGCGCAACCGAAGTAATCGTCCGCGCCGGGGTCCGAGGCCTTGAGCTTCGCCACTTGGCCCCAGTTTTCCGCGCCGCCTTGGTTGCGCTCGAAGATATAGGCCGAACCCGCGGCGCTCGCCCCGTCATCGTCGCCATAGGCCCCGATCAGGGCCGTGTCGCCCGAGATCGAAACGGCAAAGCCGAACCAATCGTCCGCCGCCCCATCCGCGGCGGTGAGTTTGACGACCTGGTCCCAGTTGTCGGCGCCCCCTTGGTTGCGCTCGAAGAGGTAGGCCGCGCCCGCGGCGCTTCCCTCATCGTCCTCGTACCACGCTCCGACCAGGGCCGTGTCGCCCGAGATCGAGACGGCAAAGCCGAACCAATCGTCCCCCGCCGCGTCCGAGGCGACGAGTTTGGCGACTTGGCCCCAGCTGTCGGCGCCTCCCTGGTTGCGCTCGAAAACGTAGGCCGAACCGGAGTTGGTCCCTGCGTCGTCGTCATAATAGGCCCCGACCAGGGCCGTGTCGTTCGAGATCGAGACGGCGCAACCGAACCGGTCGTTCGCCGCCCCGTCGGAGGCCGTGAGTTTGACTACCTCTCCCCAAACGTCCTCGCCCCCCTGGTTGCGCTCGAAAATGTAGGCTGAACCGACGTCGGAGGTCGCTCCCGCGTTGTCGCGCCACGCCCCGACCAGGGCCGTGTCGCCGCAGAGCGCGACCGCTTGGCCGAACCGGTCACCCCCAGCGCCGTCCGAGGCGGTGAGTTTGGCCACTTGGCCCCAGTTCTCGGCGCCCCCTTCGTTCCGCTCGTAGATGTAGGCCGATCCGGAATCGCCCCCGTTGTCGTCGTCGAGCTCCACCCCGACCAGGGCGGTGTCGCCCCAGAGCGAGACGGAAACGCCGAAGTAGTCGTACGCCGACGCGCTCGAGGGGTAAACTTGCCGCCGCTCGAGCCAGGACGAGTCGGCAAGATCGTAGAAATAGGCCGAACCGACCGACAGACTCGTTCCTTCATCGTCGTCGTAAGCTCCGATCAAGACCGTGTCGCCCGAAAGCGAGACGGCCCAGCCGAACCGATCGCCGGCAGCGGCGTCCGAAGCCGTAATCTTGGCCACTTCCCCCCAATTGCTCGCGCCGCCTCGGTTGCGCTCGAAGACGTAGGCCGAGCCCGACGCGCTTCCTCCGTCATCGTCCTGGTAAGCGCCCACCAGGGCGATGTCGCCCCAGAGCGAGACGGAGTAACCGAAGTAGTCGTCCGCCGCGGCGTCCGAGGCGGCGAGCTTGGCCACTTGGCCCCAGTTGTCCGCGCCGCCTTGGTTGCGCCCGAAAATGTAGGCCGAACCTGAAGTGCTCCCTCCGTCGTCATTCCGATAGGCTCCGACCAGGGCCGTATCGCCCGAAAGCGACACGGAGTAGCCGAAGGAATCCTCCGCCGCGGCGTCCGAGGCGGTGAGCTTGGCCACCTGACCCCAGTTATTGACGCCGCCTTGATTGCGCTCGAAGATATAGGCCGAACCCGAGGCGTTCCCGTCGTCATCGTCCTGGTACGCTCCGATCAGGGCCGTGTCGCCCGAGAGCGAGACAGCGTGGCCGAAGTCGTCGAACTCGGCGGCGTCCAAAGCGGCGAGTTTGGCCACTTGGCCCCAGTTGTCGGCGCCTCCTTGGTTCCGCTCGAAGATGTAGGCGGAGCCGACGCCCAGGCTCGTCCCTTCATCGTCGCCGCGCGCCCCGATCAGGGCCGTGTCGCCCGAGAGGGAAACGGCGCAGCCGAAATAGTCGTTCGCCGCGGCGTCCGAGGCGGTGACCTTGGCGACTTGGCCCCAGCTGTCCGCGCCGCCCTGGTTGCGCTCGAAAACGTAGGCCGCGCCCACGCTCAGACTCGTCCCCGAGTCGGCGAGCATCGCGCCGACGAGCGCCGTGTCGCCCGAAAGCGAAACCGTGTATCCGAACCAGTCGTCCGCCGCCGCATCCGAGGCGGTGAGTTTGGCCATTTGGCCCCAGTTGTCCGCACCGCCTTGGTTGCGGGCGAAAATGTAAGCCGAACCGACGCTCTGACTCGTTCCCGCGTCGTCTCCGTAAGCGCCGACCAGGGCCGTGTCGCCCGAGACCGAGACCGCATAGCCGAACCAATCGTCCACGGCGGCGTCCGAAGCAGCCACCTTCTTCTCCGTGAAGACAAGCGGGTCGATCGTGATCGGATAGGCGGCGTTGCGCGCGTCCACCACGATGGCGATTCCCCGTCGGGTCAACTCGATCCGGGCGGTCAGGTCCCGGTCGTTCGCGTCCCAGGCGCGCAGCTCGCCATAGCGCAACGCCGTCCAGCCCGAGTCGCCCTGGAGCGCCAAACCCTTGCCGTCGTCATGAACCTTGGCCGTCAGGTCGCTGTCGAACGTCAAGTCGACCTGCACGCGCTCGTCGAGACTCGGACGGGCTGCGTCGGGAGGCGAATCGATGCGGAACCACTGCTCGACGCCGCGACGGTCGTTGGTGTACCACTCGGTCAGCGCCCCGCGGCGATACTCGATCTTCTCGCTGGAGCTTTCGACTTGCGCCGCAGCCACGGGCCGTACGTCGCCCGCCCAACCGAAGCCCTCGAGCCGCATCGCCCAACGCCACGGCGAGGCGGTGCTCTCGCCGGCGGGCAAAACGGTCAACCCTTCGGGCGAGAACCGGGCGAGGAACCCTTGCGCGTCGTTCCGCGCCTCGAACACCCCCTCGGCTGCGTCCGACTCCGATTTCGCCGCCGGTTGGATCGCGTAGCGCTCCGCCTCGCGAGTGCGCCGGATCGAGTCGCACAGCCCCGCCGGCATTTCGTCGGGAGAGACGGCTGTCCCGCCCGACATGGTTGTCTCACCCGACTCGACGGCCTGAGCGCCGCCGCCGAACCCCGTGAACATCGCCAGTCCGACAATAAGTACGAATAGAAGTGCGGCTCGCATCCGAGCCCGACAAACGAAGGTGGTTTCCGGCAAGAGGGAATCTCCTCTCGGTTTCATGACCAATCTCCTTTCGGCTATTGAAGACTTTCGCGCTGCAATTGCCCAACGTACTCGCAAAGAACCCGGCGTTCAGTCTCAACCGCCAGAGGCGGGCCGGAGGACGCGAAGCGCGTGTCCGACCAACCGGAGACGTTCCGCGCCGTCGACTTGTCTCGCGAGCAGGCCCAATGGGCGCAAGTCTACCCCTGGGTCAGACCTGCGTCCTCCTAATACGTATCGTCCTCCCATCCACTTTCATGACCTCCGCTGCTCAACCTTTTGAAGCAGTATTCGACCCCGGCCGGGGCGGAGGCCATGGACGTCGCGCCCGGTTCAACGGCGTACGCGCGGCCGAGGCCGACTCACACCGCCAGTTCGAGGATCGGTCCGAAGCAGAAGTGCGCCCCGCAGCCAGCGTGCGGGGGAATCGGGGTTCTTGGACAAGAAAAAGCGCCGTCTCGGCATCGCGGGCGAGCCGACCTTGGGTTGCGCCCGGTCCGATGGAGACGGGAAAAGCGTTCTTGATCTTTTTCGCGGGGAGGGTATTCTCGGTGGTCTATGAGGCGCATTCCCGAGACGGTATCCGCGACCCTGAGCCCCTGGCTGGACACGTCGGAACAAGACTACGGCCGCGATGGACTGCGGGGCCGATGTTTGGGGCCGCTCGTGGATTTCGATCTGGTCGGCCTCCCGTGGGACACGGCTCCCGACCCGCCGAAATCGGGAAACGCCTCCGGCTCGGCGACGCCCGTCTGCGTCAAACGCTCGCGCACCCGGTGCGTCCTCGCTCTCGACGTGAAGGACCCGATCGGCCGACCGGTGCGGGTCTATGCGAAGCGCTGCCGCGTGCGCAACGGACTCAGACGCCTAGTCTCGATCGGCCGCGCGGGAAAATGCCGCCGCGAGTGGGATCTGGGTTGGCGGCTCCTCGAACGAGGAATCCCGACGGCATTGCCGCTTCTGTGGGCCGAGAAACGCGCGGCCGGGGGAATGATGACCGAGAACTATCTCGTCACCCTCGGACTCGAGAACGCCCTTCCGTTCCGCGCCCTGTGGAACGAGGTCCGCGGTTCGGACTCCGAACGGCGGTTCTGGATCGAGCAGCTCGGCCGGTTCGTTCGCCGCACCCACGACGCGGGATTCGCGCACGACGACCTGAGCACTTCCCACATCTTCTTGGGGCAGGAAAAGCGCGAAAAGGACGATCCGCCCCGATTCTGTTCGATCGACCTCGACGGCGGACGCTTGGGCGACAAGGTCGGCCCCTTCCGTCGTACACACAATTTCTTCCAGGTTTTCCGGTCGCTTCCTCGCCGTTCCGTCGGTCCGGAGGAACGCAGAGTCTTCTTCGACGCGTATTCCGAGGGCGCTTGGGACGAACGCCGCGTTCGCGCCATCGAGCGACAGATAGACCGCATCCGGCGATGGAAACGGATCGCCTGGGTTTTCAAACCGAGGAAATGGTTCTGATGACCCGGCAACTTCGACAAGAGGCGTTTGGAGTACAACCTTCAGGTTGCTCTTACGCGAGAAGAGCAGGCTGAAGCCTGTACTCGCAACGTGGAACTCGGGAAAAGAGGCCGTTATGAACAGGAGAACGCTTTTGGCAACGATCCTCTCGCTCGGCATGGCGTCCGCGTGTTTGGCGGATGCGACACCCGCGTCGATCTTCGGCGACCACATGGTGCTTCAATCGGGCACGCCCATTCCCGTTTGGGGATGGGCCGCGCCGGGCGAAAAGGTCTCGGTTCGTCTCGCCAACGAGACGCGCACGGCCCAAGCCGACGCCGAGGGCGCGTGGCGCGTGACCTTCGATCCGAGACCCCCGAGCGACAAGCCGATCGCAATGACGATGAGCGGCGAGAAGAACTCGGTGACATTCTCGGACGTTCTCATCGGCGAAGTCTGGATCTGCTCGGGTCAGTCCAACATGGAAAAGGGGCTCAAGGAGTTCGACCCCGACGGGACGGAGATCGCCCGAGCCCAACACCCCGACATCCGTTTCTTCCGCGTCCCGCGCCGTTCCCAGGGGTATCCGCTCGATACGATCGACGCGCGCTGGACCTCGTGCGCCCCCGAGACCGTCCAGGATTTCTCGGCGGTCGGCCACTTCTTCGGCCGCAAGCTCCGGACCGAGCTCGGCGTCCCGATCGGCCTGATCCAGACCGCCTACAGCGGAACGAATATCGAACCCTGGATCCCAGAGGTCGGATTCGAGTCGGTCCCCGAACTCTCCCCCTTCGTCGAAGAGCTCGAGAGGCGAGACAAGGAATTCGGCGCCATGCAGTCCGAGGCCGTCGAGAAGTACGACACGTGGCTCTCCGACGCGAAGAAAGCCTTGGCGAAAAACGACCCGGTCCCGCGCCCACCCGAATTCGAATGGCCGATGCATCCGCTTCGCAAACGCTCGCGTCCGCGCTCGCTCTACAACGGGATGGTCCACGCCCTCGTCCCCCATGCGATACGCGGAGCGGTCTGGTACCAGGGCGAATCGAACGTCTATGACGGTCCCGCCTATACGTTCAAGATGCGCGGCTTGATCCAGGGATGGCGCGCGTTATGGGGCCAAGGCGACTTCCCCTTCTACTACGTTCAAATCGCCCCGTTCGAGTACGGCTCGCTCCTCGACGGCGCGGGGAAACCGAATCCCGAGTACACCCCCTTCAGTCTGCCCGAGTTCTGGGAGGCGCAGACCCAAGCGCTCTCGATTCCCGACACCGGAATGGTCGTGACGACCGATCTGGGCGAACTCCGCGACATCCACCCAAAGAACAAGCGACCCGTCGGGGAGCGTCTCGCTCTCTGGGCTCTGGCGAAGACGTATGGCCGCGCCGATCTTGTGTACTCCGGCCCGCTCTACGACTCGATGGCGATCGAGGGCGATAAGATACGGATCCGCTTCCGGTTCGCCGAAGGTCTCCAGTCGAGCGACGGGAAACCCTTGTCGTGGTTCGAAATCGCGGGTCCGGACGGAGAATTCGTTCCGGCAGAGACTGCGATCGACGGCGAGACGGTTGTTGTCCGCGCCGCCGAGGTCTCCGAGCCCCGGGCCGTCCGGTTCGGCTGGCGCGAAACCGCCCAGCCCAACCTCGTCAACGGGGCGGGACTCCCCGCCGCGCCGTTCCGAACCGACAAACCCGAGAACCCGAGGTACGAAATGAAGAACGCCGTACCCTACGACCCCTATGACTAAGAACGACCCGACGACATCCGAAGAGCAAGGACCCGACGACGCATCGTCGAACGATTCGATTCCGAACGGCCGGCTGGGCCGGTTCTTGACCATCGCCCGCGCGCTGCGCCATCGCAATTATCGCCTGTTCTTCCTCGGCCAGGGTCTCTCGCTCATCGGTTCCTGGATGCAGCGCATCGCGCTCGGCTGGCTGGTCTTTCGCCTGACCGGATCGGTCGCGATGCTTGGGATCGTGAGCTTCTGCGGCCAGATCATGGCGTTCCCCCTCTCGCCTTTCGCCGGCGTGTTGGCGGACCGGACGGACCGCCGGACGATCCTCATCGCCACCCAGTCCGTCGCGATGACCCAGGCTTTCCTCATGGCCATTCTGACGCTGACCGGTCAGATCGCCGTATGGCACATCGTCGCGCTCGCCCTGATGCTCGGGCTCGTCAACGCGTTCGACATCCCGATCCGCCAGTCGTTTGTGGTGGAGATGGTCGACAACCGCGACGACCTGCCCAACGCCATCGCCTTGAACTCGTTCATGTTCAACAGCGCCCGGCTGATCGGACCCACGGTGGCCGGAGCCACGATCGCCGTGGTGGGGGAGGGGATCTGCTTCCTCATCAACGGCCTGAGTTTCATCGCCGTCATCGCGGCCCTAAGCGCCATGCGGATCCCGCCCATCGAGAAGGCCACGCGACAGCGCCACGTCCTGCAAAACCTCGGAGAGGGACTCCGCTATGCCTTCCGGTCGGCGCCGATCCGCTCGATTCTGTTTCTGTTGTGCACGTCGAGTCTCCTGGTCATGCCCTACATCATGCTCATGCCCTCGTTCGCCAAGGACGTCCTCCACGGCACGTCGCGAACCTACGGATACCTCATGGGCGCCAGCGGAGTCGGCGCCCTGGCGGGCGTCTTCCGGCTGGCGACCCGCAAGAGCGTGCGCGGACTCGGCCGCGTGATCGCCGAGGCCGGAATTCTCTACGGCGTCGCGCTCGTCGGTTTCGCGCTGTCGCGCAACCAGTTTCTCTCGATGGGATTCCTTCTTCTCGTCGGCTTCGGAATGATGACTCAGAACGTGTCGTGCAATACCCTGATCCAGACCATCGTGGACGACACGATGCGCGGACGCGTTATGAGCTTCTGGACTCTGTCGATGATGGGGATAGCTCCACTCGGGAGTCTTCTGGCGGGAAAGACCGGCGAACACTGGGGCTCGCCCCGCGCCCTGGCCCTCATGTCGAGCCTCTACATCGTCTCGGTCCTCTTCTTCGCCACCCGGCTTCCCCGCCTCGGCCGGGCCGTCCATCCCATCTACGTCAAGTTGGGCCTGGTGGGCGAGAGCCCTCCGATCGGTTCCAAACGCGTGGATCTTCCCTCGTTCGACACCGACCCGCCGCGTCTCTGAACACGCAAAGGGTCATTTCTCAAGAATGCGAATCGCGCTCGGGGGAAGGGCGAGACACAGTCCCAGGCCCCTCCGGATCGGGATCAGATCGCGCGCGGCCTGGCAACCGAGGATCGGTTCGGCGGCGCGGACGATGCGCGTGCGGTGGGCGTGAATCTGTTGCGACTCGACGTGGGCGTCGCGCCACACTGTGGCCATAAGGTCCGCGTAGCTCACCCCCACGTCGGGCGAACGCGCCAAGACCGCCAGAAGCTGAAGCGGCAACGGCGGCAGACGAAGGTCCTGGCCGTTCAGCCGTGCGCATCCGGGCCCCCGCAGGTCGATTTCGAGGAGGACCTGAGCGCCGCCAGTAGGGGGGGTAGACGGAGTGGACGAAGTGGACTCGGTGGACGCAGTGGACAAGGGCGCCGGCGGAGTGTCGCCCCGAGTCGGGCGTGGCGTAGCGGGCTTCTTAACGGAGCGGGCCGAGCCGGTGCGTTTCGGTTGCGAAAGCCGCGTCGTTTCGCGGACGGTCTCGCGAACGATCTCGTGCGCGATTTCGCGGGCGATCCGTCGCGGCACGAGACGCGCCAAGGCCTCCTCGTCCGCCTCGGCGAGCGCCTCGATCGTGTCGTATCCTTCGCGAAGAAGCGTTTGCAGAGCGCTGCGCGACAGCCCTTGGACCCGCAAGACGCGCAGCGCCAGACCTTGCGGTCCGCAACCGAGGACGAGGCGTTCGGCGAGGTCGCCGAGAGCGCGCGCGACCGTCGCGGGCAATGCGAGGGCCTTGGCCATCGCCGCGGCCCCTTCGGCGAGCCAGGCGAAATGCGACGCCAGGTTCGCCGCCGTGCCGCTGAAGATCTGGAATCGCTCTTCGATCTCGCGCGTCTCGCCGGGTCCGATCCACGCGTCGAGAATCAACGCTTTCTTGAGATCCAGGAGTCCATCGCGCGAGAACCCGCCGGGCGGACACAGGATGGCCTCGACGCTCGGCGCGACTCCTTCGGCCCGACGCAGAAGCCGCTCTCGCAACGTCTCGACCCAGCCGCCCGATGTCTCGGCCGAGCCGGCCCCTCCGACGGGAAAGTCGCGACCGTCGTCGGTCGCCGCGAGAACGACCAGTGCCTCGGTCGGGTCCTCGAC
This sequence comes from Candidatus Sumerlaeota bacterium, assembly GCA_016931035.1. Classification (GTDB taxonomy): domain Bacteria; phylum Sumerlaeota; class Sumerlaeia; order UBA8349; family UBA8349; genus JAFGFN01. The sequence goes on from JAFGFN010000080.1 coordinate 9,697, forward strand.
GACGGCCTTGGGACCCTCGCGCAGCCAACGGGCGACGGACTCGATGGTTGTGGGCTGCAGCCCCGTCGCCGCGCCCACTTCGCCGAGTCCCGTCGCTTCGAGCCGCCCCTCGGGCGCATGGGCGATCAGACTGCGTTCGCCCAGAGACTCGACCGAGTCGGCGACCCGCCGCCGCACCTCGGCCGAATCGGCGGGCCAGAGGGTCCGGCCCGAGAAAGTTGCGTGAAAAAACTCCGCGAGAGCGGACGCGTCGGTCGCCACGCGCGACGCCACCAGGTCGAGGACATGCGCGTCGAGGGCCTCGGGGCGAATCTGGGGCGTCAGGTTCTCGAAGTCCCCTTCGACGTAGTCGCGCATCAGCCGCTCGCACTCCTGCGGGTTCGACGCGACCAGGATCGAGCGCCCAAAGCCTTCTTCGCGTTTCAAACGCGCGCCGCGTCCCCCCTGGTTGCGAAACCGAGACCGACTCAACGCGACAACCGCCTGACGGCCCGTCCATCGATCGGTAGTCACCATGGCGGGGACGTGAACGACGTTGCGTCCCGCGAGATTGACTCCCTGGCCAAGGGTCGAGGTCGAGACGAGGACACGGATCGCGCCCGAGTTGAAGTGGTCCTCGATGAGCGCGCGCAAGTCCCACGGGAGGTCGGCGTTGTGGAACCCGACGCCGTGTCCCAGGGTCTCGCGCAGGAGATCGCGCGCGTGCGTTTCCTCATGACAAGCGATCTCTTCGACCGCCGCCTCGGAACCGGGAAGCCGGAGTCGAAGAGCCAGATGATGCGCCCAGTTGCGCGAGACGTTTCGCGTGGGAACGAACGCCAGAACCTGCTCGCCGCGGTCGAGCGCGATCTGCTCGACCAGATCGAAGACGGCCTCGCGACGGAAATCCGAAAGGTCGGATTCGCTGGACGGGTCCGACGGTTCGGACGGTTCCGCGCCGGGGTCGCGCTCCGCGCCCGCGAGAACCTCCTCGCCCTTCTCGCCGCTGTTGAACTCGCGATAGACGAAGACGTTGCGCGAATGATCGTACACGCCTTCGCGCAGGTCGAGCGGTCGGCGACGCCAAACCATGAGGTCGCACCCGAGCGCGCGCGCCAGGCGCGACGCGTCGTCGCCCAAGACGGCCGACAGGCCGATGAACTGACATCCGTACGGCGCGTGGGCGATCTTGGTCAGGAGAAGATCGATCGTGTCGCCCCGCCCGGGATCGCCGAGCGATTGAATCTCGTCGGCCACGACGAGCGCCACGCTCGAGAGCATTTCGGGCCGCGCGACGAGATACGCCTTCATCTTCTCGTAAACCGCCACGAGAAGGTCGTACCGGCCTTCGAAAACCGCGCGGTCGGTCGCCGGCCGCTCGCGCGTCGCGACGGCGACGCGATAGCCCTGCGGCGCGTAGCGGTCATAGAACTCGCGGTACTTCTCCTCGGCGAGGGCCTTGGTCGGGACGAGATAGACGACGCGGCGGTTCTGCTCGAGGCGTTTGAGGGCCGCCATCTCGGCGACGAACGTCTTGCCCGAGGAAGTCGGGGCGAAGACCAGGAGATTCGCGCCGTGCATGAACCCGTGTTCGGCCAGCGCCTTCTCCTGGAGCGGCAGAAGTTCGCGCAGCCCGTCCGCGCGCCACGCCTCGACTCCGCGGCGCGACAAACCCAAAGTGACGAGATGTTCGACGGGGAGGGACATTCTTTGCGTTCTCGCCATCCAAGCGGGCGGGTCTACATCGACAATGCCGGACCAGTCGGACCGGATAGGGCTTTGGGAAGAGGCGCAAGGGCCCGTTACACCCCGGTCAGTGCGGCGTAAACTCACGGCATTCTAGACGACCGTGCCGCTCGGGGACAAGGGCAAAAAACGCCCGGCTTCTCGAATATGAGAAGCCGGGCGGGAGAAAACGGATCGGATAGCTCGGTCAGGAGCCGCGGACGACGAGGTTGTCCAAGTACATGACGCCCGTGGTCTCGGTGTTGTCGCGGATCGAAAGGGTGTTGAGGCTCGGCGCCTTCATGCCCATGCGAATCTCGCCCGCGACGCGTTCGTTGTCCACGTAGCCGTCGACCACCCCTTCCTGGAGGTCCACGACGAAGCGGACGTGACGCCAGGTCTTGAGGGTGTAGGGCGTGGGGCGCGTGAACACGCGCAGGTGAGCGGGTCGCTTGGGATCGACGCACTGGACGACGGTGTGAATCGAGCGGCGGAAATCGCCGTCCTTCTCGATGTAGAAACCGAGGAGGTGCTTGTTCTTCTCGTCGCATCGAATGTCGAATTCGATCTCGACCTTGCCTTTGACGTCGGGGAACTTGCAGCCGAACGAAGTGGCTCCCTTCCCCGCGGTCTTCTTGAACTGCAGACAATTGCCCTGGTTGCCGTCGGGATTGGGGACAACGACCAGACTGGCATAGTCGGTGTTCTCGCCCGTCCATCCGATCGGGATCTGGCCGATCTGCTCGTCGTCGAAGCTCTGCGAGAAGGCGGCCGCTCCGGCGAGCGCGGGCTGGGCGGGAGGCGCCGTCGGTCTCGGCGGTTCGGGTGCAGCCGCGGGGCTCCGTTCCTGCACGGTCGGAATGTCGAGAGACAAGTCGATCTCTTCGGTGACGGGGAGAGGAGCGGTGGCGTTCGCCGGGACTTCGAGCGGCTCGCCGCTCGACCCTTCGAATGCGATATCGAAATCCATATCCGGGAGATCCAGCGGGGTCGTGCCGAGGAGCGAGTCGTCCAGTCCTTCGAGCCCGCTGCCCACGGGCGCGGCCGCGGGTGTGGGTCTCTCGACGGGGGGAGGAGGAGGCTGCGGCGATTTGGATTCGGCGGGCGCGTACGGCGGGCTCTCGTGCGTATCCTCGAAGGAGAAGACCAGATCCTTGGCGTCCAGCCCGCTCGGGCGATCGACTTCCGTCGCCGTAATGGCCGCGGCCGTGATCTCGTCCTGGCCTGTCGCGTCTTGCGAAGAGTCTACGCTGTCGAACGAGAGGATGATCTCGTCGGTTGTCGGTTCCGGCGGGATGCCGGCCGAGGGAACCGCGCCGCTCTTGCGCGGGGCGGACGGAGGCTCCGTATCTCCGGGCGGGAAGACGAAGTCTTCCTCGCCGAGTTCGGACTCCTTAGGCGGTGCGGGGGGCGCGGACGGCTTGGCCTTAGACGCCGGTTTCGTGATCGGGGGCTCGGTGATCACGCTCGAGGTGGACTTCCCCGCGGCCGGGGGCGGTCCGGAAGCGTCCTGCTGGGGTTCGGGAATCACGAAGTCGGCGTCGGAAAGATCGCTTTGTTCGAGCAGACTACGGCTCGGGCCATCGAAGGACAATCCGGCGGAACCCAGCCCGGAGGTAAGCATTTGCGTGCGGTCTCGAAGTTCCTGCAAGGGAGTGATGGCTTCGCTCTGGAGTTGCGCCACCAGGTTCTGATAGCGGCGGCGCCCGATGACGTAGATAGCCATGAGCATCACGGCGAGAACGACGACGATTCCGCCGCCGAGCATCATGGCGAAGACGAGTTTCTCTCTCTTGAGCCGAGCCTTCTCGAGTTCGTTCCGGGCGGCAATCTGGCGCTTCAGGCTCTCGATCTTGTTGCGCGCTTCCTGCTGGATGGTCATTTCTTTGGCCGGGGCGGTATTGAGGATCTGGTCCCATTTCTCCCGGGCAATCTCGTATTCCTCGTCGCGCTCGTAGCGAGCGGCTTCGGTCTTGAGTCGTTCGATCTTGGCTAGCGCGTCGGCAATGAGAATTTCTTGACCGCCGAACTCGAGGCCCTGGCGCAGGTACTTGATTCTCTCGCGCTTCATGTCGGGTATTGCGGAACTGGGATCGATCTTGTCGAGCTCGTCGCACAGCTTGATCGCGTCGTCCCAGTTCTTGGTTTGGATGGCGCGGTTGATCTCCGAAATCTTCTGGGCAATGCTGCGTTGGGTCTGTTCCCGCGCCTGCTCTTGCTGGGCCAATGTGCTGTAAATGTTCTTCTGCCCTTCATCGAGTTGGGCCACCTTCTCCTTCAACTCGCGCAGCTCCTTGAGAGTCGTGCTGTCTTGGCTGGCCTTCACCTTCTGGGCCTCTTGGATGATGTCGACGATCTCCTTGCGCTGCGCTTCGGTCAGGCGTTTCATGTCGGGGCGTTCAAGAAGCTCCTTCGGAATCTCGACTGGCAAGTCTCCCGAATCCAACGCACGGCGCGGCGCGGCCGCTCCGCCGGGGCCTTCGTCCTCGGACACGCCTAGGTCCACGACCTTGGCGAGGACGAAATTGTCCTCGATCATAAACACCTGCCAGCTCTGCGCGTCGGCGCTGGTGTCGAAACGGCCAACGTACACATGATACACGGCGTCCTTCTCCACGACTTCGGGCACATAGCCCGCGTTGCGAAGGTCGGTGGCTTGCGTCTGGGCCTGGACGGCGTCGCGCCCTTCGTAGAGCTGGACGGTGAAGCGTTTCCTGCGGGCGCCGCCGCCGATTTTCTCCGACACGACCACGGCTTCGGGAAAGTCTCTTCTGATCTGCCTGATTCCGGCCCGGGCCTCGGCTTCACCCTCGTAGTTGCCCTGCCAAAGAACGATGGCGTCGTCGGGGCCGTGCAGGTAAACGGGTCCGAGGTTCTTCTCGAGAAGAGATTTCTCGAACACCTCGGCCTCGCTGCGCGAGATGTTGCTGGTCAATTGGATATGGTAGATCGTACCGACCTTGGCGATGGGGCCGACCCTCTTGCCCGCGGAGACGACAAAGTCGTCGAAGAAGACCTCGTTCATCCGTTCGCCCAGGCCGGCCGTGCCCTGTGTCATTTCTTCGTCGCGAACGCTCAGAACCTCGTTGCTGTCGAGGGTGATGGAAAGGCTCGCGCCTTGAAGAGTGAATGCGAACTCGATCGCTTCTTCCGGCTTCCCGTTGACGATCGAGGGAAAGGACCACTGGGACTGATCGAGCGAGGTATTGGCCAACACCTGCTCCTCGCCCAGGAAGACCTTCACGATCTTGGCGATGCGCTGCTTGCCGTAGAGCTCGATGCGCGCGTCGTAGTGGTTCTTGCGGTCCTGCCACCGTCCCGTAAGAACCACGGTGCCGTTGGTCGGCTTCATCCAGAAGCGGCAGGAGACTCGGTAGTCTCCCCAATCCTCGCTGCCGGGCAGCCGAACCCATCCGTAGGAAAACTTGTCGGCGGCGGCAATCAAATCGCTTCCCCTGCCGGTGGTCAACCAGCCGTTGTTGATCGTCCAGAAGGCCATATCCGGGGTGTCGAACTCCCACATTTGGGGGCGTTGTCCTTCCTTACCCAGGAAAGTATCGGAGAACAGAACGTCCTGGGCGCGAGCCCCCGCGCTGAGCGTAAGGATGGATAGAAACAAGAGGATTCTCACTCGCATGGGATTCACAAGTCTCCTTCTTGGCGCATTACGCCCTCTTTGCCCCGGGACGCCCGTCGATGGCGTTGGGGCAAGGGCGCTTACCTTAAAACATCGGATGGCAAGTCGATAACCTTAAGCGGCCGAAATTCGTGCCCGTCCGCTTGTGTCGAACACGGTGGGAGCGGGAAGAGCATCCGTTGACGGCGTGGGCAAGCGTCCGAACCCATATTGGGACAGAAGCCGCTTCGGAAGTCAAGCAAGAATGCATAGTTTTTGTGCGCGGCTGGCCGTTCTAAGTCTTCTCCGAACAACGTACCACGGCGAAATCCCTCGAGAGAATCGGAAGGCCTCGGTCAAGGAGAAGATCCAAGACTCTTCCCACGATTCGGCGCTTCCTCTCGTAAGGCTGAAGAAAGGCGCGACGCCCCAGAACGCCGCCGGGCAATCCCGTCGTCTCATCCCCCCCCAGCAGGTCGATCCCGTGAAAAACGTATGCGACCGCGGGCGCCTCGCGGCAAACGGCGTCGAGAGCGCGACGCGTCCATGCCCAACCCAGGCCGATCGCGATGCTGCAATGCACGGGCAAACGCAACCGAGGCGTCACCGCCACCGGGATCTCGAGCAGCGACCGCGACGACGGAGCGAGGCTCGGATTCCATGGGTCGGAAGGATCGGCGAAGTACGGCGACGTGGGCGCGCGCCCGGCTTGCGGCGCGCCGTATTGACCCTCGGTCCCCGAGAGACGTCCCCCCTTGCGAAAGAGCCCCCCCGCCAGACGCAACCATCGCGCCGCACACGTGGGCAAGAGAGACGCGTCGTAGTCCAGTCCCGCCTCGATCACGGATTGGAGAACCTCGGGCGTCAGGGCGTAGCCGGGCGAACGAAATCCTCTCGGCGTCGTCCCCGTCGCGGCGCGAATGGCCTCCTGGGCCGCCGTCACTTCCTCGCGGACGGCGTCGAGTCCCAGGGAGCCGATCGCGATCGGATGGGTGTGGGAGTGGTTGGCAATCTCGTGACCTCGAGCGGCGGCCTCGGACAGGACGCAGGCGCGCGACTCGATCAGGCAGTCGCGTCCGATGGCGAAAAACGTGGCGCGTACCCCGCGCGATTCGAAAAGATCGAGAAAGCGCTCGACGGCTAGATCGTAGACCGGATCGTCGGCGTGGAAGTCGTCGGGGTTGCCTAGGCCGTACACTTGGCGGATGGCCCACAGACTGTCCAGATCCACCTGGAGAAGGACGGCGGGAACGTTTGGAGCATTCTCAGACATTCGCGTGACCCTTTACTGCCGGCGGAGCCCAGCGGTCTGTCAACGCCACAATGCGACGGGCTGCGCGCCGTTCTGAGTACAGGCTTCAGCCTGCTCCTCGTGGATGCAAGAGCAACCTGGAGGTTGTACTCAGAACGCCTCACCGCGAAGTTGGCGGAACCTACCGCACCGTCCGAAAAAGCCCTCGAAGCCGCCGCCAAAAATCGCGTCGATGGCGTTTCTTCAAGGGTCGGTAAAACGTCTTTCGCATCCATCGTCCCACACGGACGTAGGCGGGCTGTCCGTCGATCAAGGCCCGATCGCGCGGCGTCAGGTCCGCCGGAAGATAGGAGGCTTTGATCCGCGCGACGCTGACCCGGTCCACGTGCGCCCAACGTCGAAAGAGCCAGCGGCGCAGCGGGCCGGCGCCCGGGCCCGCGTGAAACGCCGTGGCGAAGTCGACCAAGAAGGGGCGCAGATCGCCATCCACCAGGATGTTCTTGCGCCGCAGATCGCCGTGCGCCCAACCCAGAGAATGCATTCGATCGACCAGGGCTTCGAGCCGGTCGAAAAAGACGGGCGTGAGGAAGTTGTCGCGCATGTGAGGCAGTCGGTCCGCGTCGAGACGCTCCATCGCGAACGCATCGGGTCCGACCGCGCCCGCCAGGCGCGGAATCCCATCGAGACCTCCCAGGCCTCGCAACGCGCGCATTTCGCGCCGCATCACCCGACGGATCAAGAGAACGCGAACCCACATCGGCCGGGCGGAGAAATCCTTGAGGACCCACCCCTCGGCTTCTCGCGTCAGCGCGTAGAGATCGGCCTGGATCGTCGAGCGCGCGGGGTGAAGACACGTCCCGATAAGGGACCGGAGCGCCTCGCGTTCGAGAGGGAAGTGCGGGGAAAGCGTCGACATTCGGTCGGGCTGTGGCCAAGAAGCATAGATAGGATAAGAGGCGGCGTTCATGGAATCGCAGGATTCTCGACGCCGCTCGAGCGTCGTTTAGTTATGAGACGCCTCGATCGGCAAATCAAGGGGCAATATCCGATTCGGGGTGGGGCGCATGTCTCGGATTCGTGGGATGGTTGAGATGGGGCGGTCTCTCTTGGAGTGCGGCGACACGTCGCGACTCGACTGACTTGACGAGACGCGTTCAATCTCGCGGCTTGAAACCGGACTCGCGCGCCAGAGCCTCGAAGAGCTCGCGTTCGCGGCGGCCAAGGTCCTTCGGAACCACGATTCGGACCTTGACGAGCATGTCGCCGGGCGTGCCGCCGCGTTTCGGAAGACCTTTGCCTTTGAGCCGCAGCACTTGCCCGCTCGAAGTCCCCGCGGGCACTTTCATGCTCACCTTCGTGTCGAGCGTCGGGACCGAGACCTCGGCGCCGAGGGCCGCTTCCCAAGGGGCGACGTCGATCGTTTGAGTCAGATTGCGTCCATCGAGCTCGAAACGCGGATGCTTGCGGATTCGAACCTTGAGATACAGGTCGCCGCGCCCCCCGCCTTGGCCCGCCAGTCGGATTCGAGAGCCGTTCGTCACTCCGGCGGGTATCTTCACGTCGTAACCGCGGCGCGTGCGTTCCATCCCGCCGCTGGGAGAGCGTTCCAGGAATTCGAGCGAGAACTTCTTGGCGGCGCCTCGATAAGCTTCTTCGAGCGCGATCTCGATCTCGGATTCCTGGTCCCGCGCAGGCTCGGGTTGCGCGGAACCGCCCCAAGGCGACTCGTTTGCCCCGCCTCCGAACAGGCCACCCATTCCTCCCATACCGCCGGTCGAATCGCCGAAGAACATCCGGAAGAAATCGCTGAACTGACCCGCCTCGCCCGAGGTGCGGAACGTCGCGCCTCCGCCGGGTCCGCCGAAACGGAACTGCCCGCCGCCCCATTCCGGGGGCGGAGTGAACTCCTGACCCGCTTGCCAGTCCGCGCCTAGGGTGTCGTAGCGCTTGCGTTTGTCGGGATCGCGCAGGACTTCGTAGGCTTCGCCGATTTCCTTGAACTTCGCCTCGGCCCCGGCCGACTTGTTGAGATCGGGATGGTACTTGCGCGCCATGCGCCGATAGGCCTTCTGGATTTCCTCCTGCGAGGCGGGGCGCTCGATCCCCAGAGTCTTGTAGTAGTCGTGGAATTTGACAGGCATCGTCCTTCGCCGTTTCTATTCTGCGTCTCAGTCGCGCTGAGCGACCACCACTCGCGCCGGACGCAGAAGCGTGCCGTCGTCGAATTCGTATCCGGTTTGCAGCACCTCGACCACCGTCCCGTCGGGCGTCTCGCGGGTCGGAGGAACGCGCGCCGCCGCCTCGTGGCGTTCGGGATCGAAGGGCGATCCGAGCGCGTCGAACGGGCGCGCGCCGAATCGGCCGAGCACCTCATGCATCTGTTGAAGGATCGCGCGCGTTCCGCGGAACCAGTCGTTCTCCTCCCCTCGATGCGCGGCCAGCGCTTGATCCAAACTGTCGGCCACTTCCAGAAAACCCTGCAACATCGCCTTGCGCTCGAGCATCGTCTCGCGCCGGATTTGATCCGCGGTGCGCTTGCGAACGTTGTCCAGCTCCGCCGCCGTGCGCAGCCACCGCTCGCGCAAGACGACCGGGTCCTTTTCCGGGTCGGTCTCGGGCGGACTCGTTGTCTCGGGCGCGGCTCGCTCAGGCCCGACGAACTGGATATCCACCTGGTCGTAGGTGTTGGGGTCGTCCTCGCGACCTTTCGCCATGACGCTCCTCGCTTTCCCGGGCCGGATACAAGAATTCGATCTTTACCGCTTAGCCCTACTTCTCACTCGGACGAAACCGGCCTCACAATAATACCCCGGCGACCCAGACTGCGCAATTGCCGCACTCGGTTCAAATCGTTCCCCCTGGGCGCAAGGGCCGTACCAAAGAGCGAGATCGAGGCGGGATCGGGATGGCGAGATCGGCTGGCGCCTCCTATCTTGTTGATAATAATCGGCTTACATCACATTGGAGGGATCCGCTCGGACCAACCGAGTTCGCGGGACGGTCACGGGGAAACCTCTTTCAGAAGCATCGAGGCGTTTCCATTTGACACGCCCTCCGTGAGGCCCGCCGCCACCTTCGGCGCAAATGATATCTTGAATTCCGAAAATCGATGAGATAGAGCGATTGTCAGAAGTTCGTGGCGATTGGGGCCGCCGAACGCGGCTTGGATCTCGCGTTTGCCCGCCTGCTCCGGAGGCATATCGCTCTGAAGCCGCGGCTTTCGTCTCTGTGATCGGAGCGGGTACTTCGAGAATCGAGGACCCGCGAGCCGATAGGGAATTCCGCCAAGCGCTATAGCAAAGGCGAGAGAGCGGATGCCGCTTCGCCTCGATGTTTCCGCGCGCGTCGGCGCCGCTTGGAAAAAGGTTTGTTCCCTCGATGGACCTGCAGACCGAGCTTCCCCGCGTCCTTCACCTCACGAGTTCGGCCCACATCGGCGGGACCGAGCGCATGCTCCTGCGGTTTCTCGAAAAGTGCGACCGCTCGAAGTTCCTGCACGTCGTGGCGACGATGCAACCCGCCGGCCCTCTGCTCGACGCGTGTCGGAAGATCGAAATCGAAACCTTGGGATTGGCTTCGCAGAACCCTCTGAATCCCGAGTCGCGAGGGCAGCTGCGCGCCCTGCTCGACACCCAGCCCTGCGCCATCGTCCACGCCTACGGCCTGCGGGCCGACGTTCTGAGCCGCGGCATCGCGCGCCGCGCCCGAGTCGCCGCGTTCGTCTCGGCCATTCGCAGTCCCGATCCCTGGCGCCGGCGGCGACACGTCTGGCTCGATCGGTGGACCGCCCGAGGCGGGAGAGTGGGCCTTTTCATCTCGAACAGCGAGGCGGGCCGACAAAGCCGGATCGAACGCGAGGGATTCGCGCCGGACAAGATCGTCACCATCCACAACGGCATCGACCCGCCCGATCTCGACACCTCGTTCGACGCGTCGGCCGCGCGCGCGCAGCTCGGCCTGGAACAGCGCGACCGGCCGGTGGTGGCGATGATCGCGAATCTGCGCCGCATGAAAGGGCACTTGGACGCGATCGTCGCGCTCAAACTCCTGCGCGCGAACCACCCGGACATTCGTATCGTTTTTGCGGGACGCGACGACTCGGACGGCCTGGTCCGCGAGGCCGCGGTCGCGGCCGGCGTCGAGGATCGAATCGTTTTCTGCGGATTCCTCGCCGATCCGCTTCCCTTGATGCGGCTGGCCGACATATACTGCATGGCGTCGCACTGGGAGGGGTGCCCGGCCTCTTTGCTCGAAGCCATGGCGCTCGAACGTCCCATCGTCGCCACCCGGGTCGGCGGAATCCCCGAACTGGTGCGACACGAACAAGAAGCCTTGCTCGTCGCGCCCGGCGATCCCGTCGCGCTGGCCGAAGCGCTGAAAGTCCTGATCGACGATCGGGATCGCGCCACGCGGCTGGCGCGCGGCGCGCGACGGCGCGCGATGGAGCACTTCACTCTGCGACATATGGTCGAGCGGATCGAAGCGGCCTACGTCGAGTTGCTCGAATCCAAAGGAAACCGCGGAACATGACCGAGCCGTGCGGCAACAACGTCGCCCCCGACCCGTCGAGCCCGTCGGCGTCGTTCGATGCGGGCGGCTCGTTCGACCTGAAACGCCGTCTGCGCGACGACGCGCTGCTCTTCCTGGCCCTGCTCGCGGGACTCGCCCTTCTGGGGAATCGCTATCTGTTCCTGCCGCCTCACTGGGACGCTCTGGCCTACTACTATCCCGCGGTGGCCGAGATCAGCGGCCACATGCGAACGCCGTTCCTGATAACCACGCCCGACTCGGGGCACCCCACGCTCCTTTTCTGGCTCCTTGGGGCGGTGTGGCGAGTCCAGCGTCTTGTGCACGTTCCGGGCGGTCCGCACTGGCCTCTTCACCTGGCGATTCTCCTGTTTTCGGCGCTGACGCTTCTCTTCACCTATCGTCTGGCCCGGGAAGTGCTGGGGCGATTCGCGGCGGGCGTGGCGACGCTCCTTCTCATGCTCCACCCCGTCTACTTCATTCAAAGTCTCCAGATCCATCTCGATATTCCACTGACGGCCGCGGTCACCGCGACAACCTACTTCTTCTGGAAACGTCGATGGGGCCTGTTCTGGATTTCGGCGGCGCTGATGGCTCTGTGCAAGGCATACGGCGCCTTCTATCTTCTCATCTTCGTCGTGTGGACCTACTTCGCGAGCTACTGCCGGCCCTATCGCGAACGGGGCCGCTACTTCGTGCGCCGCTCGGCGTTCTACCTCAGTCCGGCGATCGTTTTCATCGTCTTTATGATTCTACGAGGCCGGGCAAAGGGATATTTCCTGTCCACTCCGGGACACATGGCCAAGTCGAATCTCATGCCCGTGAAGAACTTCGCCGACTACGTCGCCCACATGGTCCAGGCCGTCACGCAGGTCTTCGTCGGCCACGGCACGCTGATTCTCCTGTCGGCGGCGCTGGCGGGGTGGGGCGTCGCGATCGTTTCGGCGCTGCGATCGCGCCCGGGGCGAAACGCGTCCGGCGCTCTCAACCCGGTGGCAACGAGACAGGGGCGGCTCTTCCTCCTGTTTGCTTTGCAGATCCCATTGAATTTCTTTCTGTGGTCGATTCGCCCGGACTTGCTCCATCGCTACTTCCTGCCGATGTATCCAGGCATCTTCATCCTCGGGACGGCGGGACTGGTCCGGCTCTTGGGACCGTCGCGCGTGCGGCTGGCCGTTGCCGCCGCGGCCATCGCCGTCGTGTTCGTCTTTCGATGGGACCCGTCGTGGAGCCAGATCCTGCCGGGCAGACACCTCCAGGCCTTCTTCTCCTACAACCGAGGGGAATCGCACGAGCGACTCAACGTGAGCGACGAAACGACTCTCGGGTTTGTCGACTACGTCCATTGCATCGAAGACGCCGCGGCGTGGCTCTCGAAGAACCGGCCCGACGCGCGGATCGTGACGCACTACCCCCTGAACCGCGCCTTGGACGACCCGGATTGCGGTTACGTTCCGCGTCCCTTGCGGGTGGTGGGAGACTCGGTGGACTATATCGAGAACGTCCCCGCGGGCGTGGCCGACACCTACGTCTTCTCCTCGATCAACGTGACACAGGTCGATCCCGTTTCGCTCGGCCGCTACTTCGAGCTCGATCTCCTCGAACGGTTCGAGCACGGCCGACACTTCGTCGAGATCTACCGGATCGGTCCTTTGAAGGGATCTGGCGAGTCTTGAGCCTCGCGAGCGGGCTGCCTTTTTCCGAAGCGAAGCCGCCGCCACTCGCGCGGTTCGACGGGCGGGAGTTCGACGTCGGGAGATCCGAATGAAATCCAAACGACGTGCGAAAAGGCAACCCCCTCCTCCCAAACCGTCTCGGAGCGAAACGCCGCGTCGGCGGATTCTCGGAGTGTGTGGCCTGATCGCGCTGGCGGCGGTTGGGGCTTACTCCAACACCATGTCCGTCCCGTTCC
>JAFGFN010000081.1 GCA_016931035.1 Candidatus Sumerlaeota bacterium
ACTGTTCCAGATGCCCAATCGCGCAAATCCAACACACTCAACGTTGTCACCCTAATCAGTCAGAATTCTTGGGGAAACTCCTGGAAACTGACGGGCCAATTGACTTGACGTCGCCTGGCGTTCCGCATAACAATGGAGAGTGGGAAAGGGCGTTCCGGCCGTGCGGCGGCGCGGGGCGCGGAGGGGGTGTTTATGCACCCGCTCCTTGGCGGCGGCGCGGGGATTCGCCCGCCCGCTGGAACGGAAGGTGTTCGAATCGATTATGAGCGGTAACCTCAGGCGCAGTTTCACTCTCTGGCTGGTCTTCTTCCTGGCGATTATCCTGCTCGCCAGGCTTCTTTCGGATCGTCCCCGCCCGGAAAAGATGGGGCTCATCGAGCTGATGCGTCTGGGCGAAATGGGCTGCCCGAAGGACGAGACGGGTCGCCCCAAGGATCTGTCCAAGGGCAACTCGCGAATCACGGAGATCGCCGACGCCGGGGGAGTGTTGACCGGTAAGTACCGGTCGACCAGCGACGAAGGAACGATCGAGACGCGGCCTTTCGAGACCGAGTACGTCGCGGGCCAGGAACGCGACATCTTCGAGTGGGCCGAGCGCAACAACATCGTCGCCTACAAAGGGAAACGCGGCAACGAGGTCTTGACCGGCGTTTTGATGTACATGGTCCTGCCCGTCCTGGCGTTCGTCGTGATGTGGATATTCTTGATGCGGCAGTTCCAGAGCGGATCGAGCAAGGCCATGTCGTTCGGCAAGAGCCGGGCGCGCCTGGTGAGCGAAGGCCAGGTGAAGGTGACGTTCGAGGACGTGGCGGGGATCGACGAGGTTAAAGAGGAGCTGGTGGAGATCATCCAGTTCCTCAAGGACCCGAAACGCTTCTCGCGCCTCGGCGCCAAGATTCCCAAGGGCGCCCTCCTGTCGGGGCCGCCCGGAACGGGCAAGACGCTGATCGCCCGGGCCGTGGCGGGCGAGGCCAGCGTGCCGTTCTTCAGCATCAGCGGATCGGATTTCGTCGAGATGTTCGTGGGCGTGGGCGCCTCGCGCGTGCGCGACCTCTTCGAGCAGGGCAAGAAGGCGCGTCCCTGTCTGATCTTTATCGACGAGATCGACGCCGTCGGGCGCCACCGGTTCGCGGGGATCGGCGGCGGACACGACGAGCGCGAGCAGACGCTCAACCAGCTCCTGGTCGAGCTCGACGGTTTCCAGCCCAACGAGGGCGTGATCGTCATGGCCTCGACCAACCGGCCCGACGTGCTCGATCCGGCGCTCTTGAGACCCGGGCGATTCGACCGCCAGATCCGCGTGGATTTGCCCGACTTGCTCGGCCGCGAGAAGATCCTCCAGGTCCACACCCGCCAGATCAAGATATCGCCCAAGGTGGATCTGCGCACGATCGCTCGCGGCACTCCCGGCTTCAGCGGAGCGGACCTGGCCAACTTGGCCAACGAGGCGGCGCTCCTGGCGGGACGCCGCGGCAAGAACCTCGTGGAGATGGACGACATGGAAGAGGCCAAGGACCGCGTGCTCATGGGGCCCGAACGTCGAAGCATGGTGTTGAGCGAGAAGGAGCGGGAAAACACGGCTTACCACGAGGCGGGCCACGCCCTGGTGGGCATGATGACCGAGGGCAACGAGGACAAGGTCCACAAGGTGACCATCATCCCGCGCGGATGGACGCTCGGGGCGACGTCGGTCCTGCCCGAGGAGGACCGGCACAATCGCGGCCGCAAGCAGCTCGTCAACGCCATCCTTCTCCTGATGGGAGGCCGCGCGGCGGAAGAGATCCAGTTCGAGGAATTCACCACCGGCGCGAGCAACGATCTGCAACGGGCCACGGCGATCGCCCACCGCATGGTGTGCGAGTTCGGAATGAGCGAACGTTTGGGACCTCGCACGTTCGGCTCGAGCGGGTCGGCGCAGGTCTTCTTGGGACGCGATATGGGCCGCGAACGCGACTACAGCGAGGAAACCGCCGGTGTCATCGACGCGGAGGTCCAGAAGATTCTCAAGGAATGCTACGAACGCGCCAAAGACCTCGTTCTCGCGCATCGCGACGCGTTCGGTCGCATCGGCGAGGCGCTGCTCGAGCGCGAGACGCTCGACTCCGACGAACTCCGGGTCCTGATCGAGGGAGGCGATCTTCCGCCTCTCTTCAAGGACGACGGCAGCGGACCGGGTTTCCCCCAAGGCTCGCCCGACGAGCAGTCCTCGCAGGAGAGAGAGAAGCGCCCGATCTCGGGACCGATCCTGACCCCGCCGACCACTCAGCCTTCTTGAACGAAACGCGCCAGACTTCTTTGAAGCGGACCCCACCCGCGAGAACCGAGGAACCGACCGACAGCGTCCCGAAGTCGCTCTCATGTCGCTCTCAGCCCAACTCCAGTTCCATTCTCAGGAGACGACCGTTGTGAAACCTCTCTCTCGTTCCTTCGCCCGCGTTGCCGGGGCGGCGATTCTATCCTTCTTGCTCGCGGCGTGCAGCGAACTCCACGACCTGCGCTACATCAAAGCGGCGCAGGACGCGCGCATCGCGGAACTCGCCCGCGACCTGGAGGCCCGCTCCGGCGAGTATCAGAAGGCCCTGACCAAGAAACAGTATGAGATCGACGGACTCGAGAAACGTCTGGCCGCCGCTCGCGACGAAATCACGCGTCTGCAAACCCAACAATCCGAGCGCCAACGCGCCTTCGAGATCGAGAACCGTCGAGCGTCCGACAATCTCGTTGCCGCTCAGAGGGATCTCTCGCAGTCGCGCGAAGTGTCCGAGAGGCGGATGCGCGATCTCGAAGACTTCAAGGCCCGTCTAGCCGACGCGCAGGCCGACGCCCAGGCCCAGAAATCGTCCGTCGCGTCGCTCCGCAAGGAGCTCGACAAGGCCGAGCGCAAGATTCAGTCCCTGACCGACGACTTGAAGAAGGCGGAAGCGGCCCTCGCCGCCGTTCGCAAGGACCTTGAAACCGAGCGCAAGCGCGCCGCCGCCGCCCCTCCTCCCGTCGCCGCCAATGCGGACGACTTGGCCGCCGACCCGGATTTCCAGGACGCCCTGACTCAGCTCAAGGCCCGCCTCGATCCCGTCTGCAAAGCCGGTTCGGCCGCCGTGTTCGCCGACTCGCGCGGCGTGGTCGTGCGTCTGTCGGCGGACTATTTGTTCAAGTCCGGCCAAGTCGACCTGGATTCGACCGTCTTTCCCACGCTCGATGCGATTGGCGAGATTCTCGGCCGGTTCCCCGAGAAATACGTGGATGTGGAAGGCCACGCCGACTCGCAACCGGTTGTCAACCTCCCATTTCTGGACAATTGGGCCCTGGCTGCGACACGGGCCAACAAAGTCGTGCGATATCTGGCCGAAAACGCCGAGGTCGATCCGCGCCGTCTCAAGAGCGTTTCCTGTTCGCAGTACCGTCCCCCCAAGGGGCCGGGCGCAAACGATCCCAAGGCGCAGCGACGCGTCGAAATCGTCCTGCGCTCGCGACCTTAGCAAGAAAGCGAGGAGTTTAAGGAGAGGGCTCTGAACTCCCGGCCGGGGCCCGGGATCTTTTCCTTGGCTTTGCCGCGGCGGGTCCGATACAATCCACGATGAAGCGCTTTCCAGGCCGCCGCCGGGCCTGCGTCGGCGGCGGAGAACGGGCCCGATCTCCGACGACGCGGATTCGATCGGGCCCCCTGAGGAAAGGGGAGAGGCGGCGGCCTCTCCGGTTCCCGAGCGCCGCTTCCGAATTCTTTCGCCCGGTCGGCGACAAACGCCGCGTACCCCAATCCGTTCGAGGGTAGACCGATGAAACTCCGATGCTCTTTCTGCGGCCGCGATCAGCACGCCGTCCGGACGCTGTTTCGCGGCATGAGCCAGCGCGACAATGTCGGCGGGGTCTATATCTGCGACGAATGCATCACCCAGTGCAACGAGAAGCTCGCGCGCGACCGTTTGTTGCGCGCCGAGGAAACGGGCCGGACCGATATCGAGCGCATCCCCATCCCGAGCGAGATCAAGGAAATCCTGGACCAGTACGTTATCTCCCAGGAGGAGACGAAGAAGGTCCTTTCCGTCGCGGTCCACAACCACTACAAACGCATCATGTTCAACGTCGACAGCGACGGCGAGGTGGAGCTCGAAAAGGGGAACATCCTCCTGATCGGCCCGACCGGTTGCGGCAAGACGTTGCTGGCCCAGACCCTGGCCCGGCTCCTCGACGTCCCGTTCGCGATCGCCGACGCCACTTCGCTGACCCAGGCGGGCTACGTGGGAGAGGACGTCGAGAACATCCTTCTGCGTCTTCTCCAGAGCGCCAACAACGACATCGAGCGCGCCGAACGCGGCATCGTCTACATCGACGAGATCGACAAGATATCCAAGACGACCGAGAACGTGTCGATCACGCGCGACGTGTCGGGCGAAGGGGTGCAGCAGGCGCTGCTCAAGATACTGGAAGGAACGGTCGCCAACGTGCCGCCGACGGGCGGGCGCAAGCACCCGCACCAGGAGTATATCAAGATCAACACGCGCAACATTCTTTTCATCTGCGGCGGGGCCTTCACCGGTCTCGACAAGATCATCCAGCGCCGCGTGAGCCAGCGCGCGCTGGGATTCGGCGCCGACGTGAAGTCGCGCGCCGAGTATCGCGTGGGCGAAGTGCTGGCCCAGGTGGGGTTCTACGATCTCGTGAACTTCGGATTCATCCCCGAGTTCATCGGCCGTTTCCCCGTCCTCGCCACGTTGAACGAACTCCGCGACGGCGAGTTGATGCGCATTCTCGAGGAGCCCAAGAACGCCCTGATCAAACAGTACAAAAAGCTCTTCGAGCTCGAGGACGTGGAACTCACCTTCACCCGCGACGCCCTGAAGTCCGTGGCCAAGAAGGCGCTCGAACTCAAAACCGGCGCGCGCGGACTGAGAGCGATCCTCGAAAAAGTCATGCTCGATATCATGTACGAGCTCCCCGAACGCGCGCCCGGAGCGAGCACGTGCAACATCAACGCGGGCGTGATTCGCGGAACGCGCAAACCCGAGTTCACGGCGCGCGTCGCCAGTCGCGACGAAGCGACGGCCTAGGCGCGCCCAGGACCGCGAGTCCGGCCGAAGCGCCCGCGGGAAAGCAAGCGCAAGAACGCCGCGCTATTCTCTTAAGGAGAGTCTCTTGACGGAAACCTTTATCGAAACCGACGAACAGTCCCTCGTCCTGCCCGTCTTGCCTTTGCCGGACGTAGTGATCTTCCCCAACAGCATCTCGCCCCTCTTTGTCGTGCGTCCCCGCTCGATCGCGGCGGTCGAACGCGCCATGAGCGAGCAGAAGGATCTGTTTCTCGTGACGCAGAAATCGATCGAGGCCGAGACGCCGAGCGCCGCGGATCTGCACGACGTGGGGACCGTGAGCCAGATTCTCCAGGTGCAGCGCCTGCCCGACGGATCGATCCGCATCTTTGTCGAGGGCAAAGAAGTCTCGCGCTGCGTGGAGTACTCGGAGGACGAAAAGACTCTCTGGGCGCAGGTCGAGCCCATCCGTTTTTCCACCCGGCCCGGCAAGCGCCTGACCGCGTTGAAACGCACCGTCCTCGGGCAGTTCGAGACCTACGCGCACCTTTCGGAGAGAATCCCCGAGGACTTGTACCTCAACATCAAGAACATCGAGGAGCCGTTGGCGCTCTGTCATGCCATCGCGAACTACTGCGCGTTCAACACCGCCGACAAGCAAGCGCTGCTCGAGATGGGCGACGTGTCGCAGAAGTACCTTTTTCTCTCGCGCATCTTCAGCGCCGAGAACGACCTCCTAGGGATCGAGACCAAGATCCTCAACCAGGTCAAGAATCAGATCGGAAAGAGCCAGAAGGAATACTTCCTCAGCGAACAACTCAAGGTGATCGAGAAGGAACTCGGCATCGGCAACGAGGAAGACGTCGAAATCGACGAGATCCAGAAAGCCATCGACGAATCGAAAATGAGCGACGAGGCGCGCGACAAGGCGCAAAGGGAACTGGCGCGCTACTCGCGCATGGCCCCGATGTCGCCCGAGTCCACCGTGTCTCGAACCTATATCGAGTGGCTGCTCGATTTTCCCTGGGGCGTCTACACCAAGGATCGTCTCGAGCTGCGCCGCGCCTCGCGCATCCTCAACGAAGACCACTACGGACTGGACAAAGTCAAGGAGCGCATCATCGAGTACCTGGCCGTCCTGCGCATGGTCGAGGGCAAGATGCGCGGCCCGATCCTCTGCCTCGTCGGCCCGCCCGGCGTGGGCAAAACGAGCCTCGCCCGGTCGATCGCCCGCACCCTGGGCCGCAAGTTCGCGCGCTTCTCGCTCGGCGGCGTGCGCGACGAGGCCGAAATCCGGGGCCACCGCCGCACCTACGTCGGCGCGCTTCCGGGCAAGATCGTCCAGATGATGAAGAAGGCCGGCTCGTCGAACCCCGTCCTGCTCCTCGACGAAGTGGACAAGATGAACACCGATTTCCGAGGCGACCCCGCCTCGGCGCTCCTCGAAGTCCTCGATCCCGAGCAGAACGTCAACTTCAACGACCACTACATGGAAGTGGACCTGGACCTTTCGCGCGTCCTCTTCATTACGACGGCCAACACGACCGACGGCATTCCCTGGGCGCTCCAGGACCGCATGGAGATTCTGCGCCTCCCCGGCTATACCCGCGACGAGAAGATGGCCATCGCCCAGAACTTCCTGGTTCCCCGTCAGCTCAAGGAACACGGCCTGCACGCCCGCCAACAGATCGTCTTCAAGAAGGAAGGACTCGAGTACCTGATCGACCACTACACGCGCGAGGCGGGCGTTCGCAACCTGGAGCGCGAGATCGCGTCGCTCTGCCGCAAGGTCGCGCGCAAAGCCGCCGAGTCGGACAAGGCCCGCGCCGCGAATATCGACCCCAAGACGACGCGGCGTCTGCTCGGCCCCGTGCGTTTCAAGGAGATGGAAATTTCGGCCAAACCCGAGATCGGGTCGGCCACGGGCCTGGCCTGGACCGAAGTGGGGGGCGAGATCCTCTCGGTCGAGACCACGACGATGCCGGGCAAGGGCAATCTTCTCCTGACGGGCAA
This sequence comes from Candidatus Sumerlaeota bacterium, assembly GCA_016931035.1. GTDB lineage: Bacteria > Sumerlaeota > Sumerlaeia > UBA8349 > UBA8349 > JAFGFN01. Next base: position 7,038 of record JAFGFN010000081.1, read on the forward strand.
GCTGGGCGACGTGATGCAGGAATCGGCGAAGGCCGCGCTCAGCTACATTCGCGGCCACGCCAAGGGCCTCGGCATCGCCGAGGATTTCCACGAGAAAACCGACATCCACGTCCACCTGCCCGAAGGCGCCATTCCCAAGGACGGCCCCTCGGGCGGCGTGGCCATGGTCACCTCCATCGTTTCCGCCTTGAGCCGCCGCCCCGTGCGCCAGGACGTCGCCATGACGGGCGAAATCACCCTGCGCGGCAAAGTCCTCAAGATCGGCGGGCTCAAAGAAAAAGTCATCGCCGCCCATCGCGTCCGGGTGCGCATCGTCATCCTGCCCGACGACAACCGCGACGACCTCGAGGAGGTCTCGGCCGACGTGCGGCGCGAATTGCAGTTCGTCCCCGTCACGACGATCGACGAAGTCCTCCGTCTGGCCCTGTCGGACCCGCCGTCCGACGCCGCGGCGAAACCCGCCAAAGACCCCGAACCGGCGCAGGAGCGTGAATCGGGAAAGAAGCCGCCGCGCCGATCGCCGCGCCGCCGCCCCGCCCAACCCCACGTCGTCGCGCGGTAGTTTGCAAGCGGTCTGTCGCGTTCGGAACGAAGAAGTTCTGAGTACAACCTTCAGGTTGCTCTTCCGCCGAAAAGAGCGGGCTCAAGCCTGCACTCCGAACAGAGCGAGCCCGCCGGGCGAGAGATCGCGTCCTGTCGGTTTGCGGATTTCAAGACGGACGGCGTAAGGCGCAGACCGCATCAAGAAGAAAAGGGGCAACCCGCGCGGGCTGCCCCTTTTTGCCGTTCAAGAATCCGTCGCCGCGATGCAACGGGCGGCTCGGGCCGTAATCGCGCCGATTTCCAGGTTGTATCACTGCGGGTCCGGATTGAAATTCGGACCCAGCACGAAGCTCTGGCGAGCATAGCCGATATCGGCCAGCGCGGCGCAACGGTACAGGTCGCCGCCCGAGGTCGTTCCGTTCGATGCGTCGTAAACCTTGTTGGGATAATCGCTTCCCGCCTTCTGAATGGTCCTGTCGGGACCCGCGGAGGAAATCAGCGCGAAGGCCCGCTTGTCTGTCGGGCCATAGCCGGAGCGAAACGTATAGGACGTGTAGGACAGGGGAACCACCTTGCTGAACGCGTCGATTTGCACCCGATTCATGTAGGCGATCGGCGTTGTGAAGGCGGTCCAATTCGGATAGGCGCGGTACCGCAATCGCGCCAACGCCGTTGCCGCCGAGTCGTTCGGGTCGGGCTTCAAGTCGGACTCGAAACCCAGATACACGGGGCTCGGGATATTCGTATCGCCATCGTCGTAGTCGGGCGGAATGTCGTTACCGTCCGTCCGATAGCTTTCGATAGCCACCGCACACGTCCGCAGATCGTTCTTGGCGCGCGAGATTTTGGAGCGTGTCTGCGCTTCGAGGAAATTCGGGACGGCGATGGCGGCTAGGATCGCGATGATCGCCACTACGATAAGCAGTTCGATGAGAGTGAATCCTTGTCTTCGCATCTTTCTCTCCCTCCTGAAAATCAAGTAGTCCATCCTCGTCAGGAATTGCGGGGTCACCATACCACACGGCTCGATCGCGTGTCCATCCTCAAACCGTGAAAAGCCTCCTGTTTTCCCGCTCAACAGGCCGAATTGTCGCGATTTTCCACGCGAGACCGCCGGCCGTACACAATCGCGACTCCTTTTAGCTGCGGCGACAGACGCAGACGTAAATCGCACACGCGCGTCGCGCCGAGCGCATACCACGACGACAGTGGCACAAACGAGGAACGCAGACGAAGGGGCGCACGGTTCGTTGTTCCCGCTTCAGCGGGCCGACTCGATCGAGCGCGACTCGGAAACAACCGTTCAAACCACGAAACACGCGAAATGCGCGAAAAGGAGACAGAAGAACCCGCGGTCGTGGAATCTACGAGATTCTCTTCTCGCTCCAGGAGGTCTTCTTCTCCTCCAGCCTAAAGCCTACGGCCTCTTCCGGTTCGTGGGGTTCGTGTATTTCGTGGTTCCAGATCTTACATCCGTCTTGTCTGGGAGCTTGGCCAACTGAAGTTGGAACAACGAACAAGGAGCACAGCCTGGGGACGTGTCGCTCGATCTCACGCTTTTGCGGGGACGATTGCCGACGTCCAATCCGAAATCCGCAATGCGCCCCGGCGGACAGGGCCGAGATCCGAGTTCCTTTTCCTCAGTGGGACACCAGGTCGAAGGCCTCGCCATAATACTCCTTGGCGTAGCCCGTATCCCGCAGCGCGGCGGGGCGGAACATGTCGCCGCTCGAAACGGTCCCGTTCGACGGGTCGTAGATGCATCTGGGGAACGCCGTGTTCGATCCTCTTCTGCCTACCGGTGTGATCCCTCGGTCGGGACCCGCGGCGGACATGAGACAGATGGCGCGCTTGTTCGTCTCGGGATTCCTCAGGGTCTCGTAGGCCAGGGGAACCACTCTGCTGAAAGGATCGATATAGACGTGCGTGATGTAGGCGATCGGCGTCGTGAATCGCCGCCAGTTGATATAGGTCCGATACCGCCAGCGTTCCGGGTTCTGAGCCGTATAAGCAGGATCGAGTCTCAGGTCCAGCCCGGCGCCCGTTTCCTCGGTCACCGAGGCCGGCCTGGGCCACGGTCCCCAGTCCGGACTAAGTTGGTCGGGCGGGATGTCGTTCTCGTCCACCAGGTAGCTGTCGACCCCGACGTTGCACGTACGAAGATCGTTCTTGGCGCGAGAGACTTTGGCGCGCGCCTGCGCTTCGAGGAAGTTCGGCACGGCGATCGCCGCGAGAATGGCGATGATTGCCACTACGATAAGCAGTTCGATCAGAGTGAAACCTTCTTTTCGCATCTCTCTCTGTCTCCCTTCTCAAGCCGACGGGTCGTTTCCTACGGTTCATATGCGCGCTACCGTACCACAGCCATAGACGCACGTCCATCGTCAAGCCGACGATAAGACGCGCGATTTTGCATTCGTTGAATGGATTGTCGCGATTCTCCCCATGCACGGGTCCCTGGTGCGCGATTGCGACTCTTCGTTCTCGCGGCGGCAGGTCGCCGCGCGACCCGTTCGCGGCTTCGCCTTCGGTTGCAGGGGAGCGCTTAGCGGCGGGTGAAGAAGATCTCGATGCGGCGGTTCTGGCGCTTCGTTTCGGCCGAGGTCCCGGGTGTCGCGGGATAGAATTCTCCGAAACCGGCGGCGGACAACTCGCCGGCGGGAATGCCCTTGCGAATCAGATAGCGGACGACTTCGGTGGCGCGCGCGGTCGAGAGTTCCCAATTCGAGGCGAACTTCGCCCGGACGATCGGGTCGGTGTCGGTGTGGCCCTGGATCTGGATGTTGAACCCGACGTCGCGCGGAATCTTGCTCTCGAGCGCCTTGTAGGTCTCGTAGAGCGTATCGAGCTTCTGTTTGCCCGACTCGGTCAGGTCGGCGCTGCCCGAGGCGAACAACACCTCGCTCTGGAACACGAATCGGTCGCCCGAGAGGCGGATGTTCTCGACGCCGCTGAAGACGTCGACTAGGCGGGCGAGGAATTCGCTCCGGTACTTCTCGAAGGTTTTGAGACGTTGGATTTCGGTGTTGCGCGCTTCGAGTTCGTCTAGGAGTTTGGCGAGTTCCAGTTTCTGCGACTCGAGATTCTCTTTCGACTCGCCGAGTTGCGAGCTCAGGAGCGCCACGCGGCCGCCCAGGTCCTGGACCGACGAGTTGAGATCCTTGAGCGAGGCGTCCTTGGCGTCGAGGTTCTTCTTGTTTTCGTCCAGCTGCCGGTTCAGCGAGCGGATCTGGTTCAGATAGGCCTCGATGTTGCGCGTGAGATCGCCGATCTGCCGGAGCCCTGCCTGGGCGGTGGCGCGCTGCGCCTCCTCGCCCGCGCGCGCGGCTTCGATTTCCTCGCGACTCGCCTCGAGGTCGCCCCGCGTCGCTACGAGCGTCTCGAAGGTCGAAGTCAGCGTCTTCTCGGTCCGGCCCAGTTCGTTCTGAAGCCGCAGCGCCTCCTCCTTGGAAAGTTGGAGCGTTCGTTCGAGCGTCCCGAGCCGGTCGGACAGGAGCGCCAGGGCGTTCTCGCGACGGTTCAGCGCGGTGACGAGATGGGTCTGCGTCGCGACAAAGACGGTGACGACGAAAACGAGCACGAGAACCACCGACAGCAGCGCGTCGGTGAAGCTGGGCCAGAAATCGACGGTGAGCTCGGGACGTGGCTTGGGTCTCATGTCGATGTGCACCGGGCCGCGTGCGGTTGGCGGCGGGCCGTCCGCGTTTCGCGCTCCCCGGCCGCCGTTTTTCGCTCGCGATTCCTTAGGGATCTCTCTTCATTCCTCTTCCATCATTCCTGCGGCTCATCGTTCTTCAGCGCTGTGGCCCGGTGTCCTTCAATTTGTCGAACGCTCCGGCCTCGCGCCTTACGGCGCGCACCAGATCGTCGTGGAAGTCGCGCGTCGCCGTCTGCGCCGACTGGATCGACGCGCTCAGGCGCGCCACCCCTTCGTTCATACTCTTGAGTTCGGAAAGCATGAGGCGCGAACTTTCGCTTTCCGACCGGGCGAGGTCGACCAGGCTGCTCGTCGCCTCGCGCATGAGATCCTGGTTCGTCGAGAGACGGCTGATCGCGGCGTTCGTGGTCTCGATCTCGCGCCCCAGAGTCACCATCACTTCGCGGTAGTTCGCCTGCATCGATTCGGTCCGCTCGACGATCGACATCAGACGGTCGAGGTTCTCCTTGAGTTCGCGTTGCGTGGCTTCGAGATAGCGCGCCACGCCCTCGCTGATTCCGCCCCCCGCCGCCTGGGTTGCGAAGGCGGGAGTCGTCGGCGCGACAGGAGCGCGCGGAGCGGGAACCGAGACCGCCGCGGCCGCTGGACCCGTCCGGCCAAGAAACGCGGGAAGGAATAGCGACGCGTCGAGGTGCTCGAGCCTGGAGACGAAACGGCTCTGGGCCGAGGCCAGCTGAAGATGGATGAACCCGAGGATCAGGCTCGTCACCAGGCCGAAAACGCTCGTACTGAACGCCGTCGCCATGCCGCGAAGCGGCGCGGCGAGACCGCTCTTCATCTCGGCGAAGAACCGCTCGGCGTCGGTCGACGAATCCGTCGGCAGCGCGTTGATGACGTGCTCGATGCTCCCCAACGTCATAAGCAGTCCGACAAACGTCCCCAAGAGGCCGAGAAAGACCAGGAGACTCGCGACGTAGCGCGTGATACTTGTGCGCAGATCCAGGGTCATCACCACTCCCTCGGCGTGGCTCTCGGCGTTCGGCGCGCAGCGCCGCCCGACCTGCGAAGCGTAGAGCATGAGACGGTCGCGCACGACCGACCGCGGGAGGGTCGAGAGAGCGTCGGCGCTCAACCAGCGCTCGTCGTCGTCCGAGCGGAACCGTTGGCGCACCTGGCCGAGGAGTCGGAATTCGCGCTGGAGGTGGAGAATCCAGAAGAGGGCGTAACACGCGCCCACCACGAACACGACGAGAATGAGCGTGTTGAGCGGGACGTTGACCATCAGATAGCCCGCGATCGTGTCGCGGAACAGAGCGACCCCGACGGCGAGCAGAGCGAGAACCAGGAGCGAAGCGAAAAGGTTGACGCCGGCCTCGCGCCTCGAAAGACTCGTTTCCATTGCGCATCCTCCCCGCGGGGCACGTCCCGCGGCGATTTCTTGGGGTGCAGGCTCAGCGCCTGCGGCGAACCACCAACCGAACCCTCAAGACCGCGAAACCGCCGACCCGCCGCACGCTCCGGCCTTCCCGCGACCGGGTCGTGGACGCGCCGAACGGCGCTTCGAGGGTCTATTTCAATCCTGGAAATCCCCGGTCCAAAAGGCAAGGGTTTTCTCGCAGCGGACAAATCTTCGAAGGTTCGAAGAAGCGAAAGCAAAGCGGCATAATACCATGAACGCGCGGATGTGGAAGTCTCAAGTTATTATTGACATGGGAACGGGTGCAACCCACCATCTCGAAAAGGCTCAGGCCGCTTTTGCGGTTTTCCAGTATTCGTCCCACTCGCCGTTGAATACCGCCAGG
>JAFGFN010000082.1 GCA_016931035.1 Candidatus Sumerlaeota bacterium
AGTTGGCAAACACCTAACACAAGTGTTTTCAAAAAGCTATGGGAAAATGAGAAAAAACGACCTTATGGGATGAAGGATCGAGGAGGATCTACATTCCAGGCTACGGGTGGGGTCTCGTGGAAGACCGCGGTTCGGCGATTCGAGGACCGAATCGCCTCGACGCCCACTTCGACTCGCACCGCAAGGCGCTCCGGTGGGGCCGCCGCAACCTGGACGTGGAGATCGCAAGGAAGTGAATGTTCCGTTGAGGCCCTGGGCGGAGAGATTGCGGCGCGAAGCCTGAGAACGTGTCTGTGCTGATTCCAATTCCCCAGGTGATCGCGACAGATCTATCGCTCCAGCCAGTCTTCGACCCAGTCCGAGTCTATCCGAGCGATTTCGAAGAGAGTGGCGATCAGCTCGTCGCGTTCTCCCGCACGATGCGGGTTGAAATACTCCCACACGATTTCGCCCTCGGGCGTCACTTCGAACGCCCGGCCCGAATCGGACTCCGCGATCAACGTGTTGCCGTTCTTCAATCTCTGACACGACCCGCACGTCGGGGTGTAGAAAGGGCGCTCCGGCGTCCCGCCGTACGTCCAGACGATCCGGTTCGCGAGCGGCTCGAATTCGATCACCCGCGAAGTCTCCTTCTCCCCCTCGTTGTCGAAGACGAGAATCCGGCCGTTCCCCAGGAGGGTCGGTTGATGCTGACGACGCCAAAGATCCGATTCGCCCCAGAGAACGCGCTTCAGGTCGGCGTCGATCAGGCAAACGAGATCGAGTTCCCGGATCGAAATGAGAAAGCAGCCGGGCGCGAAGGGCGAGGGCAGGCCGCTGTTCTCCCGGACCCGCTCGATCGTATTGGTGTGGAGGATATCGCCCCATTCCTTCTCCTGCTTCGTCAGGTCGACGGAATAGGGGGAGTTGCGAATCAAATCGAGGATCGAGACCTTCCGGATCTCGTCGCCGTCGGGAGTCAGGACCGAAATGAAATCCTCGAGGACGGGCTTGTCGGCGTTGAACGTCGGATTGATGTGAGAGAGTCGCGTCAGAAGGTAGATCTCGCCGTCGGGTCCGAACTCCAGGTCGTGGTGCGCGCCGTTGCGCGTTTTCCAGACGACGTTCGAGTCCTTATCGAGTCTGACCAGGCCGATTCCTTCGAATATGGCGAAGAGATCGCCGTTTTTCATCAGACGGACCTTGCGCCAATAAGTGTGATTGTTCTCGTCGTTCTCGGGATTCTCCGATGGCGCGTAATCGGGAAAGGCCTTCCCGATGTCGCACGACCAGCGGTGGAGCGTCTTCCCTTCCATGTCGAGCAGCTCCGCCTCCGGCGCATGGCCCGACACGACTAGGTTCAGACCCTCGCAGGCTCTCGCGCGATCGTAGCGGACGACGTTCGCCTCCTCGGGCGCGGGTTTCGATCCGGTCAGGTAACCGATGGAATTCAGCTGGTCGATGAGCGCCTTCTGGTCTTCCGAAAGCGCCGAGTCCTCGGCCGGACCTTCGATCCGGTGCCATCTCCCGTCGCGATCGAGCACGCGATGGTCTTTCGAGTCTTCGGAAACATGAGACTTGGAGGACTGGGGGGCGCGGTCTCGATGCCGCACGCGTTCGGCGGGTTCGGGCAGACCGATCCCGGGGAGGTAACCGACCCAAAGCGCGTGCCATCCGAAACCGAGGACGGCCCCGGCGAGGAAAACAACGCAGCCCCACGGGAAGCGCTTGCGCGACGTTCGATTCATTTCGGCGTGGGCCCGGGTCCGGATGAGATGGGAAGCAACGCCTATCGTCAGGCGGCGTCTTCGGCAATCGCTCTAGAGCGCCTTGGTGCAGGCCCAGGCGAGCCATTCGAGCGCGATCTCGAGATCGCTCGACTCGACCGTCGGGCCGCACCAGAGCCGGAAACCCGCCGGGGCGTCGCGGTAGGCCGCCACGTCGAGCGCCGCTCCTTCTTTCGCGAGAATCGAACAGATCTCCTTGATCTTGACCTTCTGATCGGCTTCGTCCAGAACGGAGAATTTCGGATCGACAAGGCTGATGCAGACCGAGGTGTTCGAGCGCGTGGCCGGGTCCGTGGCCAAGAACGCGAACGACGGATTGGCGGCGATCCACTTCTCGACGACGCCCAGGTTGCGCATCGAGCGGCCGATCAAACCCTGGAGCCCGCCGACTTGGCGCGCCCAAGCGAGGGCGTCGAGATAGTCTTCGACGCACATCATCGAGGGCGTGTTAATCGTTGAGCCTTCGAAGATGGCCGTGTCGAGCTTGCCGCTCTTCTTCATGCGGAAGATCTTGGGCATCGGCCAAGCGGGAGTATGCGATTCGATCCGCGCGACGGCGCGGGGACTCAGAACCAGGACACCATGGGCCCCCTCGCCTCCCAGGCATTTTTGCCACGAGAAGGTCAGGACGTCGATCTTGTCCCACGGGATCTCCATCGCGTAGGCGGCGCTTGTAGCGTCGCATATCGACAGGCCCTGGCGATCCGAGGCGATCCAGTCTCCGCTCGGAACCTTGACGCCGCTGGTCGTGCCGTTCCACACGAACACGACGTCGCGCGACCAATCGACCTTGGAGAGGTCGGGGAGCTCGCCGTAGGGAGCCGCCATGACGTTGGCCTTGATCTTGAGCTCCTTCGTTACGTCGGTCGCCCAGCCTTTGCTGAAGCTCTCCCACACTAGGACATCGACCTGGAGCGGACCGAGCATCGCCCACATGGCGGCCTCGAAGGCTCCCGTGTCCGATCCCGCCATGATGCCAATCGAGTAGTCCTTCGGGACTTCGAGGATTTCGCGGGTCTCCGCGATCGCTCGGGCGAGCCGGGCCTTGCCTTCTTTGCCGCGGTGCGATTGCCCGAGAACGGCGGTTTGGAGGACGTCGGGCGTCCATCCGGGCCGTTTGGCGCACGGGCCGGAACTGAAATTGGGACAGCCGGGTTTGAGGTTGGGTTTCTCGGGAGTCATATCGCGCGCTCCTGTCGTCTGTGCGAAGTGTGAGTCGAGCCAAAACCAGTAGATGAAAGTACCAATCGCCCGAATTGCTGTCAAGCGGACATTGCGCGGGGAAAACCGACCGGGTGCAACCCACCATCTCGAAAAGGCTCAGGCCGCTTTTGCGGTTTTCCAGTATTCGTCCCACTCGCCGTTGAATACCGCCAG
>JAFGFN010000083.1 GCA_016931035.1 Candidatus Sumerlaeota bacterium
ATGGCCGTGGGGCTCCTTTCGGTTGTATTGGTGCTTCGAGCACGATCCTACACCACGAGTTCCACGGCCTTCATGTTATCTTTAGCCGTCTGACGTGAATATCGCATTTCTTTGCCGGGGCGGCAAGGCGGAAACGTATCCAGAACCGCACGCGGCGCAGGCCGATACCGCCCCTGCAGCGCATTCGAAGTAAAGATGAATTCGGAACGGAGCGAACGATCAGCCGTCGGGCTTGTCGTGTGGCGCGGCTTTCTCGGGTGGCGGCGGTTTGGCGGGAAGGTCGGGCAGCGCGCCGCGGGCGATGAAGAGGGCGAGGGCGTCGGCGAAGAAATCCGCCGCCGACTCGCGTAGTTGCTTCTTCCAGGCCGCGACCTGGTTTGGGTGCACCTCGTACTTGCCCGCGATCTCGTTGGTTGTCTTCTCGCCCGCAAGCGCCTCCAAGGCCACCTTTGCCTTGAGTGCCGCGGGAATCCTGCGTCTCTTGCCTTGCATGGGGTCCGCCTCCTTGCCTCGTGTGCGTTCTGAGGCCGCGAACCCACCTTAATCAACTGTCCAGAATACCGGCACCACTATAAATTTCCCGTTTGTGCGCTTGACCGCATCGCTTCGATTGGCCTATATTGCTCGCCAGTGTTCGGAACGCGCCGGAGGCGAAACGCACGATGATAAACTGGCTCACGCTCGACGAAGCGGCGGAATACCTCAAGATGGGCCGCTCGACGCTTTACCGTCTAGCCCGTGAAGGCCAAATGCCGGGCCACAAGCGCGGCCGCGTCTGGCGCTTCGACGCCGCCGAGCTCGACGCCTGGATGAAAGAGGGCGACGAGAAAGCAAAACGGAAAAAAGCCTCCCCCAACGACCCGGAGGACGCTTGAAATGAGGCGGAGGAGCCTTGCATCGCCTTGTTTCAAGCCTGCAACGCCGCATCGGAGGCTTGCATTGCCGCGTTTCACGCTTGATTCGCCGCAAATGGAACTTGCAACGCCTCATTGCAGGCTTACATCGTCGCATTGTAAGCCTGATCTGTCGCGGATGAAGCTTCATCCGTCGCATATCACGCTTGATTTGTCACGGATGAAGCCTGATTTGCCGCATTTCAAGCGACCAAAACGGCGCGCAAGCCATTGTTTTTCAGCAGTCTAGGCCAAAAGGAGCCGGAATGGGCAAGAAAACCGAATCCGGCGTGAAGCCGCCCCCGTCCGTCGATGAAATCCTGCGCGGCACGGCTCACGCCCTCACCATCTTCAAGCCGAAGACCGTCGCCGCGCTCGAAATCTTCCTCCAGCGCGGCAAGCCCTACCTCAAGTGCCTCGCCACCGGCAAGGAACGCCCCGCCAAGCCCGAGGAAATTGTCCGCCAGCTCTATCTCAAGATGCTGATGGACGACTACGGCTACCCCGCCGAGCGCATCGCCATCGAGAAGCCCGTCCAGTTTGGCTCCGCCGTCCACGACAAGGCCGCCGACATCGTGATTTGGGACAAGGACGCGCCCAACACCGCCTTCATCATCATCGAGTGCAAGAAGCCCAAGCGCGCCGACGGTCTCGAACAGCTCAAGAGCTACTGCCACGCGGAAGGCGCGCCCATCGGCGTCTGGACCAACGGCGGCGAAACCATCATCCTCCACCGCCGCGACCCGAACTACTTCCAGAACCTCCCCGACATCCCCCGCGCCGGGCAGACCCTCTCCGAACTGCTCGACGAGCGCTGGACCCTCGAAGACCTCGCCGAGCACAACGTGCTGGTCAAGGAACAGACCACGCTCAAGAAGATCATCCTCGACATGGAAAACCTCGTCCTGGCCAACGCCGGGGTGGACGCCTTCGAGGAAGTCTTCAAACTCGTGTACGCCAAACTCTACGACGAAGCCCAGGCCGCACAGGGCGGTAAGAAAAAGAAGTATCTCCAGTTCCGCGTCGGCGGCGCGACGCCCTCCGAGTTCAAGGTCAAGATCAACGATCTCTTCGACCAGGCCCGCAAGAAATGGCCCGGCGTCTTTCTCGACGGCGACCGCATCGACCTCACCCCCGAGCACCTCGTCACCTGCGGCTCCTATCTGGAGAACGTCAAGCTCTTCAACTCGAACCTTCAGGTCATCGACGAGGCCTTCGAGTACCTTTCCGTCGAGGTCGGCAAAGGCAAGAAAGGTCAGTATTTCACCCCGCGCCACGTCATCGACATGGCCGTCAAGATGCTCGACCCCGGCATCGACGAATTCGTCATCGACACCGCCTCCGGCTCCTGCGGCTTCACCGTCCACACCATCTTCAATGTCTGGGGCAACGAGTTCACCGCCAACGGCCCGAACAAGTGGCAGGCCGACTACGCCGCCGAAAAGGTCTATGCCCTCGACTTCGACCCGCGCTCGATCAAGATCGCCAAGGCCCTCAACCTCATCGCGGGCGACGGGCGCACCAACGTTTACCGCGCCAACACGCTCGACCCGCGCGGCTGGGACAGCGCCATCAAGGAAGGCATCAAGCATCGTCTCGCCCGTTTCCCGCAAGACCCCGAGCGCGACCGCTGGAACCAGGAGCAGTTCCGCTATTTCGATTTCGAGGTCCTGCTGACCAATCCCCCTTTCGCCGGCGACATCAAGGACTCGCGCATCCTCCACCAGTTCGACCTGGCGAAAAAACCCAACGGCAAATGGCAGAACAAGGTCGGGCGCGACGTGCTCTTCATCCAGCGCAACCTCGAATTCCTCAAGCCCGGCGGGCGCATGGCCATCGTCCTCCCCCAGGGCCGCATGAACAACACCACCGACAAGGCCATCCGCGATTTCATCGCCCAGCACGCCCGCATACTCGCCGTCGTCGGCCTCCACGGCAACACCTTCAAGCCCCACACCGGCACGAAAACCAGCATCCTTTTCGTGCAGAAGTGGAACGACGACAAGAAGGCCCTGCCGCGCCTGCGCTGTCCGTGCCGCGAGGACTACCCCGTCTTCTTCGCCGTCAGCCAACAGGGCGGCAAGGACAACTCCGGCGAGTATGTCTATCTCGGCGACGGCCAGGGCCGCCGCCTCTACGACCTCCACGGCCACCCGATGGTGGACCACGACCTGTTCAACCTGCGCCGCTATCTGGCCGATCAGCGCGAGCAGCGCCTCGCCCTCGCGCGCGGCGACAAAAAGAAACAGGAAGTCGAGGCCGAATACGCCGCCAAACTCCCCCACGTCCCCGACCGCCCCGGCATCGCCGACGCCTTCCGCGAATGGGGCCGCAAACAGGGCTTCGCCTTCTGCGAAGACGGGGAGGATGAATGATGGCGGTGTGGAGCGAGGTTCTGCTGTCAGAGATACAAGCATCTGAACGATTCGATGCTGACTACTGGCAACCATCTTTCATGGAGAACGAGAAGAATCTCAAGGCGATGAATTGTATTGTGCTTGGAGAATCAAGCCAAAGCATCCGCTCCGGCCCTTTCGGTTCGAATCTGCTTTGCGACACCTATGTCCCGGATGGTGTCGCCGTGATTCGCCCCTTCAATTTGAAGGGCATGACGGTAGAACGCGAAAACATCGCCTATATCCCAGAAAGCATGTGTAAAGATGCGGGCTTGGCGTTCTACGGCGAGGGCGACATTATGATCGCGCGTGTCGGAGACGTGAGAGCGGGCGTCATCCGTGACACCCCCTCGAAAACTACAATCAGCCCAAACATCATAGCGGTTCGACTTCGCAAGGGCGCTTTATCACCATATTATGTTGCAGCGTTTCTCAATACATGGCCGGGTCTTGCTCAGATGCTTCGAGGAATGAAGACGGTTGCACAACCCACAATTACAACGGATCTGGTGCGGTCGATTCTCGTCCCGATTCTTGATGAAGCCGTCCAGGCTGGGATCGAAGCAAAGGTCCGTGCCGCTTTCAACAGAGATGACGCTTCACGTAGCATCTATGCCGAAGCGGAGGGGATGTTGTCGTCGGCATTGGGGTTGAACGGGCTGGACCTAACGGCGCGGCTTTTCTACGAGCGGCCCTACGCCGACCTCGAAGCCGCCGCCCGCTTCGACGCCGAATATTTTCAGCCGGCTCACGAGGAAGTCATTGGTTGCTGCAAAGCATACACAAAGGGCTGGACCACCTTGGACGACCTAATGGCAGGCATAACCAACGGTGTGGAATGCCGTTCATTTGTCGAGAACGGAGTTCCTTACCTCCGCGTGGGGGACATTGAAGGCTTATGGCTAAATGGCGAAAATGCTTCGAAGATCAGCCATGAGGATGCGAATGAATTGCGCTCCAAAATATCCTTAAGAGCCGGCGATGTAGTAATGGTTCGATCAGGCTCTATCGGTCAGACCGCAGTTGTTCCTGATGATGTGTCTGACTCAATTCTTAGCTCACATCTGATACGCCTAAGACAGCATTCGCCTCTGAAGATACGACCGCTTTGTCTAGCGCTTCTGCTCTCATCAAGGGTTGGTGTTGCGCAGACAAAGAAGCACAATAACGGTGGTATTGTGCCAGAAATCTCGCAATCGGCTGTTCGACAGTTCGTAGTTCCCCTACTTGATGACGGCCTTCAATTTGACTTGGAAGGCTTGATTCAGAGTTCCTTCGCCGCCCGGCGCGAGGCCCGCCGCCTGCTCGACGAGGCCAAGCGCATGGTCGAGGATGCCATCCTGGGCAAAGATGCGGCGCAGTGAGTGATACGCCTTATACCCACGTCGCCTTCGCGGACGAATCGAACTGGAACCAAGGGCGCTTTCGTTCGATTTCGCTTGTCTCCTCCGCCGTGGAGGACGCCGCGCTTGGCTTCTGTTTTTCTTGCGCGAGCAAACTGAGTTTGAGCAGGGCCCAAGTGACGGCTTCGGGGCCTTGCGCATAGATCTCGCGAGTCTGTTCTGCGGTGAGATTGAGAAGGTCTTGGTCGGTCAGGTTTCCGGTCATGCCGGACAAGATGCACGCCAAAAAACAAAAAAGCTATGGAAATCTTCACGGGTCGAGAAGTATTTCGCGTCAGGAGGCTAAAGGCTCACTTCCTTCCCAGGGGAGAAGGGATCCAGGCGACCGGCGGTCCCGGGCACTCCCGGATCGATGGCATGCAGAGCTTGTCCACCGGCTTTCTGGAGACTCTTACCGTCGCCTCCGTATGATCGAAGGGAAACCATCGGCGGAGAGGTGCGGTTTTCGACGTAGTAGCCTTCCAATGCTGTCGCAAGCGAGCGAAGGTCGCTCGAGACGGTTCGCCGATAGTTCGGCCTAGGGAACATCGCCCAGGAGTCTTCCTTCGTCTTCCAGGCACCGATCCCGGCAAGTGCCAACCCCACGCAGCCAAACAGCCACGCGTTGCCCGGAAATCTCCCCCTATTTGAGACGAGACCGCATACAAACGAGAGGGCCACGACCAAACCGACCAGACCGACACAGGCCCACATGAACATGGCCTTGGTGGCACTGATCTTGTCATCCAGGGTAGGAGAAGCGAACCCCGAGGAGGGAGCATACAGAAGAAGCGGGAGAACCCAGAACGGAATCCGCCCCGTGGACCGGCCCGCCAGCGGGTGTCTTCCCATGTCAATCCCTCCCCTCGAGATGCGTTCACTCGCACATCGGGCGGGTATCAATCAGCCGCCGGGTGCATGATCGCACAGGGTACTGCAAAGTCTAGACCACTCTGCGAGGCGGAAGGTTTGTCCCTCATTCGCACATTCTGAGACCGTCGCCTCAGGAAGGCCCGGCGACGGCATCCACGAGGTGGCAGCGGACATAGTGCCGTTCGCCGACGGGCTTGAGTTCGGGCTCGACGTCGGGGCACTTGTCGATGGCGACGGGGCATCGGCCGCAGAACTTGCATCCCTTGGGCGAAAAGGCGGGATCGGGCGGCTCGCCCTGAAGGATCTCGCGTTCGTATTGGATGTCGGGATCGGCGATGGGGACGGCGGAAAGGAGCGCCTTGGTGTAAGGGTGCATCGGATTCTCGAAGATCGCTCCGCTCGGGGCGATCTCCATGATCTGGCCCAGGAACATGACGGCGATGCGGTCGCAGAAGTGCTCGAGCAGCGTGAGGTCGTGGGCCACGACGATGTAGGTCAGGTGGAACTCGCCCTGCAAGTCCATCAGGAGGTTGATGACCTGGGCGCGGATCGAAACGTCGAGGGCCGAGGTCGGCTCATCGAGCAAGATCACCTGCGGGTTGAGGGCCAGGGCGCGCGCCACGCCGATCCGCTGACGCTGGCCGCCCGAGAAGGCGTGGGGATACCGGTTCAGATGGTCGGGGTTCAATCCGACGCGTTCGAGAAGGCTCGCGACTTGCTCGCGCAGGGCGCGGCCGCGCGCGGTCTTGTGGATGATCATCGGTTCGCCGACGATGTCCATGATGGTCATGCGCGGGTCGAGCGAGCCGTACGGGTCCTGATAGACGTACTGAATGTGGCGGCGCACGCGCTTCAGAATGGAATAGGGGAGCGAGAGCATGTCGATGGGTTTCTCGCCCTCGGGCGAGAACAGGATCTTGCCGGCGGTGGGTTCGGTGCCGCGCACGATGGTGCGGATCGTCGTAGTCTTGCCGCACCCGCTTTCGCCGGCCAGTCCGACCGTTTCGCCGCGCGCGACGTCCAGGTCGACGCCGTCGACCGCTTTGACCTGACCCACGACGCGGCGGAAGAATCCCTTGCGCACGGGGAAATAGGTCTTCACGCCTCGCAGCGAGAGGATGCGGTCCTGTTCGGTTGTCCCTTTGCCGTTTCCGTTGGCCGACATGAAGTTACAGCTCCTTTGCCTTGTAGCAGCGCGACCAGTGGCCGTCGTCCAACTCGACGATGGGGACGGGGACCGGTTTGTCGCAGACTCCCGCCATGAAGTGGTCGCAGCGGGGGCCGAACGCGCACCCGGGCGGGATGTCGTCGGGTTCGGGGACGACGCCGCGGATGGCGGCCAGGCGCTGGCGATGTCCGCGCCCCGGAACCGGTACGCTCTTGAGCAGGCCGATCGTATAGGGGTGCTTGGGCGCATGGTAGATCGTGCGAACGTCGGCCGACTCGACGATCTTGCCCATGTACATCACGTTCACGCTCTTGCAGTTGTGCGCGACGATGCCCAGATCGTGGGTGATCAGACAGATGGCCAGGTCCATGTCTCTCTGCAAACCGCGAAGAAGATCGAGAATCTGCGCCTGAATCGTCACGTCCAGGGCGGTCGTCGGTTCGTCGGCGATGAGCAGCTTCGGACGGCACGCCAGAGCCATGGCGATCATGACGCGCTGACGCTGCCCGCCCGAGAGCTGATGGGGGTATTCCTTGACGTGGCGCTTGGGATCGGGCAACCCGACTTTGTCGAACATCTCGACGACCTGGCGATACGCTTCTTTCTTATCCACGTCCTGATGCAGGAGGATCGCCTCGGCCACCTGGTGGCCCGCCGTGAACACGGGCGAAAGGGCTCGCATCGGCTCCTGGAAGATCATGGCGATCTCGTTGCCGCGGATGTGGCGCATGGCTTCGGACGAGGGCTTGTGGTCGAGAATGTTGAACGGGCGCGAACCGTCCGTATAGAACCGAATCGCCCCGCCCAGGCGGGCCGGAGGTTCTTCGAGAAGCCGCATAATGCTTCCCGCCGTCACGCTTTTGCCCGAACCGCTTTCGCCCACGAGCGCGACGGTTTCGCCGCGGCGAATCTTGAAACTGACGCCGTCGATCACGCGCAGAAAAGTCGCGTCCAGCATTTGGAAATCGACCGTGAGGTTCTCGACCTCGATCAGGACTTGTGAATCTGTTTGTGTCATGGGCGGTGTTGCCTTTGGCGTTCGTTTGCCGTGCGAAAGTCTATCGCCGCGCGGCGGAGTACGGGTCCATGGCGTCGCGCAGTCCGTCGCCCAGGAAGTTGAAGCAGAAGACGACGGCGATAATGAACAGGGCCGGCGACAAAAGCCACGAGTAGTAGAACAGTGTCACGAGGCTCTTGCCGTCCTGCAGCAACGCTCCCCAACTCACCATGGGGGGACGAATGCCCAATCCCAGGAACGACAACGAACTCTCGGCCAGGATCATATGCGGCACGGCGATGGTCGAAACCACGATGATGTGGCCGCTGACCGCGGGGATCAGATGGCGGAAGATGACGCGCCAATGACTGGCGCCCATCAGAATCGCCGAGTCCACATACTCCTCGTTCCTGAGCGACAGGACCTGGCCGCGCAAGACGCGCGCCAATCCGGTCCAACTCAAGATCGACATGATGATTGTGATCATGAAATACGTCATCTTGCTGCTGAAATCGGCCGGGATGGCCGCCGACAGCGACATCCAGAGAGGAATGCGCGGGAATCCGCGAAGAATCTCGATCACGCGTTGCGTCAAGTGATCGACGATGCCTCCAAAGTAACCCGCCGTCACGCCGAGAATCGTCCCGAGCACCACGCTCAGAATCACGCCCACCAATCCGACGGTCATCGAGACCCGGCCTCCGTAGAGAAGCCGCGTGAACATGTCGCGTCCCTGACGGTCGGTGCCGCAGAGGAAAATGCCCGCCATCCTTTGTTCCGTCTCGGTCTTCGTTTCGACTCCGAATACGTGCAGGGTGGATTCGACGCCGAACAGATCGTGTTCGTCGCCCCGGACGAAGAATCGGATGGGGTACTTCTTCGTCTTATCCTGCGCATAGACGCGTCTTCCCGAACTCTCGTCGAGAGTTTGGGTCAATCCGTAAACGAACGGTCGAAAATGAAATCCGTCCTCGTCGAAGAAGTGAATACCTTGCGGAGGGACGAAATCGCGCCCGAGGAATCGGTGGTCCGGGTCGTAGGGCGAGATATAGCCGGAAAAGGCGACCGCGATGTAAGAAGCGATCAGAACGACACCCGACACGAGCGCGACCCGGTTCTTGCGGAACTTGAGCCACACCAGGTTCCACTGACCCGCGGTCATGATGCGTTCTTGGTCTTTGGCTGACAATTGCGCCATGATGGTAACTCTCCAGGCTCCGTCTCAAGATCCAATGTTCACTGCACAGACGCCCTTTCGGCGTTCACACTCAATGGCCGACTACTCCAACCGAATCCGCGGATCGGCCAGCGCAAGCAAAATATCCGCGATCAGGTTGCCCAACAACAGCATGGTCGACAAAAAGAGAAGAAACGTTCCAGCCAGGAACATGTCCTGCGTCTGCAAAGCGCGAAGGTACATCGGTCCCATAGTCGGGAGAGACAGGACGATAGCCACGATGGTCGAGCCCGAGATCAGCGTCGGGAATTGCATCCCCAGCATACTGATCAAAGGGTTGATCGCCACGCGCAAACCGTACTTGTACACCACTTTGCCTTCGCTCAATCCCTTGGCGCGCGCCGTCGTGATGTACTGCTCCTTGAGACAATTGAGCATCGAGTTGCGCATGATGCGGATCAATGCCGCCGTACCGCCGACGCCGACGACAAAGACCGGCAGCGGCAAGTGCTTGATCAGGTCCCAGACCTTGGTCAGGGTCCAGGGCGCGAACTCCTGTTCGCGCGAGAACATCCCGCCCGCGTCGCCGCCGAACCAGAACACGACGACGTACATCGCAACGATCGCCAAAATGAAATCCGGAATGCAGAGTCCGAACACGCCGATGGAGGTAAAGACATGATCGCCGACTGTGTTGGGACGCCGGGCCGAATACACGCCGATCGGGATCGACACCACGTAGATGAACAGCAGCGATCCGAACGCAAGGGCGAACGTGAGTCCCAGGCGCTCGTAGATCAGTTCGTTCACGGGACGCTGCCACTCCAGACTCAATCCGAAGTCGCCCTTGAAGAAACCGCCAACCCAATACAGGTACTGTTGGTAAAGGGGCTTATCGAGATGGTACTTGATCCGCTGTTGTTCGAGAGACTCTTTCGAAGCCTCGTTGTCGTTCGCCATCAGTTCCGCCTGAAGGGAATCGAAGAAATCGCCTTTGGGCAGCTGGATGAGAATAAACGAGATGATCGAGATCACAAACAGCGTCGGGATCATGTGAAGAAGTCGTCGTGCAATGAAAGTCAGCATGGAATTGCCATCCTCACGAAATCGCAATGACGGGGCTCGGGAATCGCGACGATTTCATTTCCCGTCCGCCGTTTCTCCATCCGGATTCTCGAAAAAAAACGTATGCGGATTCTTGTTGCCGGGCGTAAAGACCGTCCAAGCGCCGAATCCTTCGGGCGGAACGTTGCGCATGTTGTCCTTGACGATGCCGATGTATCGCCCGGGTCCCGTGATCGGGAAATAGAAGACGTTCTCGGCGTGGATCTCGCTGAGTTCGCGCGCCAGTTTCTTGAGTTGAAGAATGTCGTTGGTCGCCTTCATTTCCTCGTAAATCTTCTGACAGCGCTTCACGAGAGGCGTCGGTTCGACGCCCTTCCGGCCGCCAGTCGAGTACCATTCCCAATAGAAATGGCCCCATCCGCCGTGTTCCACCGCGAATCGCATATCTTGGGTGAGAACCGGGAACGTCGAATCGGTCCCGAAAGACGACGCCATGAACAGACCGGCATTGACCGTTCGGATCACGTTGATAGTCCGGTCCTGTTGCTTGACCGTTGTCTTGATGCCGACCGCTTCCCATCCGGCGCGGACGATTTCGTATTGATCGATCGACGAGGCGGAAAGCTCGATGATAAGGCTCATCGTATCGCCGTTCTTCATCACCCGGTAACCGTTGCTATCGCGCCGGGTCAGCCCGGCTTCGTCGAGCAGGGCGTTGGCGCGCGCGGGATCGTATTTCAGGTATTCACGCAGGTCCGAATCGTCGGTGTAGTACTTCGAGTACCGGCCGTAACCGAATGTCGCCTCATTGATGTTGCCTTTGAAGATCAGGTCGCGGATCAACTCGCGATCGATGGCGAGCGACAAGGCGCGACGGAATCGAACATCTTGAAAATAGAAACGATACATCGCCGCTCGCGCGGCGTCGGAAGCGTCGGGATCCGAAGGGTTCTCGCCGCGATACTCCAGATTGAGGGCCACCGAATTCATATTCGTGGTCTCGTACTGAATGACCCGATACCCGCGTTTCTTGCTGAAATCGCGCAAGAGGTCGAGATCCTCGGTCCGGAAGTGACGCATCTGCATGTCGATCTTGCCGGTCAAGGCTCGCAGGTTCATGAGCTCGTCGTTGTAGAACACCTCGTATTGAGCCGTATCGATGTACGGAAGCTGATTACCCTCCCGGTCCACTTTCCAGTAGTACGGATTGCGCGTGGCCACGAGCCGGCGTCCCGGCTC
Organism: Candidatus Sumerlaeota bacterium; assembly: GCA_016931035.1. GTDB lineage: Bacteria > Sumerlaeota > Sumerlaeia > UBA8349 > UBA8349 > JAFGFN01. The sequence continues at coordinate 11,191 of JAFGFN010000083.1, forward strand.
CCAAGTCGTGATCTGCCACGCTGTCATGACCGGGCGTTCCGTGTTGAAGTCGCTCGCCTTGTCCTCGAAGGCCTTGTAAGAAGGTGCGACTCCCTCGGGACGCTCAACCTCGCATCCGGGATGATAGGGCGCTAGATAGTGCTTCGGCGCGAATGCGCCGAATCGGTCGAAGCCCAACGGCCACTGGCCGCACTTGAAACAAAGGTATTCGAGCACCTTCGGATAGGGTGCGACGAACTCCATCCGCAGGGTGTATTTGTCTATCTGCGTCAACTTCACGGGCTTGCCGCCCGGTTTCCAATGCGACTGAATGGCGGGCGAAACGTTCTTGTCGTTAGCGATGTGCTCCCACCAGAACATGACGTCGTCGGCCGAAAACGGCGCGCCGTCGGACCACCGCATTCCCTCGCGCACGTGGAGAGTGAGCGTAGTGAACGTGTCGTTGAACTCCCAACGGTCCAACAATCCGGGGACGAGATCGTCCTTCAGGTCGGCGGGCCAACGCAGGAGATTCTCGTTCGCGATACGGGTGAAGCAGTGAATATCGGTCGGCCCCTTCATCATGCGGTTCCACGTGCCGCCATAAGTGCCGATCTTCTCGTAGCAATCCACCACCACCGGTTCGGGAGGCAGGCGTTCCTCAACCGGAGGCAGTTCGCCTCGGGCGACCTTCTCGGCCAGCTCCGGCGCTTCCTGGTAAGGCCCTCCGGCCTGAGCGGAAAGACCGACCCAGAGCAGGATGGATGTCAGAAGGGATGCGATCGCATAAATGCGCTTCATGTTCTCGATGCTCCCCACGCGATGAGGATCGTCATTCCGAGGGCCGCGCCGGACCGCTACGGCGACAACTTCCACCGGCGCCGACCGGCCGCGATTCCCTCTATCCGGTGTGGATAGCCGGGTTCCGTAAAGATCCCCGCCAAGCATCGAGCGTCGTCGTGGAATCATACCCCCGGGCTGCAGCATACAAAATAGCGTCACACCGACTTCTGTCAAGTCCTACTTGCCGCAGGATCTCGAAAGCGCGACAATCGACGCGGCCGTTCCGATACGCGTTCCCGCTTGTCGGAAGAAGGCGTGGGACGACTCGGGACAACGCAAAACTAGATCTCTGAGTTTCTGAGAACATACGACAGGAATGTAAAACGACGAGAAGGATATGGCGTCGTGGCGGTGCGGCCGCGAAGCGTCTCATTTCCGGATTTTCATCTTGCCTGCCAGAGGCGCACGCAATAGACTCGCCTCCCTGGGACGGAGATCGAACACTGGCGACCCGGTCAGCCGGAGGATAGGCAAAGTCTCTTCCCCCAGGACGTCCGAAACGCCGCCCCCTTTCACAAGCTCGGAGAGCGGCCGCTCGGGCGCGGGTAGGCTCGGCGCATGCGATCGCCAGTCCTCTCGGGAGACCATTTGCACCGTCGTACCGTCCTCGGGCCGCACGCCGTCCTGCTCTTGTGCGTTGCCGTCGGCCTGAGCGCGTGCGATCAGGGCCCGCCCAGAGAGGTCCCCGGTTCGGACACGTCGGCGCGCGGAAAGAGACCCGACCAGCCCCTCCTTTCTCGGCTGTGGGCCAAGTACGACAAGAATGCCGCATGGAAGGCGCATGGAGGACCCATGAAACGGACAGGCGACGAGGGCGACGGCACTTACACGAACCCGATCCTCGCAAGCGACTACTCGGACCCCGACGCGATTCGCGTGGGAGACGACTACTACATGACGGCCTCGAGCTTCAACTGCTTGCCGGGGCTTCCCCTCCTCCATTCGCGCGATCTGGTCAACTGGACAATCGTCGGCCACGCGCTCGAACGAATGCCGTTCCCCGCCTACGACCAGCCCGCTCACGGATGCGGAGTCTGGGCGCCGAGTCTTCGTTACCACGAGGGGAAATACTGGATCTTCTTCGGCGCTCCCGACGAGGGGGTCTTCATGACGACGGCCGAGAACCCGGCGGGTCCGTGGAGTCCCCTTCATTGCGTCCACAAAGTTAAGGGATGGATCGACGCCTGCCCATTTTGGGACGAGGATGGACAGGCGTACCTAGTCCATGCTTTTGCCAACAGCCGGTGTGGAATCAAACACCGACTCGACGTTTGCCGGATGTCGCTTGACGGAAGACAGGTCCTCGACAAAGGGCAGGTCGCCTTCTGCGACGAAGAGAACCACCCGACCGCCGAAGGGCCCAAGATGTACAAGCGCAACGGGTACTATTACATCCTGGCCCCGGCCGGAGGCGTCTTGAACGGATGGCAACTCGCCCTGCGCTCCCGTCGTCCCATGGGGCCCTACGAACATCGTGTCGTTCTGCATCAGGGGAAGACGCCAATCAACGGCCCGCATCAGGGCGCCTGGGTCGACACCCAGTCCGGAGAATCCTGGTTCCTTCATTTCCAGGAAATCCGACCGTATGGCCGCGTCGTGCATCTTCAGCCGGTCGAATGGGTGGACGACTGGCCGCTCATGGGAGTCAACCGCGACAAGCGGGGGATCGGCGAACCGGTCCTGCGCCACCGCAAACCCGACGTGGGCGGGGTCTATCCGATCGTTCGGCCCCTGTCGTCGGACGAATTCGACTCGGGGCCCCTCGGTCTCCAGTGGCAATGGCCGGCGAACCCGAAACCGGAGTGGTATTCGTTGGACGCTGCGCCGGGGCGGCTTCGTCTCTACGCCCAGTACATCGAAGAGGCGAACCTGTGGATGGCTGGCAATCTGCTTCTCCAGAAACCGCAGGACTATGCCTTCCAGGTCGAGACCCGGATGACGTTTCGGCCCGCGACCGAGGGAGAACGGGCGGGTCTCGTCGTGATGGGATTCGCTCACGCCTTCGTGGGGTTGATGCGCGAATCGGGATGCAACCGCTTGGTCCTCGGCAAAACGCCGGACATTCGCGAGGAGCCGCTGCAGATTGTGGACTCGCAGTCGTTCGAAGGCGATACGGTGTTCCTGAGGACGACGATGTCGAAGGGCGTCTGTCGGTTCTACTGGAGCGCCGAGGGCGAGGCTTTCTCGCGGATCGGCGGCCGTTTTGCGGCGAGTCCAGGCGAATGGATCGGCGCCAAAGTCGGCCTCTTCGGTCTCACTCCCGATCCGAACCCGAACGGCGGACATGCCGACTTCGACTGGTTCCATTACGAGCCAACGGAGTAGCGGTGTCCGGGACGGATATGCCTCGAGTCCACCCCTTGACGGAGCAAAGGACTGTCCCTGCGGCCGAGTCCTAAGAACTGACGGGCTCTTTTGCGGCCCTCGGGGGGAGGAGACCGGGCCACACCCCACTCGGCGCTTGTGGCCTTGCCTCTGGTCGAGCAATTCGATACTCTCCAAGCAGAGAAGCCGCCGCCCTGGACGGAGAGTAAAACGGGATCGCCGGTCTCGCCAGGTCGGCAAAGGAATCGCTTGTTCATGCTATCGCCGCTTTTTCTCATCTCCCCGATCATGGGATGGAGCTGGCCGTCGCTCCTGCCGATTGCGATTGCCGTGGCTTCGGGATACGGATACAAGAAACTGACCGATCCCGGCGAAACAGGCTGGCTCCGCGGACGGCTGACGACCGTGATGGAGAACCAGCGGGTCGTGTCCGTGCCGATCGACGAGATCCTGGGCGAAGCCGTGAGCGACGAGGTTGCGCGCGACGAAAGGCTCGTCTTCGAGCGCGGCGAGATTCGCTTGATCTTCCGCCGCGACGCTCGAGGGAAGTTCTCGGTCGACGTCCTCGGCCCCAAGGCGACTCCCGCGATGGTGCTGCGCCAGGAGGCGGAACGCTTCTCGCGCGAACTCGTCCAGGGATTCGTCTACAACCGCGTGGTGCGCGAACTCGAAGCCCGCGGCATCAACGTGACCAACGAGACGGTGGACGAAGAAAGCGGCGACATCGTTCTCGACCTGCGCCGGTGGAAGGCGCCAGGTCCGACGACCGAGATCTCGGTCCGATGAGGCAGGAAGAGAAAGCCCGTGCCGCCGTCGGACGCGACGCCGGGGCGGCGTGAAAGAGAAAGATGGGACGATTCTCGAAGCTGGAAACCAAGGAATCCCCGGCAAGACCCGGCGAAGGGGAGGGCGGCGTCCTGATCCCGGGCGCGGAACCGATCTCCTACGAAGACGTTCTTCGCGTGGCGGACGAGCGTTTCTACTCGGGGGACTTTCGTGGGGCGCTGCGTTGCTATTCTCGCTGTCTCTCTCTCGACAACAATCGGATCACGCCGTGGGTGGGTCAGATTCTGGCCCTGCTCCTCCAGGGTCAGGTGCGCGAAGGACGCGTCTGGTCGCAACGCGCGATGGAGTGTTTTCCCGACAACCCGGTGATGGTCTCGCTCACGGGACTTTCGATGGCGATGGGGGGCATGGTCAAGCGCGGTCTGGCCACCTCGGATTTCGCCCTCAGCCGCGGGGCGGAGGACCGGATATGTTGGATCGCGCGGGGTTGGATTCTTCTCGAAGCTCAGAACAAGAACTGGGAGTTCTGTTTCTCGAAGGTCCTCGAAAGCCGTCCATCGGAAGACTGGCGCACCCACATGCTCATCGGCGTCATCCTGGAAAGCTACAAGAAATGGCCCCATGCCGTCGAGCGCTACCAGGCGGCCGTCGGCAACCAGACGTCGAATTTCTATCTCTGGTACCGCTTGGGGGTCTGCTACGGCAAGTTGGGCCTGGCTCGCAAAGCCATGGAGGCGCAGGAACACGCCCTGGCCATCAACCCGGATTTCGCGCCGGCGGAACAGGAGACCCGAAAACAGAGCGGCCTCCCGATCGCCGGAATGCTGGCCCGGGTAAGAGGACTCTTTTCCGCGCGGAGGACTAGGTAGACTGCATGGCCCTCGATCTTTCCGTCGTCATCAACACGCGCGACCACGCCGACGATCTTCGGCGTTGCCTCGAATCGCTCGCCCGCCAAACGCTCGATCCCGAGAGATGGGAGGTGGTCGTCGTGGACGACGGCTCGCACGATTCTTCGACGGCGCGCGTCGTGCAGGGATTCAAGACGGCGGCGTGCCGCCTGGTGCGGCTCGAACCCAGCGGTCGCGCCAAGGCCCGCAACCGGGGAATCGAGGCCGCCCAGGGGCGACACATTCTCTTCATGGGCGACGACATCGTCGCCGCGTACGATCTTCTCGCCCAACATCTCTCGGCGCACGAATCGCACCCGCGTTGCGCCGTCCTCGGATACCGCGAGGAGGCGGTGCGCGCAGGTTCGCCCGCGTTCATGGAATGGTGGGACAACCTGGCGTTCCATCTGATCCAAGACCCCGGGAACGCCGGGTTCGGCTATTTCTATACCTGCAACGTGTCGGTCGAACGCCAATCGCTCCTCGACGCGGGCGGGTTCGACGAGAACTTCATCCGCTACGGCTGGGAAGACCTCGACCTGGGGCTCCGTCTCGAGAAGATCGGGGTGCGACTGGTCTACTGCCGTATGGCGCGCGCTCTGCACAACCACCCGAACGTATCGCTCGACGCGCTGTGTCGGCGCGAACGGGAGCTCGGGTTTTCGTCGGCCTACTTCATCGAAAAATGGCCCGACGAGCCGGGCGTTCAGAAACTGCGCTTCTGGACGGGCGACGCGGCGCAAACAGCCTCGGGTCCCGGTTGGCGCAAGACGCTAGGCCGGGCGCTGATCCACATCGCGGAGTTCTGCCTGCCCCGGCCTTCGATTCTTCGACCTCTCTATTGCCGCCTCTTGACATCCTGCCGATTCGACGGATTGCGCGAGGGCGCCGCCCACTACGCTCCCATCCTCGAACGCCTTCGCCGTGAGGCGCCCTGACCCCCGATTCCCCCTTCGTGAGTCCGGACGGTAAACGCGGGGCAGGTTGGCGGGTCACTCGGTCAGAGTCCCAGAGAGAATTCGTTTCAAATTGCCTCTGGCAGCCGATAAGATTAGGAGACACTCTGATTCCGGTGTTTCCGCCGGGAAGGTCCCGATACTCGAATGGCGCGATTCCTTCTTGAGATCAATAGTCACGTCTGGCTCGGGGAACAACCTTGGGCCAACCCCGCCAAGCCCGATCTGGCCGACCTGCCCGACGAGCAGGTTGGACGGTGGACCGACATGGGGATCGACGCGGTCTGGTTCCTCGGCGTCTGGCGCAAAGGCGAGGCGACCCGACGGATCTGTCTCGAGAGCACCGAGTTGAGAAACCGGTTCGAGCGTGTCCTCCCCGGCGCCGGCTCGGATCACGTTATCGGCTCCCCGTTCAGCATCGCGGATTATTCGCTGAGTCCCGCCTTGGGAAACGAGACAACCCTCGCGCGCGTGCGCCGCAAACTCAACGACCGCGGCATTTCACTCATCCTCGACTTCGTTCCCAACCATGTGGCGGTCGATCACCCCTGGGTCTTCCAACATCCCGACCGGTTCGTCCACGGTTCGCCAAGCGAGGTGGAACGCGCGCCGGGGAACTACTTCCGTGTGCCGGGCGAACACGATGACCGCATCCTCGCCCACGGGCGCGACCCGTACTTCGGAGGATGGACCGACACGGCGCAGGTCAACGTCTTCCGCAAGGAAACGCGCCAGGCCCTGATCGAGATCCTTCTCCAGGTGAGCGAGGTGTGCGACGGCGTCCGATGCGACATGGCGATGCTCGTCCTCAACGACGTGTTCCGGCGCACCTGGGGCGATATCTCGTTCTTCGATTACCCCGACGGCAATCCGCCCGAGTTCTGGAGCGAAGCCATCCCCGCGGTCAAGCAGCGCCACCCCGATTTCCTTTTCATGGCCGAGGTGTATTGGGATCTCGAACATCGTCTCCAGGAGATGGGTTTCGACTTCACCTACGACAAGGTCCTCTACGACCACCTGCGCCGCGCCGACGGTCCCGCCTTCCGCAAACGTCTGGCCGAGACGCTGAACTATCAAGATCGTTTCGTCCACTTCATCGAGAATCACGACGAAAGCCGCGCAAGCGACGCCTTCGGACGGCGCCACGCCGCCGCCGCGACGGTTCTGGCCGGCCTGCCGGGCATGTTGCTCTGTCACGACGGGCAGTTCGAGGGACGTCGCGTCTTTCTCCCGATTCAGCTCGACAAGCGACCGAACGAATCCGTCGATCGGTCTCTGCGGACCTTCTATGACAAGATCTTTGCCGTCATGCGCGAGCCCGTGATGCACATGGGCGGTTTCGACCTGCTCGAAATCCTCCCCGCCTGGACCGACAACCCCACCCACCGATTCGTCGTGGCTTACTGCCGGACCTTCGGCGACGAGCGCCGCCTGATAGTCGCCAACGTCTCGGACACGCAGTCGCAGGCCTTCTGCCGGATTCTCGCGCAACAGATCGAGGCGCCCGTGTTCGAGTTCCGCGATCTCCTGAGCGACGTCGTCTATCGGCGCGACCGCGCGGCGCTTCTCGAAAAGGGGATGTACTTCGACTTGGCCCCCGGCGCGAGCCACATCTTCGACGTCCGCCCCGCCCCGCCCGACGCAAAGGCCGACGCGTAGCACTGCCCGCCACTTTCCCCCTATTCCAAGAATGGACAAGGGTCTTTAAGGAAACCTCAATCCCGCTGTGGTATGGTATCGGGTCGTCGCCCTGGATTCGAGGATTCCGACAAAGGGAGATTGTGCGTTCGATATGACCGAGAAGAAGATGGCCCAGCCTGCATGGATCGTTCTGGCGCTTTGTCTCTACGTATTCGCATTCCAAGGCTCCCGCGGCCTCTGGGAGCGGGACGAGGGACGCTACACAAACGTCGCCCTCATGATGCTCCGCACGGCGGACTGGGTCGTCCCCCGGATGAACGGCGAGCAGGTCCATCTCTCCAAGCCCCCGCTCACGTATTGGACCATCGCCTCGGGCGTTCGTCTCCTCGGCCGCAACGAGTGGGCGGTGCGATTGCCTTGTGCGGCGGCTTTCCTCGTGACCATTGTTCTTGTCTGGACTATCGCCCAGCGTCTGTGTCCCGGACGCGAATGGACGGCGGGGGCGGTGTACGCCACGTCGCTCCTGCCATTCGGCGCGGCCAACACCGTCACCACCGACACCTTGTTGACGCTCTGGGAGACGCTCGCGGTCGGCGGTTTCGTCGCATTCCACTGGTCCGACGGCTCGGAGCGTCGCGCGCCGTTGTGGCGGGTGGCGATGGGGACGGGTTTCGGCCTCGCGTTTCTCACTAGAGGCCCACCCGGACTCCTCCCGCTCTTGGCGATTATCGTCTTTGTCGTTTCGACCCGCGGTTTCAAAGGCCTCACGCGCCTGCTTTCGTCAACGGGGCTTCTCCTCTTTCTCGTGGCCGGTTTCGGGTGGTTTGTCGCCCTCATCTGCCAGGACCGCGAGCGGCTCGGGTTCTTCGTCCGCGAAGAGTTCCTGAACCGGATCTTCAGCGGCGAGCACCGCCGCAACTCCGCGCTTCTCGACGGATTGATGTACGTACCCATTCTCCTGATCGGACTTCTTCCCTGGTCGGCGCTCGTTTTCAGGGGGTCTCGAGAGAAGACGCGGGGACTCTGGTCCCTGCGGAATCGAGCGACCCGCCTCGACCGTCCCGAGGCTTGGTTCCTCGCTCTCTGGGTCTTGATCCCGCTGATCGTGTTCACGCTCTCGCAATCGCGGCTGCCGTTCTATGTTCTTCCATTGTGCGTACCCCTGTCGATCGCTTTGGCCCGCATCGTTCCGTCGAGCGCGATCGGGAATCGCGACTATCGACGCCTTCTGGCGGTCTGGGCGGTCGGGCTGGTCGCTCTCAAGGGCGCGGCGGCGCTGGCGCCGTCCGAGAGGGACGACCGCGCGACGGCCGCCGCCGTTCGGCAACAGGTCGAAGGGCCGATCGCCGAAGTCGTGTTCGTAGACAATCGCGCCTACTACGGCCTGAGTTTCTATCTCGATTGCGATGTCAAGAGCGTCGCGTTCAGTCGCGATGACCGGCATTTCGGCCCCGCTTACCACAATGCCGCTTCGGCCCTGGTCGAAGATTTGGTCGACAGCCCTGAGGGCGAGATTCTCGACAAGGTCTATCTGGTCAGACCCTCCAAGGAAGACGAATTCCGAGAAGTCCTCCAGTCGGAAGGCTTCGACGCCGTTGCGCTCGGCGAGGCCGCCCGGTTCGTGGTCTGCCGCGTGCGGAACCGGGCCGAACCCTAGGTTGAGAACACCGCGCCGAATGCCTTCCCCCTCTTTTTTTCGTGCAAAGCGGGCGGGTTTTGCTTAGAATCGCCGCACAATCGCGGGTGTGCGTTCCGCACGAAGATTCGGATGAGCGACCTTGCCTTGGCAAGGCCGTGATCTCCTATTTAGGTACGGGAAAGGAATCTCATAGTGGCGAGATACACTATCGGAATCGACTACGGAACGAATTCGGTTCGTTCCATCGTCGTGGATTGCGCCGACGGCAAAGAAATCGGGACGTTCGTCTTCAACTACCCGACGGGCGAGCAGGGCATCGTCATCGACAAGCGCGACCACAACCTCGCGCGTCAAAACCCGGCCGACTACATCGAAGGTCTGGAGACCTCGGTGTGCGAAGCGATGAAGGAGGCGGCCAGACACAAAGGCTTCTCGCCGGACCGCGTGATCGGCCTCGGCGTCGATACGACGGGCTCCACGCCCATTCCGGTGGATCGCAACAACAAGCCCTTGGCGCTCGATCCCAAGTGGAAAGACAACCCGGCGGCCCACGCCTGGCTCTGGAAGGACCACACCGGCGCCGAGGAGTCGGTTCGCATCACGGAATTGGCGAAAGAGCATCGTCCGCAGTATCTGGCCAAGTGCGGCAACACCTATTCCTCGGAATGGTTCTGGTCCAAGGTCTGGCATTGCCTTCGCACGTCGTCCGACGTGTTCGACGCCGCCTACAGCTGGGTCGAGTGCTCGGACTTCGTTCCGGCCGTTCTGGCCGGGATCGCCGACCCCCTCGCCGTCAAGCGCGGCGTGTGCGCCGCGGGTCACAAGGCCATGTACTGCGACGAATGGAACGGCCTGCCCGACAAGGAGTTCCTCTCGCTTCTCGATCCCAAACTCGCCGACCTGAGAGACCGTCTCTACGAGAAAGCCTACGACGCCAAGACGACGGCCGGCGCGCTCTGCCCTGAATGGGCGAAACGCCTCGGACTGCTTGAGGGGATCCCGATTGCCATCGGCGCGTTCGACGCGCACTACGGCGCGGTCGGTTCGGGCGTGTGCGAGGGGACGATCGTCAAGATTATCGGGACTTCGACGTGCGACTGCACCGTCGCGCCCAAGACCCGATCGGTTCCCGACATCCCGGGGATTTGCGGCATCGTCGACGGCTCGATCCTCCCCGATCACTACGGGATCGAGGCGGGCCAGAGCGCCGTCGGAGACATCTTCCACTGGTTCGTTCATTACGTCTGCGAGTCGGACGGCAAACTCCACGCCCAACTCACCGACGAAGCGGCGCGGCTCAAGCCCGGCCAGTCGGGTCTTCTCGCGCTCGACTGGAACAACGGCAACCGGACGATCCTGGTCGATCCGCGTCTGACCGGGCTCCTCCTGGGTCAAACGCTCCACACGACCCGCGCCGATATCTATCGCGCGCTCATCGAGGCGACGGCCTACGGCGCGCGCGCCATCATCGAACGGTTGAGAGAATACGGCGTCGCGTCGGACAATATCGTGTGCTGCGGCGGGATCGCCGAGAAGAACCCGATGCTGATGCAGATCTACGCCGACGTGACCGGATGCACGATGCGCATCTCGGGCTCGGCCCAGAGCTGCGCCCTCGGATCGGCCCTCGCCGCCGCCGTGGCCGCCGGATCGGCCAAGGGCGGCTACGATTCGTTCGCCGACGCCCAGACCAAGATGACGTCGGTCAAGAGAATCGAGTACGTCCCGATTCCCGAGAACAAAAAGACCTACGACCGTCTGTACGCTTTGTACCGTTCGATCCACGACGCCTTCGGCGGCGTCGTGGCGTCGGCCGATCTCGGCCGCGTGATGAAGGATCTGATCGAGATCAAGGAACAACAGACGTAAGGGGTCCTCGCATGTGGGGAATGGCCGCGATATGCGCCGCACCCGGTGGGTACGGAATCTTGTATCGACGGGAATTGGGGCGCAGCCGGTGAGAGCGCCCGTCGTCGCCCCGAAGGGGCGGCTATAGTAAAGCCCAGGGCAAGCGAAGCGTCGCCCTGGGAAAGCGATCATTGAACACATGGAGCCCTGAAGGGGCGATCTTGTGTGTGATGAGAAGATCAACGAGCCGTTGTGAGAGCCCCCTGCGGTCACCTGGATTTACGAAGACTGATATCCGCCAAGTCGTTTCTTTGGGCTTTGCAGGATAGCCTCTCAAGCACGGGGCAAGCAAGGAAGACCGAGGTCCAATCTCCAGAGGAAATGGTCGATCGGCTTGGCGCTACTGAAGTGCAAAGAGGAAGAGCGATATGCCACAAGAGACGGAGACTCATGGCGCGAAGATCTCAGGAGCATTCGCCGGATTTGGCTGCGGAACGTTAGAGGCTCTCGGGTGTTTGATTCCCGTTGGCGTGGTTCTGTGCTTCACAGGGGTCGGGGCGATCATTGGAGTCCCGGTTATTCTGGCTGGATTGCCTGCGCCCTTCGTGGGCGTCCTCATGGGTGTTGGTGCCCTGAAGGGGAAATGCCCGTACTGCGGAACGGAAGTGACCAGCCCAGGACCTTCGACACGTCCGGGGATCACATGTCCAGCGTGCAAGAGGAGAATTGTCATCAGGAACAAGAGATTCATCCGCGTCGATTGAGCAAGGAAGAGAAAGGGGCGAAAGATGGCCTTTCCTCCTGTCGCGATCGCGAGTCTTCTTGTCGCAGTTGTCGGGATCGTTGCGGATCTCTACCGAGACGAACTGAAGCGGTTTCTCAAGACCGTGTTTCAGCGTACTCACTCGGCTATTGCTAGGTTCAAACGCGAAGGCCCTCTCGATGTCGTTCGAGGGGGACAATTGACCACGAACCCCTGCTCAATCTGCGGAAGCCAGCCAAGCGAGACGATTCGGATGAGCGAAGGAAACCCCATCGACGTCTGTCCAAAGTGCCTGGAGAACCAGGTGAAAATGAAACGGTGGCGAATAGCGGCGGTTTCCGAGGACGAGGGTCTCTCACCTCGGTGAATCCCGTCGGAATGGTACGGGAACACGTACAACGTCGACTGGAGAAGCGAAAATGCCCCAGTCCCTCGCCAAGGTCTATGTTCACGCCGTGTTTAGCACGAAGGAGCGGATGGCTTGTCTCACGCCCGCGCTTTGTGCCGAGCTCTATCCCTACGCGGCGACGGTCCTCGGCAACATGGATTGTCCCTGCATTCAGGTGGGAGGCGCGGCGGACCACGTGCATATTCTCTGCGCTCTTTCGAAGACTCTGTCCGTCGCGGACTTCATCGAGGAGATCAAGAAACCGACCTCAAAGTGGCTCAAAAGGAAGGGCGCGGCGTTCGGCAGGTTTCAATGGCAGAACGGATACGGCGCGTTTTCGGTGAGTCAGTCCCAGGCCAGGAGAGTCACCGAGTATATTCGGAATCAACCACAACGGCACAAGCGGCTGACGTTTCAGGAGGAATTTCAGGCGCTTCTGAGGAAACATGAGATTCCATTCGACGAACGGTACGTTTGGGATTAGGATAGATCGCCCTTACAGGGCTGGGTAGGAAAGGGGAGGCCGGTTTCCCAGGGCGTCGCTCCCGGCTTCGCTTCGCTACGCCGTGACAAGCGCTCTGCCCTGGGCTTCAGTAGAACCGCCCCCTTGGGGCGCCGACCTCACTCAATAGCGATGCCATATTCGTCCTGTGTGTCGCACAGACAGAGAACCTGACCGAGACAGAAAGAAACAATCACACCCACAGTGCGTTTCGCCGCGCGAAACGCCCACACAAAGGAGACCGCCATGTATCTGCCTCTTGGAACATTCGCCCCGAAAGTGAATCTGGGACTCGTCTCGGCGTCGCGCAACTGCTTCCCCCGGAGTCTGTCGGAGAAGCGAACGAAGGAGCTCCTGGCCCAGTGTCGGGCCGCCAAACTGTCTCTCTTCGTTCCCAAGGGGGAATGCCGCATCGTCGAGAGCAAGGAACACGCCCGCGAGGCCGCCGCGCAGATGATCGCGGCGAAATGCGACGCCGCCGTCCTCTTCCTGGGCAACTTCTCGCCCGAGATCGAGGACGCCGCGTTCGTCAAGGCGTTCGACGGCAACGTCATGATGATCGCCGCCGCCGAGGAGTCCGCCGCCACCCTCTGCGGCGATCGCGGCGACGCCCTCTGCGGTCTCCTGTCCGCCGCGATGTCGGTCTCTAAACGCGGTCTCCTGGGTCGGGTCCATATTCCCGAGAATCCGCTCGTCACGGCCAAGACCGGCGCTCAGGCCATCGCGCGGTTCTTCGACATCGTGCGGGTCGTCAAGGGCATCCGAGGCGCGACCATCGGCCTGTTCGGTCCGCGTCCGCGCGATTTCGAGACGTGCAACTACAACCTGGCGTCCGTCGCCTCGCTGGGCGTCGAGGTCGAGGAGCTGGGGCTGTTCGATCTCGAGAACGAGGTGAAGGAGGCCCGAAGGAAAGGCAATCTGCGCAAGATTATCGACTCCATGAAACAGGATGTGCCGGGTGTCCCGAAGGGCGAGTTCGCGGAGCGCCTGGCTTGTTACGAAAAAGCGATTCTGGCCTTCCGCAGCCGCCTGAAACTCTCGGGCGCGACCACCCAGTGCTGGGCCGAACAAGAATTCGCGCTCAAGCACGTCCCCTGCTTCATCAACGCCCGCATGGCGGCGCGCGGGTTCCCGATCGCGTGCGAAAACGACGCGCACTCGCTCATCGCCGAGCTCATGGGTCAGTACGCATCGGACGCGAGCGTCACCGTCCTCGACCTCAACCACTCGATCCCCCAGGACCTGCACTCGAGCCTCAAGAAGTATCCCGCCGAAGACCTGGTCGGCCTCTTCCACTGCGGCAACACCGACCCGCGCCGCATGAAAAAACCCGCCATGAAACACCAGGTCATCATGAAACGCCTCATGGAGCCCGAGACGGCGCCCGACATCACGCGCGGCACCGTCGAGGGCCAGATCGCCGCCTCTCCCATCACCGTCCTCCAGGTCCACGGCGTCGGCGACAAGATGCGCGCTTACCTGTGCGAGGGCGAGTTCCTCGACCTCGACCCGAAGACCTTCGGCTGCACCGGCACGGCCCACATCCCCGGCTTCGGGCGCTTCTACCGCCACGCGTTGCTCGGACGCTTCCACCACCACGCGGCGGTCGCTTTCGCCCACGTCGGCGCGACCCTCTTCGACGCCTTCAAGTTGTTAGGCATCGAAGAAGTCCACACCCCGAACGCGGCCGGTATTCCGTATCCGGGGGAGAACGTGTTTCGTCGGTAGTGCGACGGGGAGTCAGTAAACAGTACGCAGTGGATGATTGCGCGTTGGCGGTCACTGGTTGGAAAACAGCTGTGGCTTTCGGTGTCGTCGAGAGGATTGATCTATGAGGAGTACTTCACGCAAGATCTTGAGGGTGCTGAAGAAGAAGAGAGAGATGAGTCTTCAGGCAATTCTTGAGATACTCCCGAGAGAATACAACGACCATCGCGATATTCATCCTCTTGTTCACCTCATTACCGGTGGATATGTCGACTCAGCGATGACCCATGATGGGAAAGACATCTGTCAAGCCAAGAATCGAGATCTTGCGATTACCGGGTGCAACCCACCATCTCGAAAAGGCTCAGGCCGCTTTTGCGGTTTTCCAGTATTCGTCCCACTCGCCGTTGAATACCGCCAG
>JAFGFN010000084.1 GCA_016931035.1 Candidatus Sumerlaeota bacterium
CCCCCGTCGGTCTCGCGCGTGTCTCCCCCGTCGGTCTCGCGCGTGTCTCCCCCGTCGGTCTCGCGCGTGTCTCCCCCGTCGGTCTCGTGCGTGTCTCTCTTATGCGGTAGCCCGAGCGTGAGCGAGGGCATCTCTCTCAGTCGGCGGGTGCACCATATCTTGAAGTCGTTGAGGACTCTCTCCGGCGTCACGTCCCTGGCCGTGACAACCGTATGTACATGGTCCTTCTGCGCATTGACGGCATGCAGATGCCACCCGCGATGCCGGCAGACCTCCTGGATCGTCTTCTCCACCGTCCGGCGCATCGCGGCATCGAGCGTCATAGGAGGGTGACGCAGCAAGGAGCGCTCGAAAGCGAAACGGCTCGGGTCAGACGCGATGGGCGCTGTGCCGAACGCGTGGTACTGCGAGCGATCCATGGAGCCGCGCTCGTCGCCGTGCAACCAGGTGCCATAGCAGCGAAACGAGATGAAGAAGGCGATGACCCCAGCAGGGTTGTAGGGGTGGGTATGGTGGGATGCCATGGTCCCCTGCCTGCACGGCAAGGCCAGCCCAGTGTGGAGCCCTCGCTCACGCTCGGGCTACTGCATAGAGCCCTTCCCCGCCTCGGGTGCGCCTCTTGTGCGGTAGCCCGCGCGTGAGCGAGGGCGTGTGTTGACGACCGACTCCCCCGCGCGCGGCGGGGTGTTACACCATGTCCGCCGGAAACCCTTCAGAATCAGGCCGACAGAGCCGTTTCGGTCGAAGCAAAACGGGCCGAACACTCTTGCGCCGGGGGTTGAAAGCCCGTTTTTTCGAAGCCTCGCGACCTCATTCGCGCGCAGTTCACGCGAGCCCGACCGGGCATTCGCCTTTGATCGGATTCGCGCGAAAGTTGTGGAGTCGTGCCCCGAGCATGGCAGGGCAACCGGTTCCCTCCGAAGAGGGACCTTGCGGATCCGTCCGATCTCGCAAAATGGATCGAGCCGGTCCCATTGGCCTTGTAAGGAGGCCATCCTCGGCGATCCCCAGGGCCGAAGCCCCGGTTCAGGCCGAAGTCTCGTCCATTCGGACGACAGACTTGGACTTTATAGCTTCTCGAATCTTCTCGGCAATACCGATTATCGAGAGATTCCGCGCGGCGTTTTTGTCGGCGTTGTCCTTGTGTCCGCATTCGACGCATTCGAAGTGGGCCTGCTTCTTCTCGCCCTTGGGCCGGTTTTCGCGCGCGATGTGACCGCACTTGTTGCAGCGTTGCGAGGTATAGGCCGGATCGACGAACTCCAGTGTCGCGCCGCATTGCTGCGCCTGCCATCGGACGGCGTCTTTCACCGCGCCGGGCGCCCAGTTGCGCGCGAGCCAGGGTTTGTCCTCCTTGAGGTCGGCGCCGATCTCTTCCATTTGCCACGTTCCCGCGCCGTGGCGCCGGGCGACGTCGGCGATGCGGCCGGCGATCCGCTGCGAAGCCGTCTTCATCACGCGCTGTTCGCGTTTGCGCAGCTCGCGCAGTTTCTTCATGGCCTCCTCGCGCGACCTATCGTCCAGCGGGCTGTCTTTCGATTTGAGAGCGCGCAGCAGCCGGACGATGTCGCCGCGGATCGTGGCGCGCGTGTTCAACATGTCGCGCCCGCGTCCGATGCACATGGCCCAAGGCAACGGCTTGCCATGATCGCGAATGTGGAGGGCGGCGGGAACGGTCACTCCGAGGTCGATGCCAAGGACGATTTCGGGGTCGAGTGTCTTGTAGGGGTCGGGTGTGTATTCGACGACGATCTGGCCGATCCATTGCGGGGCGCGGTTGCGGGGGTTCTTCCTCAAACGCGAGTTCTTGAGTTTCCATTCGCCCCGGATCGCTCTTTCGAGCTGGCCGCGCATAGTCTTGTCGCGCGGCTTGATCTTGATCGGGAAGGCGATCCAATTCGAGACGCCGTTTTTGCCTGCCCACTCAGCACTGAAGATGCGGAATGCGATATAGAATGTTTTGTCATCTATGAACAATCGGGTCCCCGTCGCGCGCATCATGATGGGATGGGTGCCGTCGGTGCGATGCGTCGAGAGTTGCCGAGTCCCTTTGCTCAGAAGTTCCCTTCCGTGTTCGCCCATGAAATGCGGCTTGGAACCGAGCATGTATGCCTGACCGATTGCGTCGCCGCTCAGGCACGTTTTCCGGTCCAATCGTCTCTTTACCGCGGGAATGCTGGCTTTGAATGCGTCCGTTTGTTCCTTGGGTACGCCCAGGATTCTCTTGGCATACTCCTTGGCGGTTTCGATGTTGCAGATCATCGCGACGGTTTCGGAAGCCTCGCGAAGCGAAGTGTAAACCGTCTTGAGAAGGTTGTCTTCGAGGTTGGCAAGGGTCTTCGCGCGCGCGTCGTACGCGAGGGGCAGCCCAAGGCCGAACGTCAGGGTCTTGTTCAGGGCTCTTGGAGGCTCTTCAGGCATCGCCGACTCTCCAATCGTCGCGCCAATTCACCGTCACGCACGACTCTGAGGAACTGCGGCCCTCCCTGACGGTCGGGCTACTGCATCGGCTCGCAAAGCATGTCCTGCATCGGCTCGCAAAGCATGTCCTGCATCGGCTCGCAAAGCATGTCCTGCATCGGCTCGCAAAGCATCCCCGCGGCGGTATGCGTTGTGCGGTAGCCCGACCGTCAGCGAGGGGCCTCCATGTCTCACCCCTCCGCCGTGCGGCGCTTTTCGGCGATTTCGCGCTGGAGCGACGCGATGCAATCGTCGATCGAGAGGGCGCCCTGGTCGCCCAGGCCGTGGCGGCGGACGGCGACCATCTCTTCGGCGGCTTCCTTCTTCCCCACGACGAGCATGACGGGGATCTTGGCGAGCTCGGCCTCGCGAATCTTGTGGCCGATCTTCTCGTTGCGCACGTCGGTCTCGACCCGCAATCCCGCGTCGTGAAGGCGTTTGCGAACCTGGTCGGCGTAGGCTTCCTGCTCCTGCGAGAGCGAGAGGACGCGCGCCTGGACCGGCGCGAGCCAGAGGGGAAAGTTGCCCGCGTAGTGTTCGATCAGAATGCCGAGGAAGCGTTCGATCGAGCCGAAGATGGCGCGGTGAATCATCACGGGACGGTGGCGTTCGCCGTCCTCGCCCACGTAGGTGAGGTCGAAGCGTTCGGGCATCGAGAAGTCGGCCTGGATGGTGCCGCACTGGTGCGAGCGCCCGATGCAATCCTTGATGTGGAAGTCGATTTTCGGGCCGTAGAACGCGCCGTCGCCGGGATTGACCTTGTACTGGATCTCGCGCCCCGCAAGGGCGTTTTCGAGAATCGCCGTCGCGCGTTCCCACATCTCGTCGCTCCCGATGCTTTTGGGCGGGCGGGTCGAAAGTTCGATCGCGACGTCGTCGAACCCGACGGTGCGATAGACGTGCATCATGAGGTCGATGATCTTTTCGACCTCGTCGCACATTTGGTCGGGCGTGCAATAGACGTGCGCGTCGTCCTGGGTGAAGCACCGGACGCGGATCAGGCCGTGGAGGACGCCCGAGAGCTCGTGGCGATGGACCTGTCCGAACTCGGCGATCCGCATCGGAAGGTCGCGGTACGAGTGGAGTCCCGAGCGGTAGATCAGGAGGCCGCCGGGACAGTTCATCGGCTTGATGGCGAACGCGCGGTCGTCGAGATGGGTGAAGTACATGTTCTCGCGATAGTTGTCCCAGTGTCCGCTGCGATGCCAGAGTTCCTCGTTGAGGATCATGGGCGTGCGGATCTCGACGTAGTCGCGGTCGCGCAGCTCGGCGCGGATGAACGCGAGGAGCTCGTTGTAGAGGACCGTTCCCTTCGGGTGGAAGAAGGGGAAGCCGGGTCCTTCCTCGTGGAAGCTGAAGAGGTCGAGTTCCTGGCCGATCTTGCGATGATCGCGTTTCTTGGCCTCTTCGAGGAGATGCAGGTACTCCTTGAGTTCCTTCTTGTCGGCGAAGGCGAGACCGTGGAAGCGGACGAGCTGTTCGCGCGCCGCGTCGCCCTTGCGGTACGCCCCCGCCACGCTCTGGATCGAGAAGGCCTTGACCGATGCGGTGGACGCGAGGTGGGGTCCGCGGCACAGGTCGGCGAACTCCCCCATTTCGTAGATCGAAATCGTCTCGCCCTCGGCGAGAGCCTCGATGGTTTCGACCTTGAACGGCTCGTTGCGGTCGCGGAACAGTCGGATGGCTTCGTCGCGCGGGAGTTCGCGTCGCGAGACGGGAAGATCGTCGGCGACGATCTTCTTCATTTCCTCTTCGATGCGCGGGAAATCGTCGGGCCCGACGGGCGCGGGCATCATGATGTCGTAAAAGAACCCGGTGTCGGTCGCCGGTCCGTCTTCGAGGATCGCGCCGGGGTAGAGGCGCTTGACGGCCATGGCGAGGACGTGGGCGGCGGTGTGGCGCAGGACGAACGCGCCGTCGGGATCGCGGGCGGTGAGGATGGTCACATTGCAGTCGGCGACGATCGGCGTGTTGAGGTCGCACGCGCGGCCGTCGATCTTGCCCGCCAAGGCGGCGCGGGCGAGACCCGGGCCAATGGCCTGGGCGAGTTGGCCGATCGTGGTCCCCTGGACTACTTCTCGGCAGGATCCGTCGGGCAATGTCACCTGGACGCTCATAGTCGGGTCCTCCTTACGAAGCCTAAGGAGAACCATGCTAACCCGCGCGGATCAAAAGTCAAGCGGCTTGAGGGCTTCGTTTCTCGGTTTGGCGGGCATTGTGCCGGAGTGCGGACCGGAGAAGGCGTTTTCGGGACGAATCACTCGAAAAACGCTACAGGTTCTCCCACTCGTCCAACGAGACGCCTGCCTCCCTCAGAATACATCGCAGCAGGTTCCTTCCGATTTCGCTTCGATGCGGGTTCGGAATCCGCAGGCGAAGATGTCCCTTGACCATGAACTGGTGTTTCTTTCCTGGATACGGGCCGTGAAAACCCAACTGATGAAGGTGGCGAATCAGGTCTGCCCGAGAGATTGGGCCGAGGAGGGGCATTAGGCGATCTTCTCGATCATCAGGCTGACGCCATCGACAACGGGCAGCGGATGACCCATTCTAAGACCGACCACAATCCACTCTTCCAAGACTTCCCGCAATTCCTCGCGGCACGTCTCGAGCGTATCGCTCTGGGCCCACACGCCCTGGAACCCCTCGATGGAGCCGAAGTATCCTTCTCCCTCGGGCAGTATTTCGTAATGGGCCTTCCCCAACGCGAGACGGATGTATTCGGTGAGCATAACAACCTCTCTCATGCAGAAAGTTCCCCAATTCCTATCGCAACGATACGGCTGGGCCGGAAGAGGGTCAAGGGGAAACGCAGTGTTAAGGAGCCTGTTTCAGAGAACTGCGGCGTGGCGCTCGAGGCTTTCGCACACCTGGCTCAGGGCGCGATGCGCGGCGGGAATCGAACGGGTTTCGGGGAGGGACTCGCGGCAGGCTTGGCTCTCCCCTTCCAGGGTCCGGCGCAGGACCCCGGCGAGGTGACGGACCGAAAGGTAGTTGAGTTCGGCCGCCTCGGGGTCCAGGAGATCGACCTGGGGGATTCCTTCGAGCGACTCGATCGTCTCGGAGAGGGTTTCGGCCTGTTCGGCGTCCCACGCGGCGATTTCTTCGATCCGGCGCAGAAGCGGGCGCTCCTCCTCCGAGACGAATCCGGCCGCGTCGACCATGTATCGGGCGAGCGAATGATAGCGCCGCGCAAAGGCGCGATTGAGAATCTCGACGATCCGTTCGCGCTGGGAGGAGGATGGGGAGGCGGTTGGCGGCGTCATGCTCGGGCGGTTTCCTTCTCAGCGTGCCGTCCAACGAATCAGGTCGAGGACGGGGGTGAAGTACAAAAGAGCGAGGGTCGGCAACGCGAACACGGCGGCCCCCGCGCGGTCGAAGAAGTCTTCGCCCATCGGTGTCTCGCCTTCGGATTTGTCGAACACCATCGCGCGGGCGATCCTCATGTAGTAGTAGAGCGAGATGGCGCTGTTGAGGACACCCGCCAACGCGAGGAAGAAGTAGAACGCGGCGAGCGGACGGGCGCCCGCGGCCATCTGGTCGATCCCCGCGCCGACGACGAGTTTGAAGAGCATGAACTTACCCGCGAAGCCCGCCGTGGGCGGGATGCCGGTGAGAGAGATCAGACAGACGAACAGCGCGGCGAAGAGGAAGGGGGCCTTGGCCGCGGTGCCGCGAAACGCGTCGATGCTCGAACTCCCCAGGCGGTTGACGAGAACGACGACGACCCAGAACGCGCCGAACGTCATGAACAGGTAGACGAAGAGGTAAAAGAGAATCGCTTCGAGGGCGACGGGGGCGGCGACCGTGAACCCGAGAAGGAGATAGCCGGCGTGGGCGATCGAGGAGTAGGCCAGCAGGCGTTTGACGTCGCCTTGGCGTATGGCGACCAGGTTGCCGAACGTCATCGTCACGACGGCGAGGCATCCGAAGAGGACCGGCACGTCGAACGTCGTCAACGCGGGCGTCGACGCGGCGAAAAAGGGCGAGAGCAGTCGCAGGAGCGCGCCGAAACCCGCGCCCTTCGAAACGACGGCGAGAAACGCCGTGACGGGCGTCGGCGCGCCCTGATAGATGTCGGGACACCAGAAATGGAACGGGACCATGGCGATTTTGAAGCCGACTCCGGCGAGAATCAAGAGGAGGATCATCGCCGCTGCCAGACGCATGCTCGGCCCTCCGGCGTCGAGAGCGAGGAGCGCCCGCGCGCAGGCTTCGATGCTGAGCGTGCCGGTCAGGCCATAGAAGTAACTCAGGCCGAACAGCATCACGCCCGACGCCACGCCTCCGTAAATCACGTACTTGAGACTCGCCTCGGCCGAGAGGCGCTCGTGTTTGAGGAAGCCCGCCAGAACGTAGGAGCAGAGCGAGAGCGTCTCGAGCCCGACAACGAAGAGAACGAGGTTGTCGGACGAAACCAGGAAACACGCTCCGAGCACGGCGCCGAGGATCAGGGCGCAGTACTCGCCCTGACGATAGCCGACCGTTTCGTCGCTCCGCAAAAGGAACAGGAACGAGGCGCTCGCCCCGAGAAGAAGGAGGATTCGGAAGAACGCGGCGATCCGATCGTGGGTAACGGCCGCGCCGAACGTCAGGGCCTCCATGCCCGGACGACCAGGCTCGACGAAGGCGAAAAGCAGCGCGAGCGAGGTTCCGGCCAGGCTCAGCAGGCCGCACGCGACGCGGCTCAGCCGTAAGGGAACGAGCATGTCGAGCCCGATGACCGCGCAGATCAGGATCGAGAGCACGAGCTCGGGATAGACCCCTCGGAGTTGAACTAGAATCTCGGAAAACGTCATCGCTTGTATCCCCAAATCCGCGCCCCTGGAAGCGGCGCGTATCGCTCCTTACAAGAGGCCGTTGAACAGCGCGAGGAAACGTTCCGTCGAGGCGCTGAACATGTTCAGGATGATCCCGGGCAATACGCCGAACAGAATCGAGAACACGGCCAAGGGAACGATGGCCGCGAATTCCCAACGGTTGCAGTCGGAGAATCCCTCGTACTCGGGTTTGGCCGCGCCCAGGAAGACTCTTTGCATGGTCCAAAGGATGTAACCCGCCGTGAGGAGCAGGCCGATCGCCGCGACGGACGCGATCCAGGCGCTGTACTGGAAGGCTCCGAGGAACACGAGTATTTCACCCACGAACCCGACGAGTCCGGGCAGTCCGAGCGAGGCGAAGAAGCCGACCACCGCCAAGGCGAAGTACCGCGGCATCTGGAGGGCGATGCCTCCGAATCGCGCGATGTCGCGATGGTGGGCGCGTTCATACAGGACGCCGACGAGCATGAACATCATCGCCGAGGAAAGGCCGTGGGCGAACATCTGGAAGATCGCCCCGTTGATTCCCTCGGCGCGCAGAATCGCGATCCCGAGAAGAACGTACCCCATGTGACTCACCGACGAGTAGGCGACGAGGCGCTTGAAGTCTTTCTGCCCGAGGGCGCAGAAGGCGCCGTAGATGATGTTGACCACCCCCAGGATCGCCAAGAAAGCCATGACGGCGGGCGCGGCGCCCACTTCGGGAAGAAGCGGATAGTTGAGGCGCAGAATGCCGTAGCCGCCCATCTTCAGAAGCACGCCGGCCAGGATGACCGAGATGGCCGTCGGGGCTTCGACGTGCGCGTCGGGCAACCAGGTGTGGAATGGGAAGATCGGGACCTTGATGGCGAAGCCGATGAAAAGTCCCCAGAACAGAAGGTGCTGGAAGAGCGTCGGGCCGCCTGGGACGCTGAACGGTCGCGAGGCGACGAGGGCCGGGATGTGGAAGGCCAACTGGGGCGAGCCGAGCGAGACCATCTTGAAATAGTAGGCGAGGATCACGAGCAGGATCAGGACCGAACCGAGAAGGGTGTAGATAAAGAACTTGATCGCGGCGTACTCTTTGCGCGGTCCGCCCCAGATCCCGATGAGGAAGTACATGGGGAGGAGCATCAGCTCCCAGAAGACGTAGAAGAGGAAGAAGTCGAGCGCGACGAAGACCCCCATCATTCCCGTGACGAGAAGCATGTAGAGGACGTAGAAGGCCTTGACCTTCTTCCGAATCGTGAAGCCCGAGAAGACGGCGAGGAACGAAAGCAGTCCGGTCAGAACCAGAAGCATGACACTCAGACCGTCGACCCCGAGGCGATAGTAGATGCGATACGGCGCGATCCAGGGCGTTTCGGTCCACGTCCGCGCGTCGTACCCGGCGCAGACCTCGGTTCCCACGCCCGCGACGCTCGAAGCCGGCGCCGGCGAGTTGGGATCGAAGATTCCCCAGAGATAGAGGGTCAGGGCGAACACGATCGCCGTGGTGGCGACGGCCAGACCGCGAATGACGTTGTCCTTGCCGCGCGGGGTGAGCAGCATGAGCGCCGCGCCCACGAGCGGAAGGAAGGTAATCAGTGTGAGAAGTGCTTTGTCCATTTCGATCGAACCGTTTCTGCGGTCTGTGGCATGGGCATCGCGCCCGTGTCGTTGTACTCCTGTCACATCTGGCTGTCACGTTTCCTGCGAAAGGCGGCAGGAAACGCGCCAGCCCTGCATTTTCCCGCACCGCCTACCCCCGGCCTGAAGGCCGGGACAAACAGGGAGCCTGCTGAAGCAGGCTGACTTGCATCTCGCGTACGGGACCAAAGATGCGCGGGAGAGGAATAGCAAACCCGCTGTCTTTTTTTCCCCTCTCCCTCTGGGAGAGGGACCGGGGTGAGGGTCCCCCTTCCGTCTGGTCCAACTCCTAGACCTTTGGCTCCGGCCGCGCCGTTGTAGGTCTCCTATCCTGGTCCGTCTTGTCTCCTCACGGGCGAGACGCCCGTGCCACGTTAGAACGCGAAATAGGCGAAGGCGCACGCCCCCGCGGCCACCAAAAGTCCCGTGACCATCGAGACGATGTACTGGCGCACGCGGCCCGTCTCGCTGAACGAGAGTCCCTCGCCCAGAAGGGCCGTGACGCGCGCCGCGCCGTTGACACCCAACCCGTCGACGACGTAGCGGTCGAAGATCTCGACGATCCACGATCCCGCCACGCCGAGGAGGCCGAAGAAGTTGACGATCGAGTCGATCACCAGGCGGTCGAACCACGCCGCTAGCCAGGCGATTCCTCGGAAACTCATGACGAAGCAGAGCATGTAGATCTCGTCGAGATAATACTTGTTCCAAAGAAGACGGTGAATCGGCGCGAAACGCGCGGCGACCCGCGCGGGATCGAACAGCGCGCGTCCGTTGCGCCGCTCGAAGTAGAAGAGCGCGCCGAATCCGATGCCCGAGAGGCCGAGAATCGTCGAGAGACCCATGGCGATATAGTGCGCCTTGTGGAGCGCTTCGACTTCGGGACCGTGAGCGGACTCGCCGTGTTCGGAAGTGGACGGCGTGGACTCGGTGGACAGAGTGGACACGGAAGAAAGGGAGAGGCGAGAAGTCCAGGTCGAGACGTAGCCGCTCCGGACGATGGCGTCGACTTGCTCTTCGCCGCCGCGTTTCGGGTTCATCGCGCCGAACCAGCCGCCGAAGCCGCCTCCGACGACCGCGAGCGCCCCGAGAACGATCAGCGGCACGAGCATCTGCCACGGCGCTTCGCGCGCGTGTTCGTAGGCGTGGGAATCGCGCGGTTTGCCCGTGAAGGTGAGGAAGAACTGGCGGAACATGTAGAACGCCGTGAGGAAGACCGTGACGAAACCCGCAATCGGGAGGAACGCGTGAATCGGATGGAGCATGGCGTAGGCCAGGGAGTCGGCGAGGATCGCGTCCTTGCTCCAAAAGCCCGAGAACCCGGGGAAACCGACCAACGCGAGTGTCGCGAGGAGATAGCAAACGGTCGTAACGGGCATCTTGCGGCGAAGTCCGCCGTAGCGGCTCATCGACTGTTCGTGGTGCATGGCGTAGATGACGGCGCCGGAACCGAGGAAGAGTCCCGCTTTGAAGAACGCGTGGGTGGTCAGATGGAACATTCCCGATACGTATCCCCCGACGCCCAATCCGAGAACCATGTAGCCCAATTGGCTGACCGTCGAGTAGGCCAGGACCTTCTTGATGTCGTCCTGGACCACGGCGATCGTCGCGGCGAACAAGGCCGTGAAACCGCCGATGTAGGCGATGAAGACCAGCGTCGTCGAATCGAAGAACGGAAGCATTCGCGCCGTCAGGTAGACGCCCGCCGCGACCATCGTGGCGGCGTGGATGAGGGCGCTGACGGGCGTCGGACCTTCCATCGCATCGGGCAACCAGACGTGAAGCGGGAACTGGGCGCTCTTGCCCATCGCCCCGAAGAAGATGCCGAGTCCGGCAATCGTGTGCCATCCGCCTGCGAGTCCGCCCGTCTGCACCGCGGCGAAAAGATCGGCGTACTGAAGCGAGCCGACCTTCCAATAACAGATCAGGAGGCCGATGAGCATTCCCACGTCGCCGATGCGGGTGGTGATAAACGCTTTGATGGCCGCGTCGGAGGCCGATTTCTTCTCGTACCAGTGCCCGATCAGGATGTAGGACGAGAGGCCGACGAGCTCCCACGACATGTAGAGCCAGAGAAGATCGGATGCCAACACGACCCCGACCATCGAGGCCGTGAAAAAGAGAAGTCCGCAATAGTAGCGTCCGTAGCGAACGTCGCCTTCCATGTACTTGACGGAGAAGAGATGGACCAGGAAACTGATGAGCGTGACGACCACGAGCATCGCCGCCGTCAGGTTGTCGACCAAGATGCCCGACGACAACGCGTTGCCCGCGCGCGCGGCGAGCCACCCGACGGCGCCGAACCCCCACACGGCCGTCGATCCATCGGAGAAGAACGCTTTGAAGAAAAGGATCGTCGAGAAAAGAAGGCAAGCCCCGAGTGTCAGGATCGCCAGGAAGTCGCCGTGTCGCGGGATGCGGTTGTGGAACAGCGCCAGGACCCCGAACATGGCCACGGGCAGACAAAGAATGAGGATGGCGATTGCGAGAATGGACATAATCGAGTCACCGACTAGCGTTTCATCCGCCGAATCGAATCGACCTCCACCGTTCCGAAATTGAAATACAGGTTCAACAGCACCGCCAAGGCAATGGCCGCTTCGCACGCGGCCAGAACGATCAGGAAGATTCCCATCATCGGTCCGGCCAGGGTCGAGTCCGTGGCCTGACCGCCTCGAAAATGCCAGAACACCATGAAGTTGAGGATCGCGGCGTTCAGGATCAGTTCGATTCCGATGAGGATGCCGATGGCGTTGCGCCGCGCCATGCAGGCGATCAGCCCGAGGACAAAGAGAAGCGCCGAGACGACGAGATACGTATGCAATCCCGTCGGATCGGCCAGGAACACGTCGAGCTGCCTGAGAATCGTCTCGGTCACTGGTCGCGCCTCCGGACAAGATAGGCCGCGCCGACGAGGCAGAGCAGAAGGGTCATGCCCGCCACCTCGAACGCCAACAGATACCGGTCGAACAGAAGTCGCCCGATTGGGCGAACGTCTCCAGCCGGCGCTCCCGGGGCGACGCCGACGGCCCAGGGCGCGGCGACGATCACGTGGACCAATACGCCCAGGAACAGAACGGCGCCGATCGCGCCCGCGACGAGATACAGGCGTCCCGCGTCGGCTTTCTCGCGTTGCAGCGGGCGGTTCGTGAGGAGGATGCCGAACATGAGAAGAACCAGAATGCCGCCGACGTAGATCACGATCTGGGTGATGGCGAGGAAGCCCGATCCGAGAAGGACATAGTATCCCGCCATACCCAAAAGCGTGAAGAACAGCGCGAAGGCCGCCTGAACGACGCTGCGGCTCAACGCGGCCACCGTCGCTGAAGCTAAGACGAGGACCGTGATGAGGACGAACGAGATGTTCGTGCCTTCCGAGAGGATCTGGACGAGTCGGACGATGATTTCTTTCATGGCGTTTCGGGCGCCTCCTTGGAGGCGGCTTTCTTCTCGGCCTCGCGCCTGGCCAGTTTGACCATGTGCTCGTCGATCTCGCTCTGGCTCTTCGGACGCGCCAAGCGCAACACGCAATCCTCTCGCCTGCCCCGAATCATGCTGTAGGCTTCGGTCAGACGCAGGCACTTCGTCGGACAGGCCTCGGCGCACAGGTTGCAGAAGAGGCACTGGCTGTAGTCCACGTCGTAGCGTGTCACCATCCCCGTCTTGCCTTTTCCGGCGGATTCGATGGCGATGCAGCCGACGGGGCAGTTCGTGGCGCACAGGCGACACAAGATGCACTTGGACTCGTCGAGCGCGTGGAGTCCGCGGTGCGTCGGAGGAATCTCGGGCCGCACTTCGGGGTACAGCATCGTCACGTTCTTTCCGAACAGATAGCGAATCGTCACCCCCAGGCCGACGCAGGTGGTATAGATCCCCGCCCACACGTCGGTGCAGTAGAGCCGGAAGGCGTTTTTCGGACGACGAGTCATCATCACTCAACCATTGATTCTTATCCCGCCTAGTGCGGGAACAACACCACCTGGACGGCGGCCCAAATCACGCAGCCGAGCCCGATCGGAAGCAAGACTTTCAGGCACAGGTGCATCACCTGGTCGATACGGATGCGCGGGAACGTCCAGCGCGCCCAGATCATCACGAAATACAAGAAGAACGACTTGCCGACCACGTTGGCCGCGCCGATCGCCTCGCGAGCGATCAGACGGATTCCGTCGTTGCTCGAGACGACCGACCAGAGACTCGAGACGAACAGCGTGCATCGGTCGACGAAGGTCGCCGCGCCGGGCGCGCCGGCTTGAATCAGGTCGCTCCAGGTCTTCATGAACTCGAACCCCTCGGCGGTCTCGGGGCGCGGAATCGGGCCGTGCCATCCTCCGAGGAAGAGGATCGCCGACATGGCGCAGACCACGTACATGGCGGCATACTCGGCCATGAAGAAAAAGGCGAAGCGGATACCGGCGTACTCGGTGTGGTAACCGGCGACGAGCTCGCTCTCGGCCTCGGGCAGGTCGAACGGGGCGCGCTTGGTCGCGGCGAGTCCGCCGACGTAAAACATGAAGAACGCGATCAGCGCCGCGGGGGAACGGAACACGGCCCACCCAAAGATCCACGGGTGTTCCATCCCGAGGAACGGTCCCGCCTGCCACCGCGCGATCTCGCCGAGGTTCAGCGATCCCGAAAGAAGAATGATCACAAGAGCGCAGAGTCCGAGAGGGATCTCGTAGGACAACATCTGGGCCGCGAGACGCATCCCGCCGTAGAGCGACCACTTGCTCCCGGGCCCCCATCCGGCCATCAGGATGCCGATCACTTCGATCGCTTGGAACGCCAACACGTAATAGAGAGCGAGCTCCATGTTCGTGAGGACGATGCGTTCGCTGAAGGGAAGAACGGCGAAGGGGATCATCGCCCCGAGCAGGACGAGGACGGGCGCGACGAAAAACAAGGCGCGGTTCGCCACGTTCGGCACGGTATCTTCTTTGCAGAGGAGCTTGATGCCGTCGGCCAGGGGCTGAAAGATCCCCTGGGGACCGACTCGATTCGGGCCGTAACGCACCTGGATGAAACCCGCGATGCGGCGTTCCCCGTAGGTACCGACGATGGCCATGAGGGCGATCCAGCCGAGGACGACGCACCCGCCGACCGAATAGGCGACCGCGTACGTGATCCACGTCGGCACCTTCGAGAGCAAGGGCCAGAGGACGGCGACCGCCGATGTGTGGAACTGGAGGATGATGTCGTCCATCTTGATTGTCCGGGCGGCACCGAAGCCCTTACCGGTCCACTTCTCCTAGTACGATGTCGATCGAACCGAGAATGGCCACGACGTCGGCCAACAGAACGTCTCGACATATCTCATTGACAATACTCAGGTTACAAAACGACGGTCCGCGCGACTTGATCCGCAGCGCCTTGGGGTCTCCGTCGGAAACGATATAGAAGCCGAGCTCGCCGCGCGGATTCTCGCACGGAACGTAAACTTCTCCCTTGGGGAGTTTGAGGACGCGCGGGACCTTGGTCAGAACGGGGCCTTCGGGAATCCCATCCAACGCCTGTTCGACGATCCGGCAGCTCTCCAGAATCTCGACCATGCGCACCCAATAACGGTCCCAACAATCGCCCGTCGTCCCCTTCGTCCCCTCCCCTATCGGGACGTCGAAGGCGAAACGTTCGTAGAGCGAGTACGGTTGGTCCTTGCGCAAGTCGAAACGCACCCCGCTGGCGCGCAGACAGGGGCCCGTGAACCCCCAGGCGATCGCCTGCTCGCGAGTCACGACGCCCACGTTGGCCGTGCGTTTGACGAAGATCTGGTTGTCGCTGAGAAGGGCGTTGTACTCGGGCCACACCTTTCGCATCTGAACGAGAAACGCTCGAATGTCGCTCGCGATCTCGGGAGTCAGGTCGTTCGCCACCCCTCCGATGCGGGGATAGTGATAGAGAAGACGTCCGCCGCTGAGCTTTTCGAGAATCGACACCGCCATTTCGCGTTCGCGGAAACCGTAGATGAAGGGGGTGAACGCTCCAAGATCGAGCGCGTAGGTCCCGAAGGCGATCAAATGCGAAGCAATGCGGTTGAGCTCGGCCGCGATCACGCGGAGGTGCGCCGCGCGTTCGGAAACCTCGATCGCCCCGAGTTTCTCGACCCCCAGACAAAACGCCAGGCCGTTGTTGACCGAGCCGAGATAGTCCATGCGGTCGGCGTAGGGCAACGCCTGGGCGTACGGAAGCGATTCCGCTATCTTTTCGAAACAGCGATGAAGGAATCCGATTTGCGGCCACGACTCGCGCACCATCTCGCCGTCGGTGCGGACGACCAACCGAAGCACGCCGTGGGTGGACGGGTGCTGCGGCCCCATGTTGAGGAGCATCTCCTCGGTGCGCAGCGAATCGCGACGCGAAGCAGGTGGAGCGGTTTCTGTCACGTTCGCTTCACTCATTCGTCAATCCGTTGTACTCGCGCGGCGCGACGTAGTCCTTGCGCAGCGGATAGCCCTCCCAGTCTTCGGGAAGCAGAATCCGGTGAAGGTGCGGATGGTTCTCGAAGACGACACCCATCATGTCGTAGGCCTCGCGCTCGTGCCATTCCGCCGTGGGCCACACGTCCGAGAGGGACGCGACGCGCGGATCGGACCGATCCAACTCGACCCGCAACGCGGCCGAGTGCGCAAGTTCGTAGGACCAGAGATGATAAACGCACTCGATCCGGTCCGTCCGATCGACGGCGGACACGAGGCGGAGGAAATCGAAACGCAGGGCCGAATCGTCGCGCAGAAGCACGCACACGTCATGAAGACTCCCCGAATCGAGATCGAGGGAGGAATCGCCGACCTCGGGCTCGGTCCAATCGCGGACGGCCTCGCCGAAACGCTCCTTCAGGAGGGTGTGAATTTCGCGCGGGTTCACCGGCGCTTCTCCTTTGAAAAGAAGGGGCGAAGATAACGATCCGTCACGGGTCGATCGGCGGCGATCTTGCGTTGCAGGTACATCAGGGCGTCGATCAGGGCCTCGGGACGCGGCGGACATCCGGGAACGCAGACGTCGACCGGAAGAAAGCGGTCGATGCCTTTCACGACGTGGTAACCCAGGCGCGAGTACGGGCCGCCCCCGATGGTGCACGCTCCCATTGCCATAACGAACTTGGGCTCGGGCATTTGGTCGTAGAGACGGCGGACGCGAGGCGCCATCTTGTGCGTCACGGTGCCGGCCACGATCATCAGGTCGGCCTGGCGGGGGGTGGGACGGAAGGCCCCGGCCCCGAAGCGATCGAGGTCGTACTTGGCCGCGCCGGTGGCCATCATTTCGATGGCGCAACACGCGATTCCGAAGGTCAGAGGCCAGATCGAGCTGGCTCGCGACCAGTTGATCGCCGCGTCGAGCGGGGCCACGGCGACGGACAACCCTTCCGCCCGCACGTTGCGCAAATAGTAGAGATAACGGGTCAGATCGCGGGGATCCTGGACGGCGCGGCCAAGGAGTTCTTCGGCCGTAGGGGCGGGCGTCTTCAGGATTTCAGTTCCCAACAGTCGGCCCTCCCCGAGGAGTTTCTTCAGCCGGATCCTCTTTGTCGACTCTACGAATCCAGTTCAAGTTGCCATAGAACCACTCGTAGGCCAGACCGAGGGTCAAGACCAGCAGAAAAACCAGAATGGCGATCAATGGCCCCCAGCCGTTTCCTTCGCCTGCTAACTCTCGCAACACCAATGCGGCAGGGACCAGAATCACGACTTCCACATCGAAGAGAAGGTAGACCAGGGCCACCGTGTAGAACCGGCTGTTGTAGCGAATCCAGGCCGATCCCACGGTCGGTTCCCCGCACTCATAGACGCGATTCTTTTCGGGAGACGGCTTTCGGGGACGTACCAACCAGCCCAGGAGAAGATTCGCGACAACGAAGGCCGTCCCCAAGGTCAGGAAAACTAGAACTGCGGCGAATTCTGCGTACATCCTGCTCTCACCTCGTCTTGCGGTGTCGGCCCAGGCCAATCACGGCAAAAACCGCCACATCATCCTCTCCGAATTCGGAACTGTCAATTCCAAACGACACGACGAAAACGACAGGGTGCAACCCGCCGATTTGAAGACGCCACCGCCGACGTTACGTCGGTGGAGGCGAGGAATCTCGGCGCAAAACACCCTCTTCAAAATGGCGAGTTGGATCCGACGACACGGGGAACGGGCTTGAATTCGCACCGGGAATCTGATTTAAATGCCGGATGACCCGAGGCGCGATGCAACGCGCGAAAGGAAGACACGATGGACAAGATCCTCGAAATACTCAGCAAAGAAGCCCGGTTGACCGACGCCGAGATCGCGAAACGCCTTGGGCGCACCGGCGACGAGGTTGGCGCCGCCATCGAGAAGATGGAAAAGGAAAGGGTGATCCTCGGCTACAAGGCGATCTTGAATCCCGAGAAGTGCGAAGAGGACCTCGTCATGGGAATCATCGAGGTCAAGATCGCGCCCGAGCGTGGAAAAGGATTCGACTCCATCGCCGAGCGAATCTATAAGTTTCCAGAGGTCAAGGTCTGTTACTTGCTCTCGGGCGCTTACGATCTTCTGGTGATCGTAGAGGGCCGATCGCTCAAGGAGGTCGCCGGGTTTGTCGCTGAGCGCCTGGCGACGATCGAGCACGTGCGGAGCACCTCGACCCACTTCATCCTGAAGAAGTATAAGGACTTCGGCGTGATCATGCACGACGCCGAACGGCAGGAACGCCTTCCGATAACGATGTGACAGATGGGTTCGCAGGTTCCAGGTTCGCAAGTTCAAAGGTTCGAAGGCTCCAGGCTCAAGGCGATTTCGGATTGACGAATAGAAGACAGGAAGGAGAACACCCCCTGCGATGCCGGTTCCGTCCCCCTCCCCTACCGCTCCTCGTCCCAAGCGCGAGTTCAACCAGACGTTGATGTCGCTTGCGCCGTCGGCGATCCGTGAGTTCTTCGACTTGGTCACCGAGAGCGAGGGCATCGTCTCGCTAGGCGTCGGCGAACCCGACTTCGTCACGCCGTGGGACGTCCGCGAGCACGCGATTTACACGCTGGAGCGAGGGGCGACCTCTTACACGTCGAACCTGGGACTTCTCGAACTTCGGCGCGAGATCGCCAAGTATCTCGAAGAGCGTTTCGACCTGGTCTACGATCCGCGAACCGAGATCCTCGTCACCGTAGGCGTGAGCCAGGGTCTCGACATCGCCATGCGCGCGCTTCTCAATCCGGGCGACCAGGTGATCTATCACGAACCGTGCTACGTTGCCTATCGGCCCATGATCGCTCTGGCGGGAGGCGACCCCGTGAGCATCACGGTGCGTTACGAGGACAACTTCCGGATCGATCTCGAGAAGTTGGAATCGCTTATCACGCCGCGCACCCGGGCGCTTCTGGTCAACTATCCCTGCAACCCGACGGGCGCGACGTTCAGCGCCGAAGAGTGCCGCCGCGTCGCCGACATCGCCGAGCGTCACGACCTCACCATCGTCTCGGACGAAGTCTACGCCGAAATGACCTACGACCAGCCCCACATCGCGATGCCGACGCAGCCCGGCGCGCGCGAGCGGACGGTTCTTCTCAACGGGTTCTCCAAGGCGTTCGCCATGACGGGTTGGCGAATCGGTTTCGCCGCCGGACCCGCCGACATCGTCGCGGCCATGACCAAGGTCTTTCAGTTCGCGATGTTGAGCGCGCCGATCATGTCGCAGAACGCCGCGATCGAGGCGCTCCGCCGTCGTCACAAAGACGTTCCCGAGATGATCGAGATCTACAACCAGCGCCGTCGCGTGATTGTCGAAGGCATGCGCGCGATCGGCATCGACTGCCACATGCCCGAAGGGGCGTTCTACGCTTTCCCCTGCATTCGCAAGTTCGGCCTCTCGTCCAAGGATTTCTGTGTTCGCCTTCTGAAAGAAGAGAAGGTCGCCGTCGTTCCGGGCAGCGGTTTCGGAGGCGAGGGCGAGGGTTTCATCCGCTGCGCCTACGCCGCCGGATTCGACGAAATCGAATTCGCCATCCGAGGCATGGAACGGATGATCAATCGGCTGTGAGATTTCAGAGAGTTGCATCGACATCGCTTTGGCGTTGTCCGAGCGTGGCCCCAAGTGATAGACTTCTCTCAAGGCGATGCGAACGTGGATGCGGAGTCTTCGTTCCAGGGGAGGTATACCATGGCCTTGAACGCCACATTCGACGAGTTGCTGGAAGCCGTGGAGCATTTGCCTCCGGAAGCGCAAGAGGACCTGGTATCGCTGATTCAGCGACGCCTGGCCGAGCAAGGAAGACGACGCATTGTCGGCGAAGTGCGTCAGGCGCGATCTGAGTTCGAGAGTGGCGCGGCGAGACCGGCAAGCGTCGACGATCTCGTGCGCGAGATCGAGTCATGAGGCGCGCGCTCCTTCGCTCACCGTCATTTGTTCGTGCGGCCAAGCGATTGGTCAAGAAGCAACCGCAGGTTCTGGCTACGATTCGCGAAACCCTGATGCTTGTTGAATCCGACGCATTCGATCCGCGCTTGAGAACTCACAAACTCAAGGGCGATCTTGAAGGCTCCTGGTCGTGCAGCGGCGGGTACGATCTCCGCTTCGTGTTCGACTTCGTGCAACACGAGGGAACCGAAGCGATTCTTCTCCTCTCTATCGGTACGCATGACGAAGTCTACTGATCCATGAGAGAATGGTGGGGCGAGGGTTTCATCCGCTGCGCCTACGCCGCCGGATTCGACGAGATCGAATTCGCCCTCCGGGGCATGGAACGGATGATCAATCGGCTGTGAGAAGGGGTTCGGTCGTCGGGACGTCGGTGGCGGATGCGGCCGGCTCATCGGCGGGCGGGCGTCGCCAGTATTCGGCCGGATCGATGCGACGTTTCCTCCGGATATCGTCAAGATAGCGCAGCTCCAGGGGTGCGGAATCGTGGAGCCTCGCGCCATCGGGAATCTTGGCCACCTCCCGCATACTCACGCACAGAGCCGTCCCGTAATCCCCCTCCGTACCCGCCGTGGCGTGAATCCGAAACAGAAACGCGGTGGAGGTCCATGCGCAGGCCACGAGCACGACTACGGCCGTAACGACAATCCACCGGTTTCCACCTCGCTGTCCTTCTCCGAGCGCCCGTTGCAGGTCGTTCCATCCAAATCCGCAGATCGGCGCGGCGGGCCAAATGAGGATTGCGCCATAGTAGTAATGGATCGGAGCGCTCGCCAACAAGAACAGGAAGACGAATAGGGTCAGGCTCAAGCCCAGGGAGGCCGGAAGGAAAGGCTCTCTCCGGCGAACGGCGCGGACAGACAGCCGGACCGTCGCCCAGACGAACACGCCGCCCATGGCCGATCCCGAGAGAACCTGCAGGCATTTCCAGATCGGGCCAAGTTCGTCGAAGAAGGCCGCCGCTTCGTCCGTGCTGAAAAAAAGGCCGATCTCCGGCCACGCGTGGCCGAGCCAGGGCACGTAGAACACAAGCAGCATCCCTGCGCCGATGCCGAGGAGGAGAGGCAGCTTTGCGCGATGACGCCCAGGCCACAGTACGAGAATGCTCGCTGCAAGACCCGCGCCCCAAAAGACCCCCGACAGGTGGAGCTGCGCAACGACGAAAAAGCACGCGAGTCCCGCCGCGTTCCAGAGCATCACGAGAAGCGTGGCCGCCAGGGGATCTCCTCCCGAGAGCGCACAGAGAACGGCGAAGAGATAGACCGTCGCGGGCGCGTTGGCTAGGCCGATGCTCGAGAACATCCCGTGCGCCGCGATCCCGGGCGATTGGAGCCATTCGAGACCGACAAGAAGTCCCTGGATCTCGTCGACCTTGAACTCGACGTCTCCGGGAAAAAGAAATCGGAGGAAGACGCCCGCGGCTAGCGCCGACAGAAGACACGCCAGCAACAAGCGATCGGCTCTAGAGCATTCCTTCACGATCATTCCTTCACGCAAGCCGACAGATGGAGAGAATCGGATTCGATTCGGAGGCTCATCGTTCTCGCGGAAAGAGGCGGGCTCTCAAGATCGCTTGGCGCCGACCGGGAAAAGACGGCGTGGAGGGCGAGGCCTCTCGCCGGTCGAGCCAAGTCGATTCGCCGCCCTTCTACTCCGCGCCGTCCCAACAGTAGGTGCAGAGTTTCTCCTTGGGAAGACCGATGGCGTCGACCAGATCCTCGAGATCCTGATACCTCAGGGACGTCAGGCGCAGATTGCGGGCGATGCAGTCGATCATGGCGCAACGCTTTTCGCTGCCGGTCTTGGCGTACTCGCCGAGGTTCTTGTCGCCGTCGCCCTCGAGTTGCCGGATCGCCTTACGCGCCGCAAGATCCATTTCCGAGCGCGACCGCGAGAAGTTCAGGAACTTGCAGCCGTAGATGAGAGGGGGGCAGGCGGGGCGCATGTGGACTTCGCGCGCGCCATCGTCGTAGAGGCGCTGGATTTGGTCGGCGAGTTGAGTGCCCCGGACAATCGAGTCTTCGCAAAACAGGAGCCGCTTGCCTTTGACGAGGTCGCCGATCGGAATGAGTTTCATCCGGGCGACCAGGTCGCGCACGCGCTGATCCTGGGGCATGAAGCTGCGCGGCCAGGTCGGCGTGTACTTCACAAAGGGTCTCGAATAGGGCACGCCCGATTCGTTGGCGTATCCGATGGCGTGACCCGTACCCGAGTCCGGGATGCCCGCGACCAGATCGACCTCGACGTCGTCCTTGCGCGCGAGGGCCGCGCCGCAGCGATTCCGCGCTTCTTCGACGTTGACGCCTTCGTAGGTCGAGGCCGGATAGCCGTAGTAGACCCAGAGGAACGAACAAATCTGCATTCTCTCTTCCGGCGCTTTCTTGCGCTCGACGCCGTCGAGCGTGATCCGGACGATCTCGCCGGGTCCCAGCGTCCGCTCCGCTTCATAGCCCAAATTGGGCAGCGCGCACGTCTCCAGCGTCGCGGCCCACGCCCCTTCCTTGCGTCCGATCTGGATCGGCGTTCGTCCGAGTTTGTCGCGTGCCGCATAGATGCCGTCGGCCGTGAGCAAGAGAAGCGAGCAAGAGCCTTCGATGACCGATTGAGCCTTCTCGATCCCGAGTTCGAAACTCGCCTCCTGGTTAATAAGCGTCGCGACGAGCTCGGTCGGATTGATCTCGCCGCCGTCCATCTGGGTGAAATGAGTCGCGCGTTTTCCGAACGATTCGGCCACCAGGTGCTCGGTGTTCAGGATCTTGCCCACGGTCACGATCGCGTACGGACCCAGGTGCGACCCGATCAACAGCGGCTGGTCCTCGTAGTCGCTGATGACGCCGATGCCCATGTTGCCGTGCATCTTCATGATGTCGTCTTCGAACTTCGAGCGGAACTGGGCGTTGGTGATGTCGTGGATAAAGCGCGTGAATCCCTGCGGGTTGCTCACCACCATCCCGCCGCGGATCGTCCCGAGGTGAGAATGATAATCCGTGCCGTAGAAAAGATCGCTAACGCAGTCCTCGTTGGAAACCACACCGAAAACGCCGCTCATGGAAATCTCCTTGGGTTGAAGGGTCGGGAGCCGCTAGGGCAGAGAGATGGATCGAACCATAGGCCGGAAAGTAACCCAAACCCCCGATAGGGTCAAGCGCGCTTTCTGGAGCGCCCTCAGGGCGCACCAGGATGTGCGACGGCTGGGCGCGGGCTGGAGTCGTTCCGGGGGAATCCCGGGCGCGACGACTCCGTTGCCCGAGAATCGCGCAAAGACAACCCCGACTTGCCCAGTGTCGTGTCCTTGAGGTAATCGTCAGGGTCAATCCGGCCATTGTCGAGGAAATCGCGAAGATACTGAATCTCGAGCGCGGCGTCGGGGCGCAAAGCGGATCGGTTGGGCAGACTGGCCACCCATCGCCGACTCCAGCGCAGCGTGGGACCATATCCCCACACGGTCCCTTCCGTGGCGTGGATCCGCCACATGAAACCCGCGGTGCTCCACACACAGATCGCGAGCACAAGCGCGGCGGCGGCGACGAGACTCCTGCGGACCCACAACCTGCGATTGCCGAGACGTTCCGCCTCGCCCCACCCGACTCCGCAAATCAATGCGACGGGCAGCAGAAGAACAGCGCCGTAATGCTGGTGGATAGACACGCCAGCCATTCGAAGAAACGGAAAAAAGAGGACTAGGCTCACGGCCAGAGCGCAAAGAAGAGGGGAGGCGGTCCGTCGAACCGCGCCCAGGGCAAGTCGAATCGATCCCAACGCGAGGAGGGAAAGCAGTGTCCCCGCCGAGACGACCTGCAGGGTCCTCCACGCAACGCCCATATCGTTGAAGAACGAAACCGCGTCCCCGCCCCCGAGCAGGAAACGGAGCTCCGGCCAACCGACCCCAAGACAAAGCGAGAGAAGATGCCACAGGGCGGCACCGGCGTTCCGGCCCAACGGACTGGGGATGCCCGACGACATGACGGGGCGTTCGCGCAACAGGTAGAGCACCCACGGCAGGTAGAGCAGTGCGGCGATCCCGACACCGAGACAGAGGAAAGGGAGAAGCCGTCGCCGATGCCGCGCGGGCCAGAACGCCAAGAGCCCCACTCCCAGAGCCGCGCCCCAGAAGACGACCGACAGATGAACCTGCGAGGCCACTCCCAGGCAGACGAACCCGACGGCGATCTTGCGCCAATCCCATCGCTCCGACCAAATCGTGGAAAACCCGGCGATCGTGCCGACCACGAGTGGGAGAAGGAAGTCCGGGGCCCATATCCTTCGGGAAAAGACGACGGCCCAGGGATTCAAACAAACGAAAGCCAGAATCCAGAACGTCCAGACGCGCCCGAATAGAGTGCGTTTCCTGAACAACCACACCGCGCAGATCCCCAGCCCGACGAGGTTCCAGACGATCACGCCGATCGTCGCGCGGTGAGGGTCGCCGCCCGACACGCCGTAGAACATCGCGAAGAAGTAGACCATGGCGGGCGGATTGGGAATGCCGATGCTCGAGTCCATGCCGTGAGTGGCTATGCCGGGCGATTCCAACCACTTGGCGCCCAATACGAGCCCCATCGCGTGGTCCCAGGTGAACTGAACGTCCGAAACAAGAAGAAAACGCAAGAACACGCCCCCGGCGAGCGCGAGCAGAAGACCGAGGACCAGGACGCCGTCCGCTTTGCACCGGAATCCCTTGCGCAACGAGTAGAAGGGTCGGGGCTTTGTTTGCGAGTGCATCATATATCGGCGAAGAAAACCTGGAAGACTCGAAAGATGCTCTTCATATTCCGTACGTATCACACGGACTGTCGAAATGCCAGAACGAACCCAGGAACAGCGCGCGAGAATACCCTTCCCGGAGGCGCGTGCGGGCTGGAAACACCCCCCGAGGATGGGGTGTCGAACTCATGAGTTGACACAGCCCTCCGTCGCGACGTACTCTGCTTGTGGACGCGTCGCACTTCAATGACCGCACGTTTGTGGAGAGCGCCATGAAACGGCACCTCGTCTTCGTCGGAGTGGTTTGTTTGCTCGTGATTCCGGCCTCGGCGCCGGCCCCGATATTCGGTTTCTTTCCGGGATTGGATGAACTTGTTCGGCGTTCCGACGCGATCGTCGTCGGACGAATCGTAAAGACATCCGTCCAGAGAAGGATCGAGATTCATGGCGCATACGAACCGTGGATGGGAGCGTCAGACGGTCACGAGGATCACGTGGTCGAGGTTCTGAAGACCATTAGGGGAAACCTGAAAGAAGGCGAGACGTGCGTCATCGGCATTCGAGACCTTCTCGTGTCCGCCGAGCTCGGGGGAATCTCGAACGATAGGATCTCCTCGGGAAGCGTTCGCCTGCTCTTCCTCGGGAACACGCCGCCCTTCTCACCCTACACACCCGAGGGAGAACCGGCGATCGCCTGGACGCTGAATTGCGAAGGCGCGAGCTACCCGCTCAACAGCGAAATCGATTCGGCGAAGCTGAAAGACGGAGATCCCAGGGAGCAGATTGCGGAAATCCTGCATCGTTCTTTGGAACTCAGCCGGAAGACGGAGCGTTTCGAAAAAGAAGAGAGACGACACGACGCATTCCTGGGGATCGACGATGCGAGTGCAGTCCCCACCGTCGATCCCCCAACCCCGCCGGTCCGTACACAAAACCCCACGGGCGACGATCCGCCCGATTCATCGCGCGATTTCTCGAACCGCAAACAAACAGACCTCAACTGATCGAATCGACGTTGTTGCCGAGATTCGTGTAATCGATCTTCTCGAGCGGATTCGTCCCGTTGAGGAATTCCTCGACATTCGTGTAGCCGTCGCCGTCGGAGTCGAGGCTGCCGTCCGCGGCGTCCTTCGGATTCAGGTCGTATTCCTTTTCCCAAGCGTCGGGCATCCCGTCGTGGTCCGCGTCGGCGGGCACGTCTTTCGGTTTGAAGGAGTACTCGGGATAACCGCCGACTTCCTTCGGATCGCTCACGATGCCGTTCTCGGTCTTGACCTTGCCCGTGCGCACCATCTTCGTCACGCGCGCATCGACCGTATCGCGTTTGGGAAGGGTCGCGCCCGCCTTGGCCAGGACGGTCTCGAAGGCTTCTTCGGCGGTCTGCTGGTTCATCGGCCAGGCCTCGAACGGGGTGAAGACGCGGGCAAGTTCGTTCGCTTCGCCGCGGCCTTCGGACCGCATGCCTTTCCAGTTGTCGGCGGTGACTTCGGGGGAACCCTCGACAATGTTGCCGGCGACGTACCACTTGCCCGGGCGTTTCCCCATGTCGGCGTACCAATCGCCGGGCTTCCACCGTCTGCCGGGCGAATACATGTCGCGCTGTTCGATCCGGGCGATGGTGCTGAGCATGTTTTCGTTCGTGGCCGGACCCGGCTTGTAGTAGCAGTTGATCACGTTCATAAGCGACGTCTCGTCGCCTCCGTCCATCGTGCGGTGGCTCCAGTTGAAAATCACGTTGTTGCGATAGTCGAACTCGCCCCCCATGCCGATCGAGGGGTTGCGCCCCGTGTTGCAGGCGAACAGGTTGTGGTGGAAGGTGGAATCGTGTCCGCCCCAGGTGCCGCCGAAGGCATGGTTCTTGGCGTTCAGGGCTTCGCTCGAGATGCAGTACTGAACCGTCACGTTCTGCGTCGCGAACTTGGTCTCGCTCCCGTCGGGATTCGGCCTCATGTAACGATAGAGCGAGAGGTTCTCGTCCATTCCCCAACTCGCCGAGCAATGATCCACGACGATCTGCCCTTCGGGATTGCCGCCGATGTTGTCCGAGCCCTGACCGCCCTCGGGGCGTCCGCGCCGAACACGGAGGTGGCGGAGAATGACGTTATGCGTGTTGATATTCAGGGAGTCGTGCGCGATGCAGATCCCGTCGCCCGGCGCCGACTGACCCGCGATCGTGATGTCGGGGTTGTTGATGTCGAGCCGGCTTTCCAAATAGATGATCCCGGCGACGCGAAAGACGACGATGCGCGGACCCTCGGTCTCAATCGCGGCGCGCAGACTACCCGGTCCGCTGTCGTCGAGGTTGGTGACTTCGATCACCTTGCCGCCGCGACCGCCGGTGGTGAACATCCCGCCGCCCCAAGCGCCGGGAAACGCCGGGGGGAGTCCCTCGGGCAGTCTCGGCGGAAGCGGAGGCGTCATGATCCCCAAAGCGGTCGGCTCGGCCGGAGGGGCCTTCGCCTTCGTCGCGCTCTTCGCCGCGGCGGGCGCCTTGGCCTCACCCGCCACTTTGTCCTGAGCCATGAGCGTTTGAGCGTATCCGCCAACCAACCACGCAACAGCCAACACTACGACAGCAAGATGTCCGATTGTCTTCTTCACGGTCTTTCTCCTTCTTCACTAGTGGATATGGCACCGGCAGCGTCTATTGCCGTGCGTCCGCCTTGACGCTCGCGATTGTCCCGTATGCCGATTTTGCTTGCGCGCGCTCCCTCTCCTTCTCTATGATCTACCACAGGTATCAGGTCTTACAATGATTTGTTCACTTATCTCCGGGAGAACACCAAAGGTGAGAGCCCATGGCAAACCAGGCGAAGACAGGCCCGCCCCGTAGCGTAGCGCCTAGCGCGGAGAAATCAAGAGAGAAGTTCTCGTCGTCGCTGATGAGGGGTGCAACCCACCATCTCGAAAAGGCTCAGGCCGCTTTTGCGGTTTTCCAGTATTCGTCCCACTCGCCGTTGAATACCGCCAG
>JAFGFN010000085.1 GCA_016931035.1 Candidatus Sumerlaeota bacterium
CTACGGACGGATTCGGATGGAACGCAGGATAGGAGACACCGCGACAGTTCCTCGACCCCGCAGGGGTCAAATGTGAATAGCCCCGGGCGAAACCCGGGGGTCGAAGGGACAGATCCATACGACCCCGAAAGGGGTCGAACAAGAATTGAACGTTGCGCGAATCGGGCGCGAAACGCAGAAGGGCACGAGACCCGACCAGAACCATGTCAACCGAAACGCCGAACTACAAGGACACCTTGACGATCACGCGAACGGATTTCGCCCAGAAGGCGAAACTCGCGTCGAGCGAACCCGAACGTCTCGCCCATTGGCGAGAGATCGGCCTCGAAGCGCGGATCGAAAAGAAGAGCGAAGGCCGCCCGAAATACGTTCTTCACGATGGCCCGCCCTACGCCAACGGCGATATCCACCTGGGCCACGCCCTCAACAAGGTTCTCAAGGACATCGTGGTGCGCTACAAGACGATGCGCGGGTTCGCCACGCGTTTCGTTCCCGGTTTCGACTGCCACGGCCTCCCGATCGAACAAAAGGTGATCGAGACCCTGGGCAAGGACGAAAAAGAGCACTCGCAGATCGAAATTCGCAAACTCTGCCATGAATACGCGACCCGCTATATCGGCTTGCAGACCGAGCAGTTTCAGCGCCTGGGCGTGGGCGGCGCGTGGGACGCTCCGTATCTGACCCTCGATCCCGCCTACGAGGTCGGGATTCTCAAGGCGTTGCGCGCGATGGTGGCGCGCGGCTCGGTCTATCGCGGTTTCAAACCGGTCTATTGGGACGCGCGGTTCCGAACCGCCCTGGCCGAGGCCGAAATCGAGTACGAAGAACACACGTCGCCGTCGATCTACGTGCGGTTCCCCGTCTTGAATCCCGACGATTGCGCGCCGCTCCAGGGACGCGGCCCGCTCAACATCGTCATCTGGACGACGACGCCCTGGACGCTCCCCGGCAACCTGGCCGTGACGGTGCATCCGGATTTCCAATACGTCCTGATTCAGGTGGGCGACGAAAAGACGGTGGTCGCCGAGGCGCTGGTCGAGTCGTTCCGCGCCGATGCGGGTCTCGACGCGCCGACGGTGCTGGCCAAGTTCCGAGGGACCGAGCTCGAGGGCCTGCGGTGTTCGCATCCGCTCTTGCCGAAGGAGTCGGTCGTCATCCTGGGCCACCACGTGACGCTCGACCAGGGCACCGGATGCGTCCACACGGCGCCCGGCCACGGCCAAGAGGACTACGAGATCGGTCTGAAGTACGGTTTGCCGATCTTCGTGCCGGTGGACGAAAAGGGATGCTTCAACGAGCTCTATCCCGACATGCAGGGCGAGTACGTTTTCAAAGCCAATCCGAAGATCGTCGATCTGTTGCGCGACAAGGGACTCCTGGTCCACGTCGGCCAAATCACGCACCAATACCCTTATTCGTGGCGCAGCCACCAACCGGTCCTCGTCCGGGCGACCGACCAGTGGTTCATGGACATCGATCACGACGACATCCGCAAGAAGAGTCTCGACGCAATCGACGGCGCCGTGCAGTGGGTCCCGTCGTGGGGGCGCGACCGGATCTACAACATGATGG
The DNA here is from genome assembly GCA_016931035.1 of Candidatus Sumerlaeota bacterium. GTDB lineage: Bacteria > Sumerlaeota > Sumerlaeia > UBA8349 > UBA8349 > JAFGFN01. The sequence goes on from JAFGFN010000085.1 coordinate 1,573, forward strand.
CCAATCGCCCCCACTGGTGCCTCTCGCGCCAGCGTTCGTGGGGCGTGCCGATCCCGGTCTTGCGCTCGGTCCGGGCGAACCAATCGATCCTAGCCGTCGAGGTGATCGACCGTTTCACCGAGCTGGTGGCCGAGCACGGCACCGACTGTTGGTTCACGATGCCGGTCGAAGCGTTCGTGCCCGAGGGGTTCCAGTGTCCCGTGAGCGGCGGAACCGAGTTCGAGAAGGAATACGATATTCTCGACGTGTGGTACGACTCGGGATCGTCGCACATCGCGGTGTTGGAACAGACGGCGGGTCTCGAATCGCCCGCGGACCTCTACCTTGAGGGGAGCGACCAGCACCGCGGCTGGTTCATGTCGTCGCTGTTGACTTCGATGGCGGCGCGCGACCGCGCGCCGTACAAGACGGTGCTGACCCACGGGTTCTTGCTCGACGGCAAGGGCGAGGCGATGAGCAAATCCAAGGGGAACACGATCTCGCCGCTCGATATCGTGAACCGCCTCGGGGCGGACGTCTTGCGCCTCTGGGTCGTGAGCGAGGACTATCGAAACGACGTGGCGGCGTCCGACGCGATCTTCAAACAGATCGAGGAGGCCTATCGCCGGATCCGCAACACCATCCGGTTCGCCCTGGGCAACCTGTCGGACTTCGATCCCGAAAAGGACTCGATCCCGCCCGCCGAGCGGTCGGAGATCGACCGTTGGGCGTTGGCCGAGCTGGCGGAGCTGATCGACCGCGTGACCCAGGCTTACGAGACGTTCGAATTCCACCGGATCTACCATCTCGTGCATCAGTTCTGCGTGAACACGCTGAGCGCGCTCTATTTCGACATTCTCAAGGATCGGCTCTACTGCTCGGCGCCCGACGACGCGGTGCGCCGCGCCTCGCAGAGCACGATCTGGGACATCTTCCGTTCGCTCACGGCGATGCTCGCCCCGGTCATGCCGTTTACGAGCGACGAAGCGTACATGCACGGGCATCCGCTCGAGGCGAGCGTTCATCTCGAGGATTTCCCCGTCGTGCCCGACGCGTGGCGCGACGCGGATCTGCGCGAGAAGTGGCGTCAGCTGTTGGCGGCGCGCGAGGTCGTCATGCGGCCCCTCGAGACGGCGCGGCGCGACAAGATCATCGGCAAGTCGCTCGACGCCGCGGTCGTCGTCCGCTGCGGCGACGCGAAACTCGCGGCGTTCCTGTCCGAGAACGCCGATCTGCTGCGCGACGTATTGATCGTGTCCAAATGCACGGTGGAAAGCGCGCCGCCGACGGCGGGCGACGCGCCGCCGTCCTTGGAAGAGGCCCTGTGCGTCGAGGCGACCAAGGCGCCCGGCGATAAGTGCATCCGGTGCTGGACCTTCAGCGAAGAGGTCGGCAGCGACTCCGAGCACCCCCAACTTTGCCGTCGGTGCGCCGACGTGGTGAGGAGGCTATCCTGAAAATGGCTCCGTCGAAGAAAACCGCCCGGAAGAAGAGCGCCAAGAAACCGGCGAGGAAACCCGTCGCGAAGAAGGCGCCCAAGAAAGTCGCGAAGAAACCGAGCAAGAAGACTCCGAAGAAACCGGTGAAGAAGGCCGCTCAGAAAAAGCCGGCCAAGAAGAAGGTGAAGGCGGGCCGGACGAAACCCGCAAAGAAGGCCGCGGCGCGTAAGCCGCCGAGCAAGAAGCGGTCCGCACCCAAGAAGCCCAAGAAAGCGGCGGGGCGCAAGCCCGCCGCGAGGAAAGCCGCCGCCGCGAAAAAGAAAGCGCGCGTCGTCAAGAAGTCGGCGAAGCGAGTCGTCAAGTCGGCGAAGAAACGAACGCGCCCCGCCAAACCCGTGAAGAAGGTTGCGCGGAAGAAAGCGGCGGCTAGGAAGGCCAAGAAGGCGAAGAAGGTCGTAAAGAAGACGAAGAAAGCCGCAAAGAAGGTCGTGAAGAAGACTCCCAAGGTCGTCAAGAAGGTCAAGAAGACGGCCAAGAAGGTTGTCAAGAAAACAAAGAAGATCGCGAAGAAGAAAGCCGCACCGAAGAAGAAAGCGGCCGCGAAAAGACCCGCCGTTCCCAAGGCCGCTCCCAAGCCGCCCGTCAAGAAGGAAGAACCTCGACGCGCGTACGGCATGTACAACGGCGTCATGGTGTGCGAGAACCCCAAGATCTTCCCGAAACTGTCGCCCTACACCAAGAGCGAGCTCGCCGAGATACGCGGTCTTCTGGAAGACGAGCGGCAGCGGTTGCGCGAAGTGTTGCGCGATCTGGACGAACTGACGCTTCGATTCTCCAGAGACGCATCCGAGGATGCGGTCCCCGGTTACTCGATCCATCTGGCCGAGGACGCGTCCGACTCGACCGACACGGAGACGGCGCTCCTGTTGCGTCGAGACGAAGAGAGCGCGCTCATGCAGGTCGAGGCGGCTCTGGAACGTCTCGAAGAAGAGCCGTTCGGCGTCTGCGTCGGCTGCGGAGACAAGGTCGGAATGAATCGTCTGAGGGCGAAACCGGATGCTCATCTATGCGTGAAATGCAGACAGATCTACGACAAAAACTCCAGAAGGTTCTAGGGTTCGCGGCCATTTCGCTCGCCATCGTCCTGATCGACCAAGCGACGAAGGCTTGGGTTGCGCGATCGCTTTGGCCTCCCGATTCTCACAGAGCCGTGACGGTGATCCCGGGCTTGCTCGAGTTTCGAGCGGCCATGAACACCGGCGCGGCGTTCTCTTTGTTTCAAAGGCATCCGGGACTGCTCGCGGCGATCGCGTCGCTTCTCGCCCTGGCCGTACTTGTCTGGCGATTCGCCTTTCCTCCCCCCGACACGTTGGGTCGCCTGGCGTTGGGGTTCATTTTTGGCGGCGCGGTCGGCAATCTGATCGACCGTTTTCGCCTCGGCTATGTCGTCGATTTCATCCGTGCGCACTGGCGGCAGTATTCCTGGCCCACGTTCAACGTGGCCGATAGCTGCATCTGCGTCGGCATTGGATTGTTCTTCGTTTCCACCTGGCTCGCGAGCCGAGTCGAGCGCAACGCCGCCGCCCCCGCCGGTCGGCCTCCCAGAGCCCCCTGAGTCGCGCCCTTCGGCGTTCCCGAGAGCGAGAAAGGGCCGGATCTCCTCGGAGATTCGTCTTCGCGTCGCATTCCTAGTGGAAAACGGGTTCGAAAACAAGATAGAATGGCGACAGATTATCTTTCGAAGCCCGCCTCGCGCGGGAACAGTTCGTGTACTGTCGGGCATAATCGTGGGTCGCCGAACCGCCACGGTGCGGCGAGACAAAATCCAAGGAGAGATCGTATCATGCGGAAACGACTGGTGGGGAAACTGTTGGTTCTCACAGTAGCAACGGCCGCGCTGGCGCTCGGCGGGTGCGTCATGGCGCCCGTGGTGCCTCCGCTTGGCGCCGTGTATTCCAATGTCAACGCCCCGTTGGATCTCGACTGCGGCTCGGGCAAACAGATCGGACCCGCGAAGGGCGAGGCGAGTACGACGACCTTCTTCTACCTCTTCGCGTTCGGCGACGCCGGAATCGACGCGGCGGCGCGCAAGGGCAAACTCAAAACCGTGAACCACGTCGACTACCGTTTCAAGAACGTGCTGCTTGGCCTTTACAGCCGCTACACCACCGTCGTCTATGGCGAAACCGAATAGACGCCGCGCGAAACGAGGAGTTCGAACGATGAGATCGCGAGAACGAAAACCCGAGGCGCAACGATCGGGCGGCGGTTGGGCGGCGCGACTGGGAGCGTGTCTGATCGCGACGGCGATGCTGACGCTCACGGCCGGATGCAGCACGGTGGGAATGCTCGGCTACAGAACGGACCTCGCGCCGGTGATCCCGCCGCGCGGGTACTTCTACACGCATTTCCGGGCGCCGCTGGTGCTTCCGGTCCACGACGCGGAGCGGGCGACACCGGTCCGAGGCAGTTCGCGCGGCGTGATCTACGTCAAGATTCCCGTCGTGAGCGCCGACTTCGCCGGGGGGCGCGCCGACCTCCAGGACGCCGTGCGGCGAGCCGGCATCACGCGGCTTCTCTACGCCGACTACGAATACATGAGCCTGCTCGGTTATATACGGACGTTCAACGTCCGCGCCTACGGCTACAAGGACTGATGATCGAGACGCACGATACCGACGTCGTCCGTTGCCGACGCCTCGGCGACGATGTCCCCTTTCGCTATTGCCGACAGGAGAACGACGGCAAACCGTGCCGCCTCGTGTTGGATTGCTGGTGGCAACGGTTCGACGTTCAGGCCTTCCTGAGAGAGAACCTGGAACCCGAGCTCTACGACGAGATCGCGTCCGGTTTTCAGCCTCCCGACAAAATCGTCTCGCTGTTCGACCTGATTCAGAAGGCCCGCGAGCGCGTCGAATCCGAGCGCGGCGCGGAGTAGGGGATCGCGCGCGGCGTTGGGGTCCTCTCCGCCCGGGCGCTCTCCCCGGATTCGTGGGAAGACAGAGGACCGCAATCTCTTCTTGGAGTGCGGCGACACCTCGCCGCTTTCAACGCGGGGACGTGTCCGCGCACTCCAAAGCGACGCCGAGGCGTCGCCGACATGCCCTCGCGCGTCGCGACGAGGCAAACTCCTCCCCAAATTCAGGGGAATGCACCTTTCCTTCCCCTCGAAAGATCGTGCGCCCGTGAGGGAGTTCCGGTATAAAGAACCTGGGGCCGTGGTACCGTAGGTTCATTGTTTACTCTCGTCTTCTTCCGTGGGAATCGTCCTTGGGAAACGATCTCTCGATCGCGTTTCAGAAAGGACCCGCCGATGGCCGACCGACGCTACGTAGGGGTGGACCTGGGGGGCACGAGCTTCAAGATCGCCGTGAGCGACGCCGAGGGCCGCATCCTGGGCGAACGGCGCGCGCCGTCCCGAAGCGAGGAGGGACACGAAGCCGTCCTCGCCCGAATCGTCGGGGAAGCGAAGGCGGCACTCGACGAAGCGGGGGTCGAGAAGGCCGACGCCGCCGGGGTCGGCCTGCCCGGCACGCTCGACATGCGGGCGGGAATCGTCCGATACCTGGCGAACTTCCCCGGCCACTGGCGCGACGTCGACGCTCGCACTCCCCTCGAAGAAGCCCTCGGCATACCCGTCCACATTCTCAACGACGTGCGCGCGGCCACGCTCGGCGAGTTCAAGTTCGGGCGCGGACGCGAACTCGGCGCGCGGTCGATGATCCTTCTCGCCTTGGGAACCGGCATCGGCGGCGGTGTGGTGATCGACGGCAAACTCCGGCTCGGCGCCCTCGGGTCCGCCGGGGAAATCGGCCATGGGATCGTCGAGCCCGGCGGCCCGCCGTGCGGATGCGGCGCGCGCGGGTGTCTCGAAACGTTCGCCAGCGGTCCCGCCCTCGCGGCCGAAGGCGTCCGTCTGATGTGGACGGGCCAGGCGCCGCGCCTGCGCGATCTCGTCGAGGGCGACGCGAACCGCGTGGACCCGAAAGCGATGGGCGAGGCGGCCCGAGCGGGCGATTCGCTTGTGCGCATGGCGATCGAGCGGGCAGGACGCTACTTGGCGCTGTCGATTTCGAACCTCATCGTCGCTCTGCATCCCGAGCTGGTCGTCATCGGCGGAGGGGTGGCGGGGCTCGGCGACCTCCTGATGGATCCGATTCGCGCCGGTGTGCTCGAGAACGTCCGGATGTTCCCCGCGGACGACGTGCGCATCGAGACCTCGTCGCTGGGCGACCGGGCGGGGGTGATGGGCGCCATCGCCTGGGCGATGCAGGGCGGGATGACGGAAGAGGCGTAGAGCCCGCCGTCTAGCGGGAAACACGCCGATACCGGCATGACCTAGCGGCAGAGAGGGGTTCAAGATATGAAACCGCGGTTTCTGAGACCACCCGCCGCCGGGACAGCATCCATCCGTCCGCGGCGCGTGCCGACCGGCCTGATGCTGATTCTGTGCGTCGCTTCCATAGGCATGTCGCAGGATGCGCCCGCCGTGCCTCGCGCACCGACGGAGCAGACCGGCCCCACGGTCGCTCTCGACGCGGAAACCGAAGAAGAAGCCCCTCCCCAGAAGCATGCGCTCTTGCTGCCAAGCACGACGACCTTCTGGCTGAACGACCTGAAGGATTCCTCGGAAACTCTCTTGTGGCTCACCAGGCCTCAAAGTTGGTACCGCGCGTTGGTTGCGTTCGGAAAGGGAGTGAACCGCGACCGACTGCCGGCCGTTCTTCAGCTGCTCCCGATCGGTCTTCTGTTCTCGTTGCGTCCGCGGTTGCGGCGGTGGCTGGAGGCCTCGGGCAAGCGGGTTCAGTCGGCCCGCACCGACTCGTTCCTGCTCACGCTCGGAGGCGTCGCGGCGACGCTGGCTATCGCCCTAGCCTGGCCGGCGGCGATCTGGTTCATCGCGCGTCGCCTCGCGTTCGGCGATCCCGACACGGAACTTCCGGCCGCTCTCGGGGCGGGCCTCGGTTGGGCGGCTCTTCTCTTTCTCACCCTCCAATTCCCTCGGGTTTGTCTACGCGATCAGGGCCTGGCGACGCTTCATTTTCGATGGGACCTCGAGGCGGCCCGCGCTCTTCGCGGACTTCTCACGCGCCTCGGCCTCACGCAGATCCCGCTAGTCGCTCTCGTCGCGACTCTCGACGCCCAGTCCGTGGCCGCCCGGCAAGACTCGCTGGGACGCCTGTTCTTCGTTGTCTCCCTCGCGATCGCGAGCTTCCTTGTCGCGCCCATTCTTAGCCCGTCGCGCCCGTTCATGACCGGCTGGAGTCGGCTGCGCAAGGACACGTGGCTTGTGCGCGCGCGCTACAGCTGGTACCCGTTCGTGTTCGGAGCGCCTCTATTGTTGGCCGCTCTGGCCGCGTTCGGCTACTACTACACGGCGAAAGCGCTCGGCTGGCATCTCCTCCTCACGCTCTGGCTGGCGGTCGCCCTGCTCTTTCTCGACGGTCTCATGGCGCGTTGGCTCTTCGTCGCGCGCCGCCGCCTCGCTCTCGAGGAGTATCGCAAGCGCCGGGAAGCGGCGGCGCAAGAAGCGGCCAAACAGGCCGAAGGCAAGGCGACCGAGGAAGAGGGTCCCGAGCCGGAACCCGAGCCCAAACTCGATATTCCTCGACTCAGCGAGCAGACGCGCCACATCATGGAGGCGACGACGGTTTTCGTTCTCCTCTTGAGCCTGTGGTTCATCTGGGTCGACTTTCTTCCCGCGCTCACGATCCTTGGCAACATCGTGGTCTGGCCGGCCCTGAAGACGACCCTCGCCGACCTGCTTCTGGCCCTCGCCATCCTCGTGGCAACCGTTGTGGCGAGCCGCAACATCCCCGGCCTGCTCGAAATCGGCGTGCTGGCCCGCTTCCCGCTCGAACGAGGCACGGGATACGCCATCACGACTCTGTCGCGCTACACCATCCTGGCCGTGGGAATCGTGGCAGCGTTTTCCGCGGTGAAAATCGTCTGGGAGAACGTGCAGTGGCTCGCCGCCGCGTTCAGCGTCGGCCTCGGGTTCGGACTCCAGGAGATCTTCGCCAATTTCGTCTCGGGCCTCATCATCCTGTTCGAACGACCGGTGCGCGTGGGCGACACCGTTACCCTGGGCGACGTGACCGGGGTGGTGACCCGCATCCGGATGCGAGCCACCACCGTCATCGACTGGGATCGCAAGGAACTCATTGTCCCCAACAAAGAGTTCATCACGGGCCGACTCGTCAACTGGACCCTGTCCGACACGATCTTGCGGGTCGTGATCCCGGTCGGGATCGCCTATGGCTCGAACGTGCCGCTGGCGCGCGAGCTGCTGCTGAGGGTGGCGAAGGAGAACCCCCTGGTCCTCGACGACCCGGAACCGACGGCCATGTTCGCCCAGTTTGGAGGCAGTAGCCTAGACTTCGAGCTCCGCGTCTATATCCCCAACTCGCGCGCCATGTTCACGATCCGCGACGAACTCAACTCAGCGATCGACGACGCGTTCCGCAAGGCCGACATCGAGATCGCCTTCCCTCAACACGACATCCACATCCGCTCGATTCAGGCCGACCTTCCGGTCGTGCACAAGGGGGGAAAAGTGTGAAGGAGGGCGCTGGCGCGACCGCGGCCCGGCGCGGGAAGGGCCCGAGAAGATCCCGGGGCGCGCCGTCGTTCGCACCCATGATCAGGCCATCTGCCGGGATATCGCGGGCGGGAGCTCGTCCTTGAGTTCGGGATGGGTCTCGGCGAGGCGCAGGATGTCGGAAAGGTCTTTCTGGCGCTTGCTGGGGCGTCTCGATTCGTCCGCGTACGCCCACAACTTCCCTCGCAGCACGTCCCTCAAACCGGCCACGACCATCCGGTATCCGAGAACCTCGCGGGGCTCGGCTCGGGCTAGGAATTCCTGATACCGCGGGTCGGTTTGCACCTGGATGCGAAGGTCGGACGTCGAGGCCGACAGGTTCATGCTGTGCTCGAACGTCTCCGCCTTCATCCCTTTGGCTAGAGCCGCGGCGCAAAGCGCGTCGATCCGATCCGCGACGACCACGAGGTCCACATCCAGGCTGACCACGGGTTCCGCGTAGGCATTGACGGCCAGGCCGCCAATGAGACAATAGGCGGCCTGCGTCTCCTCCAGCACGGATAGGAGAAGTTGCACGATGTCTTCTTCGCTGTGCGTGACGCCGTTGAGAAACGCTCGGCCTATCATTTCATTCACCTCACGGACTCACACTACAATACCGGGCGGCGGATTGCCAGATCATCCTCGTTCCAGCGTCCCGGTCGGGTGCAACTCGCCAATTTGAAAACGCCACCGCCGACTTTATGTCGGTGGAGCGCCGATTGTGCGCCAGAACAGCGCCAATTGCCTTCCTTTCCTCCCCCCTTCTCTCTTCCTCCCTGCCGTCGGCAGGGAGGAAGAGAGAAGGGGGGAAGAAAGAAACGCCCCACAGCTGGAGCAGAACCAACGCTCCACCGGCGTAAAACCGGTGGGGGCGAGGAATCGCGACGGAAACGTTCTTTCAATTGCCGGGTCGCACCCGCCCCGGTCGGTCAGAGGGATCTCAGGGTCGTATCATGACGCCGGAGCAGGCTGAAGCCTGTACTCCGAACGGCGCGCAGTCGGTCATGACGGAGCAGACGGAGTATCAGCGTCTGAGTCCGAGGACGTCGCGGATCTTCTCGACGAGCGTCGCGAAGACGTAGGGTTTCTGGAGGAAGTGCTTGACGCCGATCTCGCCCAGGCGCTCGGCCGCCTCGGGCTTGGCGCAGCCGCTGGAGAGGACGATCTTGGTCTCGGGCCGCAACCGGCGGATCGCGCGGATCGCCTCGACCCCATCCATGCGAGGCATGACCAGGTCCATCACCACGCAATCGATCTCTTCGGAACGGGCCTCGAAAATCTCGACGGCCTCGTGGCCGTCCTTCGCCGTGAGGACGCGCAACCCGGCCCTCAAGAGCATCCGCGTGCCGACGGAGATGACCCGCGCTTCGTCGTCGACAAGGAGGACGGTTCCGGTCAATCGCGCGAAGGGGGCGCGTCCTCCGGGCGACGCGTGGGCGGGACGGCGCGCTTCGTCGGCGGGGAGAAGAATCTCGAACACCGAGCCCTCGCCCGGGCGGCTGGCCACGAGAATGGCCCCTTTGTGGGCGCGGACGATGCCGAGCGAGGCGGCCAATCCTAGGCCGCGTCCCTTGGTCTTGGTCGTGAAGAACGGATCGAAGATCCGACGCAGGGTCTCGTCGTTCATGCCGGAACCCGTGTCGCGCACTTCGAGACACACGTACCGGCCCTCGGGCAAGATCTCGTCGGTCTGAATCAGGTCGAGGTAAGGGCGATCGCAGGTGCGCGAGTAGGTGCGGATGTCGATGGCGCCGTTCGAGTCGCGGATGGCGTCCGACGCGTTGGTGATCAGGTTCATGACGATCTGGCGGATCTGAGTGGCGTCGGCCTGGATCGAGGGCAGGCGTTCCTCGAAATCGCACCGGAGCGAGGCCTTTTTGGAGATCGAGACCTCGAGAAGATGCACCATCTCGCGGATGATCTCGTTGAGATCGACCCGCTGGATCACGAACCGTCCCTTGCCCGCGTAGGCCAGCATCTGCCGACAAAGCTCGGAGGCGCGGACCGACGCCGTCTCGATCTCCTTGAGGTTCTCGTGGACCGGCGGAGGAAGGGGCGGTTCGGACAGAGCGAGGTCCACGTTCCCGAGGATCGTCATCAGCAGGTTGTTGAAATCGTGCGCGATGCCGCTTGCGAGGACTCCGAGGCTCTCGAGCTTTTGCGATTGGAGCATCTGCGCCTCGAAACGTCGGCGCTCTTCCTCGGCCCAACGACGTTGCAGCGCCGTCATCACGATCTGCCCCACCAGGCGCAGCAGTCCGATCGTGTCGGGCGAGCATACGGCGGGGTCTTCGGCGCCTTCGAAACCCAACAGGCCGGCGGCCTTGCCGTTCGATTCGAGCGGGACGGTGGCGATGGCGCCCGCGCCGCGGGCCGAGAGGAACTCGTGGTCGCGCGCCGCTTCGTCGGGCAGGTCGTCCACACAAGGCACGCAAGCGACCTTCAGGTCGCGCGTTTGACTCGCGATCCAGGGAATTGCGTCGGCTATCCGCACGCGCTGGGTCTTCGCCTTCTCGGGATCGACGTCCTCGTCGCACCATTCGTGCGTGTTGGTGAAGGTCTCGTCTTCCTCGTCGAAAAGAAAGACGCAGCCGCGCCGAGCGCCGATGAAACGTCCGACCGCGCCGAGCGACTGGGCGATCCCGCGATCGATCTGGTCGGCGTGGAGACTGATGAAATTCTTGGACACGTGGGTGACGAGACGCTCGAACTCGGCCTTGCGTCGCAACGCCCGCTCGAACCCTTTGCGGGTCAGGTGGGCGCCGACCATATCCGCCGCGGTCTGGAGAAGTCTCAGGTCGTCCTGGCTCCATTCGCGCGCGTCGCGCGCGTCCTCGAACGACATGAACCCGTTCCACACGTTCTGGACTCGAAGCGGGAGAATGAGGATTGAGAGCCCGCCGCGCGCTTCGATCCAGCGTCGCTCGGATTCGGGAAACGACTGGGCGACGCCGCAGAGGGGCCGCCCGGAGGCGAGCTCGACTCGCCAGCGCTCCAGACCGCGGGAGTAGGGAGTCTCCAGGGTCTCCGAAAGGCCAGTCCCGGCCGAAAGGTCGCGCTCGCAGGCCAGATCGATCAGGCGACAAACCAGGCCGTGGGACGGATCTTCGACATTCTGAAACACGGCGACACGGGAGAGATCGCCCGCCTCTTGGAGATGTCCGAGGGCTTGAGTCAGCGCGTCGGCCGAGTTGCTCCACAGGGCGTGAGAGCAACGCGACAGACCTTGCTCGTAGGCGCGCCGCGTCGCCAGGGCCTTCTCGGACCGGAGACGATCGCCGATGTCGCGCGCGATGCTCAGGATGGCGTCGCCTCCCTCGCAATCGAGCAGGCGGCTGCGGATCTCGACCGGAATCGTTTCGCCGGACTTCGTCATCAGCGACGAAACGAAGGAATCAAGCGTCTCGGGCGATGCTTCCTGGAAAGGTTCTTCCGTCGGACAAGAGGTGCGAGGCATGACGACCTGGGAGGGAGTCAGGCTCAGGAACTCCTCGTGCGCGTAGCCGAGCCGCTTGCAGACCGCCCGGTTGGCGTCGAGAAACCGCCCGTCGAGGTCGTGAATGAAGACGAGGTCGTCGGTGTGGTCGAGCAGACCTCGAAACTTGCGTTCGCCAAGACTCGAGGGTTCTTCCGAGCCTGCGCAGTCGTTTACGCGCGTGGCGATTCCCGACACGCCCATCGAGTTGCCCTTGTCGTCGTTTTGGCAAACGGTGTTGACCAGGAGATCGACCGGAAAGCCGTCCTTGTGAAGAAACCGAATCTCGTAGCGAGAAAAAGGGGTTCCGGCAAGGGCTCGGCGGAGAAACGTCTGCGTCCGCTCCGCTTGGTCGCGCGGGACAAAATCGACGACGGGTCGGCCGATCATCTCCTCCGGACGATACCCGAGGAGGTTGCCCACGGCGCGCTCGCTCACAAAGAGCCAGCGCCCCTGGGCGTCGGTCATCCACACGAGATCGACCGCCGACCTGGGGAATGCCTCGCCCGCGCGGTCGGCTTTGGGCGCGCCCCGTTGGCCGACGTCGGTCTGCGAAGCCGTCTTCCTTAGCGAGTCCATGGCCTAGGCGTCCCCTTCTTTTGCCGCCTCTGCAGGCGCTGACCGCCAAACAACGGACTACAAACCCCCGAAGGGCAAGATGCTACCCTCTCGCCCCTGCGCTAGAGCCTTTTCCTCGCAAGTCATCGCGACTTCGCTTCACGTTCGCGAGAGACACAGACTCGGTTGTTTTGCTATATCGACACCTCCCCGGAAGGCCTTTAGGGCTCTTTCGCACAACAATCTTCTCCCTTCGCCGCGGGACTCGGACCGTGCGCGGTCGTCCGGGAGCCCTTGCGCGGAGCAGGGGAAATCAGTCGGCTTCGGCCTTGGCCGCGGGTGGAGTATAGACGCGCGCGCCGAGTTCGCGGTCGATCATGAACAAGGCCCCGCCGCTGGTGCCGGCGAGTTTGAGTTTCTGCACGACGGCGTCGGCCGACGCCTCTTCCTCGACCTGTTCGGACACGAACCACTGCAGAAAGTTGTTTGTCGCGTGGTCGCTTTCGGCCACGGCCAGGTCGACTAGGCCGTCGATCATGGCGGTGACTTTCCGCTCGTGCTTGTAGGCGGTCTCGAACGCCGCCAGGGGCGATTGCCACTCCGCTTGCGGCGCGTCGATCGCCTTGACCGCCGCACGGCCGCCGCGCTCGATCGCGTAGTCGAATATCTTCATGGCGTGATCGAGTTCCTCTTTATACTGCACGCGCATCCAGGTCGCCATGCCCGAGAGGTTGATCGAGCCGAAATAGGCGGCCATCGAGAGATAGATGTGGGCCGAGTAGATTTCGGCGGTCACCTGCTTGTTCAGGGCGTCCTGTATTTTCTTTTTCAGCATCGTCGTTCTCCTTTCCTTGCTAGTTCCATTCCAACACGTGTTCGTCGTATTCGAGTTCGAATCGCAGCTTGTGGCGCGCCTCCTCCTGGGCGAGCGCGCGGAAGGTCGATTGAAGATCCGGGTCGGAGGTGCGCCGCTCGAGGTCGGAGTAGAGGCGGAACGCCGCCTTTTCTTTCTTCATGGCCGTCACGAGCGCCTGTTGGTAGTCGAAATCGGGTCCGACCGGGACGTCCACCAGGTAGTCGGCGATCCGGAGATCGAGCACCTTCTCGGCGGAGGGTTGGAGGACCTTCCCCTCCTTTACGGCCAGAAGTTTTGTGCGATGGCCCTCTTCCTCGCGAGCGAACTCTTCGAGCGCGTCGCGCATCCACTTCCGCTCCATTCGCGCGGCCAGTTCGCGATAGAAATCTCGGGCGCGCTCTTCTTCGCGGATCGCGAAGTCGAGGATTTCCTCGACGGAATCCAGAGCCATGATTCCAACCTCTTTTCCGACCGCGCGACGCCGATGCGTCGCCGGCCGCAGAAATGGAGATCCGGCCTCGCGGGTCGTGCGGCTACGATTTCCAAAGCCCGTGCAAATTGCAGTGCTCGCGCGCTGTCACGGCGTGAGCGTCGATCGAGAACTCGGCCTCGGGCTTGTCGCCCGGCTTGAGGAACTTGCGGTACGACCGGCCGTCGGCGATCAGTTCGATCCACTCGATGTAGTGGGCGGCCTCCATCGGGTGCGCTACGCTGCCGACTTGGACCCGAAACCCGCCGTCGATCTTCTCGATCACGGGGACGTGCTTCTCTTGGGCCGCGTCGACCGTGTTTTCCGTGAGTAGAGTCATCGGGTCGCCGCAGCACTCGAGCGCGGCGTCGGCGCCGCGCAAGACCTCGACGAGGATGTTGCACTTCGGGCACTTGTAGATCTCTCTTTCTCTCAACATCGTTCCTTCCTCCTTTCGTTCCCGCGGGCGGCCAAACGAACCGCGCGCGGCTCGGTTTACGAATTCGCCGGGTCGCCGCCGGGTCCGCGACCCGTCGCGACGGACTTCTTCAGCGCGCGTTCGCGCACGGCGCAATAGAGCACCGGCACGACGAGCGTGGTGACGATCTGAAACAGCATACCGCCGAACGAGGGAATGGCCATCGGGACCATGATATCCGAGCCGCGCCCCGTAGAGGTCAACACGGGGATCAACGCCAGGATCGTCGTGCCGGCGGTCATGAGACAGGGGCGAATGCGGCGTTTGCCGGCGACGACCACAGCCTCTCGGATCTCGGCGACGCTCGGCGGCCGGCGCTGGGCGAACGATTGATCCAGGTAGGTGCCCATGATGACGCCGTCGTCGGTCGCGATTCCGAACAAGGCGAGGAACCCGACCCAGATCGCGACGCTCAGATTGATCGGATGCACCTGGAACATCTCGCGCAGGCTCGCGCCGAAGACGCTGAAGTCGAGGAACCACGATTGTCCGTAGAGCCAGATCACGATGAAACCGCCGCCCCAGGCGACGGCGATGCCCGTGAAGACGAGCAGCGTGGTCGACATGCGGCGAAACTGGAAATAGAGAATGAAAAAGATGGTGAACAGCGCCAACGGCAGAACCAGACGCAGTCGCTTGGCGGCCCGAATCTGATTTTCGTAGGCGCCGGCGAAACTGTAGCTGACCCCGGCGGGGAGCGACAACTCTCCTTCGCGAATCCTCTCGTCGAGAACGCGAGCGGCCTGCTCCACGACGTTCACTTCCGCCCAGTTCGGCTGCTTGTCGAACAACACGTAACCCACCAGGAACGTGTCCTCGCTCTTGATCGTTTGCGGCCCGCGCACGTATTCGATGTCGGCCAGCTGAGCCAGGGGGATCTGTTCTCCCATGGGCGCGGGAACCAGGATGCCCCCGATCGACTCGATCGTATCGCGCAACTCGCGCAGATAGCGCACCCGCACCGGGTAGCGCTCGCGTCCTTCGACCGTCACCGTGATGGGCCGTCCTCCGAGGGCGATTTCGATCACGTCCTGCACCGCCCCGAGTCGAATGCCGTATCGCGCGATGGCCTCGCGATCGATCCGGATTTCGAGATAGGGCTTGCCGACGATCCGATCGGCGTTCACCGTCTCGGGCCGAATCGCCGGAACCTGTTTGAGGGCGCGCTCGATTTCGAGTCCCGTCCTCTCGATCGTCTCGAGGTCGGGTCCCTTCACCTTGACGCCCATCGGCGCGCGCATGCCGCTCTGAAGCATCACGATGCGCGCCGCGATCGGCTGCAGCTTCGGCGCCGAAGTCGTGCCGGGCAATTGGCCCGCACGCACGATCTCGCTCCAGATATCGTCGGGCGAACGGATGCCGTCCCACGCCTCGCGGCCCTCGTTCAAGTCGGGATCGAGAGCGCGACGCCAGAGTCGGAACGGATACCCGCCGCGCTTGGCCGGAATCAGGCGACCCGCGTCGTCGCGCTCGAAACGCCCTTGGACGACGTAGGGCTCCCCGTCCGGCGCGGGGAGGGGCGCGCCCGCTTCGTCTCGGAAGTAGTCCGTCGCGTCGGGATCGAACCGGAACGAGAGGCGCCGGCCCGAGGGTTCGGCGAGGTACTCGGGTTTGTGGTTGACGATCGTCTCGACCATCGAAACCGGGGCGGGATCGAGCGGCGTTTCGGCGCGCCCGATCTTGCCGACCGCCTGCTCAACCTCGGGAATTGCGGCGATGGCTATGTCTTGCTTGCTCACGACGTCGAGCGCTTCGCCGATCGAGGCGTGGGGCATCGTCGTGGGCATATAGAGAAACGAGCCCTCGTCGAGAGGGGGCATGAACTCCTTGCCCAAACCGGGGAACGTGTGCGCGAGGACCGACACGGGTTTCCACGTCTTGACCGCAACCGGGAGCCAACCGAACAAGGCGTTGAATCCGAGCCAGATCGTCAATCCAAGAACCGAAATCGCCACGGGCAGAGATAGGAACGCGACCTTGTGGGCCAGACACCACCGAAGGATCGGTTCGTAGAAACGAATGTAGAGAGCGATCCCCCAGAGGATCGATCCCAACAGAATCGCGACGAACGCGAAATTGCGCGGCAGTCCCTTCTCGATCCCCAACGGCATCCAGTGCCGAGTCAGGTATACGCTCACGACGAAAAGGACGAGAATCATGTCCAGGCGCGGCGCGATGCGCCCCAACCACCCAGAGAATCCCTCCCGCCGTTCTTCGCCGAGGGATTTCCGAACGAGATGGAACCCGCCAAGAAGCGCGATCGCCAGCCCGATCAGCCCGACCGGCGAGTCCGCTCCGATACCCCGATACCCGCTCGCGTTGAGAAAGATCAAGACGATCCCGAGCGCGAGGAGGCCGACTGGGGTGAAGAACCGAAGGGCGCCCCGTCGGGGCGAGGTTTTCTTGAGAAGAAGATCCGCCAATGCGGGAACGACCACGATCGCCACAAGGAGCGAGGCGACGAGGGCGAACGTCTTGGTGAACGCCAGGGGTTTGAAGAGTTTGCCTTCAGCCGCCACCATCGTAAAGACGGGCAGAAAACTCACGACCGTCGTGGCGAGCGCCGTCGTCACGGCGCCGGCGACCTGGGTCGACGCGCGGTGGATCACGTCGATGCGGTTTTCCTTCGGGTCCGCTTCTTCGAGCGAGCGCAGGATATTCTCGGAAATGACGATTCCCATATCGACCATCGTCCCGACAGCGATGGCGATGCCCGAGAGCGCCACCACGTTCGCGTCGACGCCGAACGTTTTCATCGCGATGAAACTCATGAGCACCGCGAGGGGAAGGACCCCCGAAATCAGGATCGAGCTGCGCAGATGGGCGACCATCACGATCACGACCAGGATCGTCACCAGAATTTCCTCCAGGAGCGCCGAACTCAGCGTCCCGAGCGTCTCGTAGATCAACCCCGTGCGGTCGTAGAACGGCACGACGTGGAGCCGGCTGACCGTTCCGTCGGCGAGAGTCTTCTGGGGAAGGCCGGACGAGATCTCGGCGATCTTGCGCTTGGCGTCCTGGATGGCGGCCAGGGGGTTCTCGCCGTATCGCACCACGAC
The DNA here is from genome assembly GCA_016931035.1 of Candidatus Sumerlaeota bacterium. GTDB lineage: Bacteria > Sumerlaeota > Sumerlaeia > UBA8349 > UBA8349 > JAFGFN01. The sequence continues at coordinate 18,469 of JAFGFN010000085.1, forward strand.
CACTCCCCCGACGACCTCGGCCCCCTCCTTGTCCAGCGCGCCGCGCCTTAGCGCCGGGCCCTGGCTCACGCGAGCCACGTTGCGAACGTAGACGGGAACGTTGTCGTTGACCTTGACGACCGAGTTCTCGATGTCGCCGAGATTCTTGACGAACCCGATGCCGCGAATCAGATACTCGACCTCGTTCACCTCGATCGTGCGCGCCCCTACGTCGATGTTGGCCGAGCGGACGGCCGAGACCACGTCGCCGAGCGCCACCCCCCAGGCGCGCATCGCGTCGGGATCGACGTCCACCTGGTACTCGCGCACGAAACCGCCGACCGAGGCGACTTCGGATATCAGCGAAGCGCCTCCCGGCGAACGGGCCGACTTGAGTTGGTCGCGCACATAATAATCTTGGACGGAGCGCAGCTCGTCCAAGTCCCATCCCCCGGTCGGATTCCCATCGGCGTCCAAGCCCTCGAGCGTGTACCAGAAGACCTGGCCCAGGGCGGTCGCGTCGGGCCCGAGCGTCGGTTTCGCATCCGCGGGCAGGACTCCGGCCGGAAGGCTGTTGAGGCGTTCGAGGACGCGCCAGCGCGTCTTCTCGTAGTCGGCCTTTTCGTTAAAGATGACGTAGATCGACGAGAATCCGAGCATCGAGAAGCTGCGGATCGTCTTCACGTCGCGCATTCCCATCAGGGCGACGGTCAGCGGATAAGTGATCTGGTCGTCGACGTCCTGAGGCGAACGTCCCATCCATTCCGTGAAAACGATCTGCTGGTTCTCGCCGATGTCGGGAATCGCGTCGACGGGGACTGGGTCGCGCGGAAGCCAACGCGATTCCCAATCGAACGGAGCGACCACATAGCCCCAGACGGCGAAGAAGAGAATCAGAAGAAACACGACCAGCTTGTTTTCCAGGAAAAATCGGATCGGTCGATCCAAAAAGGAAGGAGGGGAGGGGTCGAGATTGTCGGTCATGGCGATTCGGGGAGCTCCGTTTCGCTACAGGGAGCGGAACGGCGCGAGGGCCTTCCGCAACGTCGCTCTACTTGGGCGTTTTGTAGGTCTTGACGATTTCGCCGCACTCGAGCATGGCCGCTCCGAAGTAAGGGTTCCTCACCTCCTCGGAGTCCTGGAGCCAGTCGGCGCCCCGGTTGTCGAACGCCATCGGGCAATGCATTCTGACAAGGGGTTTCGCGCTCGGCGACCCGAACGTATCCGCGACGGAAATGGCCGCTTCGGACAGGGGCAGGAATCTCTCTCGCGCCTGGCCTATGTTGTCTTCTGCTCCGGCGATGGCGCCCGCGCTCTCGGTCAAGGCCTTGATCTGCTTCATCCACGCCATATGCGCGTCGCCCTCGAGGAGCGTCATGTCCGTCGCTTCGAGAGCGACCAGGACCTTCTTCGCCGCCTCGCGCGCCCCGTCCAGGTCGTCCGTGCTCAAAGATTGCTGGACGCCGAGGTAGGCCGTCAGGACCCCACCGATCTGAACCCTGAAGGCGCCGGGGACTTCGAGCGTCTCCTCCGGTTCGCCCCCCGGCGCGGAAGCCGACGCGGGCATCTCGCCGTGATGCGAGGGCGACGGCGCGGCGCCTTCGGGACTCATCATGCTCGGCTTGGCCTGGATTTGCATGGCGCTGTCGATCTTGAAATTCCCCTTGGTCACGACGCTCTCGCCCTCTGCCAACCCGCCGTTAACGATATAGAACTCTCCGGCTCTCAAGCCGAGATCGATCTCGCGCCCTTCGAAGACGCCTTCGCGCTTCGCAGCCGCCACGTAGACCACGGCGCGCTTGCCCGTGATCAGCGGCGCACTCGCGGGGATGACGAGCGGCGCTTCGCCGGGACCGGCCGTTTCGTACCCGAGCGTTTCGGCCCGGACGATCGGCATCCCGCAAATGTCGCACGCGCCCGCCTCGTCCTTGACGATCTCGGGGTGCATCGGACAAATCCACTTGCCGGCCAAAGAGGGATCGATCACCTTGCCCGCTCCCGCGACTTGCGAACGCACGATGGCGCGGACCAGCATCCCGGGTTTCAGCCTCCCCTTGCGGTTGTCCACGTTCACCCGGACCTTGACCGTCCGGGTCCTTTCGTCGAGTACGGGATCGAGGAAGCTGATGCGCCCCTGGATCGTCTCGCCCGGCCAGGCCTCGGTTTGGAGATCCACGGCCTGTCCATAGCGAATCCACGGCAGATCCGACTCGTACGCATCGAGCTTCACCCAGATCTTCGACAAGTCGGCGATGTCGTAGATCTTCGTTCCCGTCGCGACGTACGTCCCTTCGACGGCATTCTTTCGGATCACGACGCCGCCGATCGGCGCATAAATCGTGATGCGGTCGCCGGGTCTGCCCTTCTGTTCGACGGAAGCGATCTGATCGGCGGTGAGTCCCCACAGGCGGAGCTTCTCGCGCGACGCCTCGAGGTTCTCCAGCGCCCCCTCGCGCACGCCCGGCAGGGTGCTTCTCTCGAGCTCCTTGAGGGCGCGGCGCGCCTGAAGCAGCTCCTGTTCCGCGGTCAGGATCTCGGGGCTGTAGAGAACCACCATGTGGTCGCCCTTGCGAACCTGGATTCCCGTGTAGTCGACGAACAGCCGCTCGATGCGACCCGGAACCCACGCATTGATCGAGGCCAGGCGCGATTCGTCGTAGTCGACCTTTCCCGCCATGCGCACTTCTTTCGTCACGAACTCGCGCCGCACGGGGGTCGTCTCGACCTCGGCGAGTTTGCGGGCATAGGGCGAGAGACGAATCTCTCTCGGCCCGATCTCGCCGCTTCCCGATTCCTCCGACACGACGGGAATCAGGTCCATGCCGCACAGGGGACAAGAACCTGGGGCGTCCTGGTGAATCTGCGGGTGCATCGAACAGGTCCAGAACTCGATCTGTTCGCTCGGGGCGGCCGAGTCCGCCGCGGCGGATTTCGCGGGCGGAGAGTCTTCGCGACTGCTCGTCCGCATCGCGAGAACCGCGACGAGCAAGAGCAAGAGAACGTTGGATGCAATCAGGGCCTTCTTCATGGCTCGGACCTTTCGGTTCCGGGAGACTCGGAATGAGGCGCGTCCATTTCGGTCTCTCCGGCCGCCTCGCTCCCAATGTCCGCCACATCTCCCCCGGCCCACATGTCGATGTCGGCCAGACGTTGAAACGAATCGGTCACGGCGCGCTCGAAGGAGAGCTGGAACTCGATCAGGATGCGTTGCGCGTCGATCAGGTCCGAAAACGGGACCTTGCCCGTTTCGTATGCCTGACGCGTCACCACGAGCGACTGGTCGGCCATCGGTACGAGCGTGTCGCGATAGAGAGAAAGCCTGCGCTGCGCGTCCCGGAAGTTGAAGAGCCCCATCTTCAGGTCGGCGACCAGCGTATTATGGCGGTCGGCCCGGTCGCGGCGGGCCGCGTCGCGTCGCGCCTCGGCCTCGCGCACCGCCGCGCGATACTTGCCCCACCAAATGGGAACATTGAACGAGATTGTCGCTATGATCGGGTCCTTGCCGTTGTCTTCGACCATCGGCATGGACGAGCGATGCGTGTCGATGTACTCGAGTCCGAGAGTCGGTTCGGGAAAGTACTTCCATTCGGCCACGCGGACCGCGGCCTCCTCCCGGGCCGTCCGATATTCGAGAATCCGGAGCTCGGGGTTCTCCTCCTCCGCCCGCGCCAGGATCGCTTCGTCTTCGAGCGCGAGGTTCGGCGCCTCGATGCGTTCGGGAACGTGGACGGGTTCCGCTGCCTCGCGCCCGAGGGCGGCGTTGAAGCGCGCGCGGGCCGGGTCGACCAAGTCGCGGAGACTCGCCAAGCGGTCTTCGAGGCGGCTTCGCTCGACCTGCGCCTTGATCACGTCGCTCTGAGCGGTCCCGCCCGTCGCGTAGCGCGCCCGCGAGACCGTTTCGAGATAGGCAAGGAGTTGGACGTTCTCTTCCGCCGTGCGGATGGCGCGATGGATATAGTAGTGCTCGAAGTAGGCGTTCTTCACGTCGCGCCGCAACCGGAGTCGAGCCATCTCGAACTGTTGCCACGCAACGTTCGATTCCTCGAGCGCCACGTCGCGCGTCGCGTCGAGTTTGCCCAACCAGGGAAACGTCTGGGCGATGCCGATCCGCTGTTTCTGCGGACCGACGCGGGTCTCCACTTCTTTGATGTAGTAGGCGTAGGTGAAACGAGGATCAGGCAAAGCCCTCGCCTGAGGCAGTCGTTCAAGAGCCGCCTTCCAGAGGTTGAAGGAGGCCTCGAGCGCGGGGTTATTGAGCGCGGCGTACGTCAGATAGTCTTTGAGCGCGTGCGCTTGACTCAGGTCGGGGAGAGGGAACGCGTCCGGGCGGTCACCGGCGAATCGTCTCGATGTCTCGAGCTTCCTGAGCCGTTCGACCGCCTGGCGTTCCTGCACCGAGGCGCAGGCCGAGAGGAGAAGAACGGCCACGATGCACGCGATTCTGAGTCTGCGCATGTTCTCAACCCCTCCGCCCGCGAGTCCGAGTGCCCTGCGAGAACCTCAATCGTTTTTCCGGATGCGAAGCCAACGATTCATGATAAGCCTTCCCGCCGAGTGTGTGCCACCGGAAAAGCTCCGGGCTTCGACGAGCCGACGACGCGCGACACGAACACGCGGGCGAGTCCCAGACCTGGCGGGCACGACTAGGCGTGGCCTTTTCGGCCGACGCACCATGCCTGTCCTGCGGCTGCGCCTAGGTCTGGGACTCTCGGGGGGGCCCAACTCTCCTCGGACTACGAACGTGCCCGCCCCCTTGCACGGCGTTTCGTCCTCATGCGGTTCTTCAAAAGGGGCGATTCTCTTCTCAGGCGGCGCGAACCACCTGTCTTTCAATCCGGTCGACGATCCTGTCCTTGGGCGCCAGACCGACGATCCTGTCCACTTCCTCGCCGTCTCGGAACACGCACAGCGTCGGGATGCTGTGGATCCCCATTTCCTCGGCGAGATTGCGAGCGTTGTCCACGTCGCATTTCACGACCGTGGCCCTGCCCGACATCTCCTGCGCCACCTGGTCGATAACCGGAGTCATTGCGCGGCACGGAGCGCACCATGGCGCCCAGAAATCCACGAGGACAACCCCCTGTGCGACGACCTGCGAGAAATTGTCCTTTGTCACTGCGATCTGATTGAAACTCATGGTTCTGTGGTTCACCTCATATTCGGATTTGGAAAGCGCGCCGAATCGCACGCCCCCCCCCCCACGACCTGAACAGC
>JAFGFN010000086.1 GCA_016931035.1 Candidatus Sumerlaeota bacterium
AGAACAGGAATCAGCCGCAAGGACAACCACCGGAAACAAGATCGCAAAGCATCAGGACAAACGCAATGAGGAAATGGCAGAGTAGTATTAGACAACATGATTCACTCTCCTGTCGCAACTACCTCATGGTCTGTGAACCTCGAAATGAGGGGTTCGTAGTACAACCTTCTCGTTAGGGCGGAGCCTGCCGTAGCCTGGCAGGTTGCTTCTACGTCGAAAAGAGCAGGCCGAAGCCTGTACTCCAAACGCCGCGCGATCCGTCACGTTGGCGTTGACGGAGCACATTAGGATGCTATTCCCCCCCCTCGGTCGCCGTATCGCGTCGCCTCATTGCTTGTCGAGCACGGCGCAGGCGTCCCAGACGATTTCGTCGCACCCCTCCTGCTCAATGGAAGCGTTGTCGAGCCAGATATAGCGCTCGGCGCCCGAGGCGCGCCTCGTCGAGAAAGACAGTCCTCCAATAACATCCGGAGTTGGTGGATTCTCCCCCATCACCCGGACCCAGTTATACGCCCGGTTTTGCGCCCACGGCAACACCTTTGAATGGCTCCGTGCAATGTCCGATTTCGAGCCGAATCCGTGTCCAGGCGTTCCGAAACGCGAGTCGTTTCGCGCATTCCTTGCCGCCGGGCATCGGCGTCTTCCCGATTCCATCGGTGTGTCCGTTCGAGGTCCGACCCGTTCCGGATCGGTTCCGGGAAACCGCGGCGTGCCGTGCGGGAGGGTCTTACAGCAGATCCAGAGGGTCCATGTCGAGGGTGAGGGTCACGCCCGCACGGCCTTTGTCCTTCTCGTAGACGGCGAGGGCGTCGGATAGAAGTCGCCGCATCAGGGACGGGCTCGTGCCGCGCAGCAGGATCTGCCAACGCGTTTCGTCCTGGATGCGGCCGATCGGCGAGGGAGCGGGACCGAGCACCGTGAGCGAGCGATACTCGTCGGCCCGAGCCATCGCGTCGCGCAATAGCCGGCCGAGGCGCGCGGCGCGATCCGCCACCTTCCTGGGGTTCGCCCCTTTGAACCGCGCGAGCAACAACCGGCAGTGAGGGGGGAACCGGAGCATTTCGCGCATGTGGAATTCCTGTTGGCGGAACCCCTCGGAGTCGTGCGCGACGGCGCGCTGAATCGCATAGTGTTGGGGGACGAAGGTCTGGACGATCACCTCGCCGCGTTGGCGCATCCGGCCCGCGCGACCCGCCACCTGGGTGAGTTGGGCGAAGGCGCGCTCGGCCGCCCGGAAATCGGGCAGGAACAACGCGTGGTCGGCCGAAATCACGCCGACGAGCGTGACGCGTTCGAGGTGGAGTCCCTTGGCGATCATCTGCGTCCCGAGGAGGATGTCGGCTTCGCCCGCCTCGATCCGCTCCCACAAGCGCAGGAAGCCGTGTTTGCCGCGGGTCGTGTCGAGGTCGATCCGCAAGAGCCGCGCGTCGGGAAAGAGGGCGCCGACCTCTTCCTCGATCCGTTGGGTCCCCATCCCAATGGGGGTGGGGTCGGGCGCTTCGCAGTGCGGACACCGGGCGGGCCGCTCCTTCGTGTCGCCGCAGAGATGACACATCATTTTGCCGATCGACTTGTGCCAGGTCGTCGCGACATCGCAATGATCGCACCGGATCGGCGTCTTGCACGCCAGACACAGAACGAAATTGGAGAACCCGCGCCGGTTGAGGAACAAGATCGACTGTTCGCCTCGCTCCAGGCGCCGCTCGATCGCCTCGCGCAACGGGGCCGACACCGAGCCCGTGTGGCGGTCGTCGCGCACGTGCGCGCCCATGTCGATCAATCGGACGTCGGGCAGCGATGCGCCCCCGACGCGGTTCGCCAGCCGCAAGCGCGTGAACTTGCCCTCGCGCGCCTGGAAAAGGCTTTCGAGCGACGGCGTCGCACTCCCGAGCACCGCCGGCGTCCGCGCGAAACGCGCGCGCCAGATCGCCACGTCGCGCGCATGGTAGCGCGGGGCCGGGTCGCTCTGTTTGTAGGAGTGCTCGTGCTCCTCGTCCACGACGATCAAGCCCAGATTCGGGAACGGAGCGAAGACGGCCGAACGCGCGCCGATCAGGATGTGAACCTCGCCCGAGGCGATCCGACGCCAGAGGTCGTACTTCTGTCCCCGGCTGAGTTGGGAGTGATAGACGCCCACGCGGGAACCGAACCGTTTGCGGAACCGGTCCACGGCTTGGGGGGTGAGCGAGATCTCGGGCACGAGAACGATCGCTTGTCGGCGCAGTTCCAAGGCGCGAGCGATGGCCTGGAGATAGATTTCCGTCTTGCCGCTTCCCGTGATGCCGTCGAGGAGAAACGTCTCGAAGCGCCTCGACTCGACGGCGCGGCGGATCGGCTCGAAGGCGCTTTGTTGCTCGGGAGTGAGGAGAAGCGGCCGCTGCGCCGGTTCGCCTGGCTGGGGCGAGGCGTAGGCGTCGCCGCGCTCGACCGAGGCCAGGCGTTCGCTCAGAACGCCTTTCCTCAGGAGAATGTCGATAACGCCCGCCGAGCATCCTTCGCGCCGCGTCAGGTCGGACCGCGCGATCGGTTCGTTGAGTTCTTCCAGAAAGAAACGCACCACCTCGCGCTGACGCGGCGTGACGTCCGGGAGGCCGCGCCGCGCGCGCTCCTCGTCGGAATCGAGCGGGACGTCCTGCCATCGGGCGGGATCGGCCAGACACAGGCGTCGCTCGGTCCGGGGGGTCTCGTCGTGGAGGCCGAAGAACGCGATGGCCGAGAGCGTCTCGCCCGGACCGCCCAGGTAGTATTCCGTCATCCATCCACCCAAGGACAGGAGGTCCGGGGCGATCCAATACTCAGGAGTGAGGATGCGTTCGATCGACTTGATCTTGCGCTTGGGGATCTCCGTGAAGACGCTCAAACGAGTCACGACCCCGCTGGTCCGCCGCCCGACGACGGGGATCCGCACCATCGAGCCGACGCGGATCGTCGCGCGAAGCCAGGCGGGGACGCGATACGTATAGGTCCGACGGACCGGGAGATCGACCGCCACCTCGCAGTAGAGCGTCTTGGACGGAGAGAAGAAGAGATTATGGAGACGGGCGGGAGACAGCCGCGCCAGGGACTCGACGCGAGGTTCGCCCGCCGAGACGCTCGCCGAGTCGCTCGCGGGTTCTTCGGCGGTTGCGAGCGTGAGAATCTGGCATCCGGCGCGCCGCGCGGCCTCGCCCCAGGTCCCGGGCTCGACCAGGGCGACGCATCGCCACGGCTCGGCTCCCAGTCGGCGCGCCGCCTCGACAAAGAGGTCGGGCGCCGGAGGCCCCTGGCCGACTTCGCCTCGCGAGACCGTTGCGGTCCGGTCGGTTGGGAGATCCGTCCCGCGAAGAACGCTCTCAAGGGGCGGGAGAGGCGCACGGGAGACAAAGGCCACTCGCCCACCCTCGCGGGCGACTCGGGCAAGAAAGGGCCGGAGGCCGATCGCCTCGTCGCGTTCGACGACGCTCTCGCCTCCCACGACGAGCGCGAGGTCCGGGGAATCGCCAAGCGGATCGGAGACCGGTTCCATGGGCGAGCAGAATATCAGAAACCCCCGGAGCGGTCCAAGACAAAGCCTCCGTTTCGTCTTGCGGGTCCGGCGAGCGTGCGTTAACTTCAAGAGAGAATGACCTCAGCGTCATTCGGGGAATCCGTTCATGCACTCGACCGATTCGATATTCTCCTTCGGCGTCGCGAGCGGCCAGATCGGCTGGAGCCCGGAGACGGGCAACCTGATGCTTCTTGCTTTCCTCGGTCTGGCACTGACGTTCGCCGCCATCATCGTGTTGCTTGTGTTCCGAAAGATCTGGAGCAGCCGCAAACCCGGCGACACGATGGGGCTCGACATCGACTTCATCGACCGCGTTCAAGGCAAAGGACGCCTCTCGCCGGACGAGATCAAGCGCGTTCGCGAGGCGATGGTGCGCCGAGCCGTGGAAGGTCGGCGGAATACCCAGGGAGCGACCCTCAAGGAGTTGCAGGCCCAACTTCTGGCCGCAGCGCTCGAGCCCCCGGCGCCTTCCACCCCGCCGCGGCCGACGGTGCAAGCCCAATCCGAGCCCGCGAAGGAAGTCCCACCGCCGTCGTCGGCTCCCCTCTCTCCCGGCGCTCGTCGTTCCTTTGCCTCCCGCGTCGCCCAGCCGCCCGCTCCGACCGAGGAGGCGAGCGAGTCCGAGCCGGTCGAGGGCACAACGCCCGTGAATATGAAAGCCCTTCTCGAACGCGGTCTCATCACCCGGGAAGACTACGACCGCCTGACCAGTCTCGCTCGCGAACTCAAGAAAGACAAACCCCCGGCGGGAAATGCGCCTTGACCGCTCTGCGCGGCCTGAGCGATGATGCGAGGCAATGACTTCGCCGGGCCCTCCCATGCCGATCCAATCGATGCCGACTCCAGACCCGACCTCTCAACCACGCGCCGGGGCTCCCGCGTCGCGCATCCTGCTCTGCGGGATCGGGCCCGTGCCCTTGGGCAATCCCGACCGTCTCTATGCCCCGGGGTTGAGGGTCTGGGGAATCGCCCACGCCCTTCTCGATGTGGGCTGCGCCGTCGACCTGCTCGAAATCCAATTCGGAAAGACCGAGCAGGGCCTCGGCGCACGAATTCACCGGATGCGCTTCCGGGACGAGTCCGGCGCTCACACCAACCCCTCGACGGACCTGGAGGCCGACACCCAGTCTCTCGCGCCCGCTTCGCCTGCGGACTTGGTGGCGCAGTGCCTCGACGCGGACTCCTATAGCGCGGTTGTCGCGACGACCGACGTGATGGCCGACGCCTGCGCCCAGCGATGCGGCGACCTCCCGCTCTGGTGCGACTTTAACGGTCACCCGATGGCCGAGCGCCAGAGCCTGGCGACCTGCTACTCGAGCGACGAAGGAATCGCCGGGCAGTGGGACGCGATTCTCGCCCCCCTCCTGCGAGGCGACCGCTTCTCGTCGTGTTGCGAGGCGCAGCGCCACGCTCTGATCGGGGAACTCGGAGCATGCGGACGGCTCAACCGCCTGACCGACGGGGAAAAGATGGTCGTCTCGCTTCCGCCCGCGGCGATCTTTACGGAGTTTCCTCCGGCGCGCGGGCTGCTGCGCCCCCGCGTCGTCCCGGACGGTGCGTTCGTCATTCTCTGGACGGGCGGCTACAACACCTGGGCCGATCCCGACACCCTCGCCCAGGCCCTCGTCGATGCGATGCAGCGCGAACCGCGCATTCGATACGTCTCGACGGGCGGCGCGATCCAGGGACACGACGACCGCACGTTCGGGCGATTCCGGTCTATGATCGACGGCTCGCCCATCGCCGATCGTTGTCATTTCGTGGGTTGGGTGCCGACTGTGGATGTGTTTTCTTACTACCAAGAGGCCGACGTCGGGGTCAATTGCGACCGCCCGACGCTGGAAGGCGAGCTGGGCGCTCGCAATCGAATCCAGGACTGGGTTTGCGCCGGTTTGCCCGTCGCGACGACCAATGTGTGCGAGATGACACGCGACTTGGCGAAGGAGAACCTCATCCACACGTTCGAACCCGGCGACGCGCGCGGTTTGGCCGATCTCTTCGTGCGCCTGAGTCGCGAACCTCACGAGCCGCTTCGCCGCCGCGCCGAGCAAGCTCGGCGCGCCGTGTTGGAGAAAGCCACTCCGCCGCGCCTGTATCGGGAGATGGCCGATTGGGCGCGCGCCCCTCGGCCCTCGGGCGACCGGCCCGTTCGCGGCGTGGGGAACGCTTCGGTTCCGTTCTCGGTGCCCGACAACCCGCTCGCCCGCCGAAGGGCCGAGGAATGGGTCGCCGTTCAAGCGGCGCGGCATCGATCTCGTCGCCCGGCGTTCGTCAGGCGATTTCTGCGTTTGCTCGGAGAGTGATCCGCCACACCTGGAAGGAGTCTCCTATCGAAATGATCTCTCGAACCCTTTTCTCATTCGCTCTCTTACTCTCGACCGTCCTCGGAGTCCGCGCCGCCGCGCAGGGGACGCCGCAGACCAACTACAGCCTTCTGAACCAAGAGATCCGAGCCATCATAGCCGAGTCGCGCACTTCGGCCACCTGGGGCGTTTGCGTCCGGGAAATCGATGCGCCCGTTTCGGTCGTATGCGAAAACGAGCGCAGGCTCTTCATGTCCGGCGCGACCCAGATGCTCCTGACCACGGCGGCGGCGCTGGACCGCCTGGGGCCCGAATTTCGTTTTCGCACCAGCCTGGCCTACACGGGAACTCCCAAGGCGGGCGTGGTCAACGGGAATCTCATCGTTCGCGGCCGAGGCGACCCGACTCTGGGGGGCCGACTCTCTCCTCGTCCCGACCGGCCGGAGGATCTCTTCCGACAGTGGGCCGGCGAGATCAAGCGCTTGGGAGCCGCGAGCTTCAACGGCATCTTGATCCTGGACGACACTTACTTCGACGACGACACGGTAGGGCCCCAATGGCCTGAGCAGGAGACGGGCGCCTGGTACACGGCCGAAGTCTCGGCCCTCTGTTTCAACGAGAACTGCGTCACGTTCGTTTTGCGCGGAAAGCGAAGAGCGAACCGGCGCGCCGCGTGTCGAACGATCCCGCCCACGGACTACGCGCTCTTCAACAACTCGGTCCTGACGGGGAGCCGCGACCTCAAAGAAGGGTACGTTCGCGCGTCGCGGCAGTTCGAATCGAACCTGATCAACCTGACGGGAGTCGTTCCGCGCAAAAAGGAGATGCGCGTGCGGGGGGCGATTCACAACCCGCCTCTGTACGTCGGGTCGATTCTGCGCAAGACCCTCGCCGAGGAAGGGATCGCCATCAGCGGCGGCACCGCGATGCTGCGCGATCTGCCCAGCGCGGATTTCTACACCTCGGGAGCGTGCCCGGTCGTCGTCCACGTCTCCCCTCCCCTCTCGGAGATCGTCGAGGCGACCAACCGGAACTCGCAGACGCTCTACGCCGAGGCGATTCTCAAGACGCTGGGAAAGGAGATCCGGGGCGAGGGATCGTTCCGGGCCGGCTCCGAAGTGGTCGTGCAATTCCTCAAATCGCTGGGCATCCCCGAGTCCTTCGTCTCGGTGGCCGACGGATCGGGCCTCTCGATGGCCAACACGATTTCGCCTCAGGCGATGAGCGATTTTCTCGTCGCCGTGTCCCGCCAGCCGAGCTGGTCGATCCTCGAAAGGTCGCTCGAATCCGCGGGCAACGGACCGAACGTGGGGAAGAGGCTCGAGAAGGCGCTCGAAACCGACCCGGCGGCGCCGCTTCGCATCGGAGCCGTTCAGGGCGGCGCGAGGGCGACTTACTCGATGGCCGGCTACGCCACCACGGCGGGAGGACAGCGTCTGGCGTTTTCCTTCTGCGTCGCCGACTTCCCGCTTCCCGCCGCGCAGGCGTACGAGTGCATGGACCGCATGGCGCTTGCGTTGGCCAGGTCGGCATTGGGACCAGGGTTGTAGCCCGAGGACCGTCGGATGCGGCTTCTCTTCGTCACCGACTATTTCCCGCCCCACTACATCGGAGGCTATGAGCTCCACTGCGCCCGCGTGGCCGAGTGGTTCGTCGCGGCCGGACATCCCGTGCGCGTCCTGACCGGCGACTTTCGTCTCGCCGACGCGGGACCCGAGATCGCGCGCCCGGGACTCGAGGTGCGTCGCGATCTCGAACTCCGATACTGGACCGACATCTCGGACCTGGCCTACTGGCGGCGGGAACGGCGCGACCTGAAGGTCTTTCGTCGCCATCTGAGCGAGTTTCGGCCCGACGTCGTCGTTGTCTGGAACATGCTCAAACTCGCATCGGGAATCGCGATGGAAGCGCAGCGGCGCGCGCCGCTTCTCGTCTACCATCTCATGGACGAATGGGCCGCCGGGTTCCGTTCGGCCAACGGCCTCCCCCAGTTCTGGTCGCGACCCGCGCGTTCCTGGTGGGGACGCGCGCTCAAGCCTCCGGCGCGCCGAATCTACCCCATCGCCTTCACGGCGGATGCCTCCGCTTGGACCCCTCGCTACGCCGTTCTGACCTCCTACGCCCTGGGCGAACTGATGGAAAAGAACGGCGTGCGGTTCGAACGAACGCACGTCTCGTATATCACCTACGATCCGGCTCTTTTCGATTCGATCGATTGGAATCGGGAGAACGATCCGCCGAGTCCCGTCCGGTTCCTTTGGGCCGGACGCCTCTGCCGCGGCAAAGGGCTGTTCACGACGCTCGACGCGCTCGATCTCCTTTCGAGTCGCCGGCCCGAAGGTTGGAGTGTCGATTTCTGCGGCCCCGTCGACGAGGAGGACCGCGCCCGATTCGAGTCTCGTCTCGAATCGGCCCCATGGAAGCGATACGTCCGATATCTGGGGTCGCTCCCCCACTCCGACATGCCGAGGCAATACCGCGATCACGATGCGTTCCTCTTCACGTCGGAAGTCCACGAGGGGCTGCCCGGCACCCTGGTCGAGGCGTTCGCCGCGGGACTTCCCGTCATCGGCACTCTCACCGGAGGGACCAAGGACATTCTTCGTCCCGACGAAAACTGTCTCGTCTATCCGATGGGCGACGCGCCCGATCTGGCCGAACGGATCGAGCGTCTGATCGCCGACGCCTCCCTCCGACGATCCCTCTCGTCCGAGGTCGCGCGCTTCGCGTTCGAGCATTGCAGCAACACCACCGTCTTCCCTCGGTTGATCGAGTTCTATTCCAGCCTATTGGAGGCGCAGCAATGAGAGTGCGATCCGTCGCGCCTTGGCTCGCAATCGCCGTCGTCGTGGCGCTGTGCGGAATCGTGTTCTGGACTTGGATCTCGATGCGCAATCGAACGGGCGTCCCGCGCCGCGTCCCCGTCGAGCATCCGGCCGCTTCGGCGGGCGAGGACCAGCCTCCCGAGAATCCGGGCACCCTGACGCTCGGGTCCGCGAAGCCCTCGACCCATCCGGGGGAATGGTCCAACTTCCGCGGCGCGAACCACGACAACATCGCCACCAGCTCGGTCTCTCTCGCGCGCTCTTGGCCGCCCGAGGGCCCGCCGGTGCTCTGGCGCATCCCGGTCGGAGAGGGCCACGCGGCGGCGGCGATCCGCGACGGACGGGTCTATCTGATCGATTACGATCGCGAGAAACAGGAAGACGCGATCCGGTGTCTCTCGCTCGACACGGGCGAGGAAATCTGGCGCTACTCGTATTCGGTGCTCGTCAAACGCAATCACGGCATGTCGCGCACGATTCCGACCCTGAACGGCCGATTCGTCGTTACCATCGGGCCCAAATGTCACGTCGTCTGCCTCGACGCACTCAGCGGCGAACTCGCCTGGAAGAAAGACCTCGTTCGGGAACACGAAACCAAGGTGCCGATGTGGTACGCCGGGCAGTGTCCTCTGATCGACAACGGGAGGGCGATTCTCGCGCCGGGCGAGAAACCGCTGATGATGGCGGTCGACCCGGCGACGGGCGAAACCGTGTGGCAAACCCAGGAACTCGACGGATGGGGGATGACCTACTCCTCGATTCTCCCGATCGAATTCCAAGGCGAGCGGCAATACGTCTATTGCTCGCTCCAGGGCGTCGCGAGCGTTTCGGCGCGCGATGGACGGGTGCTCTGGACGCTGCCCGAGTGGAAAACCAAGATCGCGACGATTGCCATGCCGGTGTGGATCGCGCCCGACCGGTTGTTCTTCTCGGGTGGATACAACATCGGTTCGATGATGGTGCGGCTGGAGAAAAACGACGACGGCGAAACGTCGCCGACGGTCCTCTTCCGATTGGAGTCGGAGGTTTACGGCGCCGACCAAAACACTCCGATTCTCTATCGCGATCATCTCTACGGAGTGGCGCCGAAACCGGTGACGGCGCTCGTCTGTCTCGACCTCGAAGGCAATCGTCTCTGGACAAGCGTGCCGCACGCGACATTCGGACTCGGACCGTTCCTAATCGTGAACGATCTGATTCTCGCTCTCGACGACGAAAAGGGTACGCTGCACCTGGCCGAGGCGACCGCGACCGGGTACCGGGAGCTGGCCCAGGCCAAGCTTCTCAACGGACACGACGCGTGGGGTCCGCTCGCTTTCGCAGAAGGCCGCTTGATTCTGCGCGACCTGACTGAGATGATATGTGTTGACCTCGAAGCGAAGTGATTCGATTCGAGACAAGGAGGCTGCCGCCATGAGACGTCGGACCGCGTGGACGGTCTTCTCGGTTTGGTGCGTTCTCGCGACCGCGTGGGGCCAGGAGTCGGACACGGCCAGTTCGCTTCCGCTTGCGCTCGTCCAGACGGGAGAGTTCGACCCGAACAGAAAGGACCTGAAGGGAATCGCCTTCGACTCGAAGGACAATCTCTACGTCGCCGGCGAAACGGGCGTGAGCGTGTTCGATCCGTCGGGTTCGCTCCTTCGCGAAATGAGAACCGAGAGTCCCGCGCGATGCGTGACGGTCGGTCTCGACGGCCGAGTCTATGTCGGGCTTCGCACGTCGATCGTCGTGTTCGACCCCGAAGGGAGACAGGTCGCCGCCTGGGGCGAGAAGGGGCGCGAACCCGGGCAGTTCCTTTTCATCACGTCCATCGCGCTGTCGGGGAGTCAACTCTACGTCGCCGACGCGGGGAATCGCTGCATTCACCGCTACGCGATCGACGGGGACTATGCCGACGACTTGCGCGGGTTCAACATTCCGAGTCCCTACTTCGATTGCGTGACGGATCGTGACGGCGTGCTCTACGTCGCTCATACGGCGAAGCACCAAGTCGAGCGCTACGACGCCAACTGGAAGAAACTCGGCGCGTGGGGCGAATTCGGCACGAATCCCGAGGGCTTCTCGGGCTGCTGCAATCCGACGAATATCGCGCTGCTCTCGGAGGGCCGCATCGCGACGACCGAGAAGGGGATCCCGCGATTCAAAGTCTACGACGCCGAAGGACGGATGTTGGCCTACGTCGGGCCGGAGGCGTTTCCCCAAGCCGCCGCGGGGATGGACCTGGCTGTCGACTCGAGGGGCCGCCTTGCCCTCCTCGAACCGGTCGAATCCAAGATCCGGTTCTACGTCCTGACGGCGGCGCCGGTAAGGCCGCAGGCATCGCCGAGGCCGTGACCAGGGGGCCTTGGCGGGGAGCCAAGAGGACAAAGCCCCCTGCCAGTCGCACCCGAAGGAGACATATGGACGAGAAGAAACGGAAGAGACATATGACCCGCTCGGAGTTCCTGGGCCGAGTCGCCCGGGTGCTGAGTGTCTTCGCGCTGGGCGGCACGTTCGCGGGTCTGGTCCGACACCAGGTCGCCGGGGGGACGGTGTGGCAGATCGATCCCACCAAATGCACTCAGTGCGGCCAGTGCGCGACCCATTGCGTGTTGGATCAGTCGGCTGTGAAGTGTTTCCACGAGTTCCGCATGTGCGGCTACTGCAACCTGTGTACGGGCTTCTTCGAGCCGCAGCCGCCCGCGCTGAACGAAGGAGCCGAGAACCAGATCTGCCCCGTCGGCGCGATCCAACGCCGGTTCGTCGAAGACCCCTACTACGAATACCGGATCGACGAAGACCTCTGCATCGGTTGCGGCCGCTGCGTGAAGGGGTGCACCCTGTTCGGCAACGGCTCGCTCTATCTTCAGGTGCGACACGACGTCTGTAAGAACTGCAACGAGTGCGCCATCGCCGCCGCCTGTCCCTCCGACGCGTTCGTGCGCGTTCCCGCTTCGAAGCCCTACATCTCTCGACTGGGGGACCGGACTTGAAGAAGCCGTTCGGGATCGTCGTCTGCTTTCTTCTCGTTTCGCCGCTCGTCTTTGGGATCGAGCGCTTTCCTCCGCCCGATTTCGCTCCGGACTACGTGTTTCCCTCCTCGTCGCAGACCGCGCCCCGCGCGGCCGCGTGGATGTGGATCGACAGTCTCGCGCTGATCGTCGCGCTGGTTCTTGCCACCGCGTTCGCGCTCAAGTGGCGCAGCCGCAAGGGACTTGTCTGGCTTTCGCTCGCGAGCCTGGCGTACTTCGGGTTCTTCCGCAAGGGATGCGTCTGCCCGATCGGCGCGATCCAAAACGTCTCGCAGTCTCTAGTCGACCCGACGTTCGCCATTCCCCTAGTCGTGGTCTTCTTCTTTCTATTGCCGCTCGTATTCGCGGCGCTTTTCGGCCGCGTGTTCTGCTCGGCGGTCTGCCCCTTCGGCGCGTTGCAGGAACTCGCCCTCGTTCGGCCCGTTCGAGTGCCCTCGTGGCTCGACCGGGGACTTCGCTTTCTCCCCTACGTGTACCTGGGGCTGGCCGTCCTTCTGGCCGCCACCGGCGCGAGCTATATCATCTGTCTCTACGATCCGTTCGTCGGATTCTTCCGCATGTCGGCGCGGTTCCACATCTGGGTCCTGAGCATCGCCATGTTGATTCTGGCCATGTTCGTCGGA
Organism: Candidatus Sumerlaeota bacterium; assembly: GCA_016931035.1. Taxonomy (GTDB): domain Bacteria; phylum Sumerlaeota; class Sumerlaeia; order UBA8349; family UBA8349; genus JAFGFN01. The sequence goes on from JAFGFN010000086.1 coordinate 12,289, forward strand.
CGTCCGTATTGCCGCTACCTGTGTCCCTACGGAGTTCTGCTCGCCTGGCTCTCGCGGTTCTCGCTTCGCCGCGTCACGATCACGCCCCACGAATGCGTCGGGTGCGGCCTGTGCCGCGACGCGTGTCCGTTCGGGGCGATTCGCGAAGGCACGCGAGTGGGCGCCGAGGAAAAGGGTTAGGAATGGATCGCCGCCTCGAATACGTCCTCCTCGTCGCGATCCTGCCTCTGTTCGGCGGTGCGATCGGCTGGGTCGCCGCGCCCGCGCTCTCGCGCAACCACTACATCGTCCAGGTCGCCGAGCGCGTGTGGTACGAGGAATCGAGCGGGATCGAGGAGCGCACGGTCCAGAGCACGGCGTGGCGGGCGACCGCCATGCCGCTCGAGTCGCTGTTTCGCCACGCCGAGGAGGTGCAGCGCAGGTTTCGGATCGGAACGGTCCTGTTTGGCGTCTTCTGCGGCCTCGCCGCCGCGTTCAAGATTGTCCGGTTCCTGACTTGGCGCGCGCCGCGCGATCACGAGGCGTACGCGGCGCACTGCCTGGCGTGCGGCCGATGTTTCCGCTCGTGCCCGGTCGAGCACAAACGCTTGAGGGGGACGTCGCCGTGAGGCCCGAACGCAAGATGTCCCTTCTGTCGATGGTCGTCCTCGGCGTGTTTGCCGTCGCGATGCTGAGCGTGTTGACGAGCGTTCATTTCCGCGAACGCCGCGCGGGTATCCTGGCCGACAACGAGCTGCAGCGCCTCAAGAAGGAACAGGTTCTCGCGCCCGACAACGCGGAACTCAAGGAACGGATTCGCGACCTCGACCAGGGGATGCGAACCGACTACTACACGAATCGCCGGCGATTTCTCTGGGCGGGCTATATCCTTCTCGCAACCGCCGTCGCGTGGATTCTCGCCGCGCGACGAGTCTTCGCGCCGCCCGCCGCCAGGACCGTTCCCGAGCGACGCTCGAGACCCACTGACGGCGGGCGCGCCACGTGGGTCCTGGCCGTCTCGGGAGGGATTCTGTCGCTCGTTCTCGTCTATGCGGGCGTCGCGTGGCGCCCCGCTCTGCCTCCCGCCGGTTGGACGTCGGACGTCGAGGCGCGCCAATTCGGAGCCGCGATTCCGCGTGGGGCCGAGTCGGCCGTCGAACCGAACTGGCCCTGTTTTCGCGGCCCGGGCAACATCGGCCTCGCCGCCGACGGCGATTGGCCCACGACCTGGAGTGTCGCGACGAATCGCAACATCCTCTGGAAGACCCCCGTTCCGGCGGAAGGGAAAAGCTCGCCGGTCGTCTGGGGCAATCGCATCTTTCTGACCGGCGGCACGGCGACCGAGCATCGCGTGGTGTGTTTCGACCGCTCGACGGGCGAGCTCCTCTGGAACAGCCGCGTGACGGGTATCGACCTGTCGGATCGCGAGATCGCCGTGATGGAGGACACCGGCTTCGCCGCCTCGACCCCCACAACCGACGGCGAGCGGGTGTACGCGATCTTCGCGACCGGGATCGCGGCGGCGTTCGACTTCGACGGCCGTCAGGCGTGGGTCCGCGACCTCGGCGCGCCCGAAAGCATGTACGGTTTCGCCGCGTCGCTCCTCTTCGCGGAAGGCGCAGTCGTTTTGCAGTTCGACCAGGGCGCCGATGCGGACGAAGGCCTCTCGAAACTCGTCGGTCTCTCCCCCGACCGGGGCGAGGTCGTCTGGAGCATCCCGCGTCCCGTCCCCAACTCGTGGTCGAGTCCCGCGCTGATCCCGGCGCCGGGCGGCGTGCAGCTGATCGCATGCGGCGCGCCGTGGGTGATCGCGTACGATCTGAAGAACCGGCGCGAGGTGTGGCGCGCCGAGGGGCTCGACGGCGACGTCGCGCCTTCGCCCGCCTTCGGAGGCGGCATGTTGTTCGTCACGAACGACGGCGCCGATCTTCTCGCCATTCGCCCCGACGGCGCGGGCAACGTGACCGACTCGCATATCGCCTGGCGCGCCGACCTGGGCGTGCCCGACATCTCGAGTCCGGTGTCGAACGGCAGACGCGTCCTTCAGTCCGCGGCGGGCGGACTGCTCACCTGTTTCGACGCGGCGAAGGGCGAACTCGTCTGGGAGAAGCACTTAGAGAGTTCGGCGTCGTCTTCGCCCATTGTCGCGGGCGAGCGCGTCTATCTGACCGGGATCGACGGCGTGACGCGGATCTTCGATATGGACGGCGACGCGTATCACGAACGCGGCCACGGTGAAATCGGCGAAGCGGCCTACGCCACTCCCGCGTTCGTCGAGTCGCGGATCTACATCCGCGGCGCCAACAACCTCATCGCGGTAGGGAAAACACCGTGACCGAGCGGCCCCCAATCCCCTCGGAACCCTCCCTCGCCGAAATCCACGCCGAGGTGGATCGGATCGTCGAGCGGTGCGGCCGCTCCCCCGACGCGGCGATCGCGATCCTTCAGGCGCTCCAATCGACGTTCCGCCACCTTCCGCGCGAGGCGCTCCGCCGCGTGTGCGAGACGACCGAGATCACACCCTCGCAGATCACGGGCGTCGCGACCTTCTATTCGCAGTTCCGCCACCACGGCATGGGCCGCCACCTGATTCGCGTCTGCCACGGCACGGCGTGCCACGTCGCGGGCGCGCCGCGGGTGACCGACGCGCTGCGCCGCCATCTCGACATCCCCGAAGGCCGCGACACTTCGCCCGACAGTCTTTTCACCGTCGAGCGTGTCGCGTGTCTCGGCTGCTGCACCCTCGCGCCCGTCATCCTGATCGACGACGTGACGTTCGGCCATCTCGATTCGACCAAGGCCGTCGAGGCGATCGAGCAGTTCCTCCAGGACGAAGCCTCGGGCGTCCACGACGCCCAACGCCGCGAACGCGCCCTCGCGATGCGCGCCGGTCCGCCCGCCTCGGGGCGCGCGGTCGAGCTGCGGGTCGGACTCAATTCGTGCTGCATCGCGAGCGGCAGCCTCCAGGTGTGCGAAGCGCTCGAGAAGGCGGTCGCCGAGACGGGGACCGACGTCGTCGTCAAGCCGGTCGGATGCACCGGGATGTGCCACACCGTCCCGCTCGTCGAACTCGTCGCGCCCGACGGCCGTTCGACCCTCTATGGCCGCAACGACGCGGCCAACGCCCCGCGCATCGTGCTCGACCGCATCGCGCCGCGCGGACTCTGGCGCAAGGCGCGCCGCGCCATCGTCTCGGCCGTCGACCTGCTGACGACCGAGGAGGCGTGGGATTCGAGCGACGCCCATCGCATCGACGCCGACCGGGGACCCGGCGGCGCCTTCCTCGGTCCCCAGGTCCGGATCGTGACCGAGCATTGCGGCCGCCTCGACCCGCTCGACCTGGACGAGTACATCGCCTCGGGCGGATACGAGGCGCTCCGGCGCTCCGTCGCCGACACGCGGCCCGAAGACGCGATCGAATCGATCCGCGCCTCGGGTCTGCGCGGACGCGGCGGCGCGGGCTTTCCCACCGCCGAGAAGTGGCTGCGCACCCGCAACGCGCCCGGCGAGCGCAAGTTCGTCGTCTGCAACGGCGACGAGGGCGACCCCGGCGCCTTCATGGACCGCATGTTGCTCGAGGCCTATCCGCACCGCATTCTCGAAGGTCTCGCCATCGCCGCCTACGCCGTCGGCGCGCACGAAGGGTACGTCTATATCCGATCCGAGTACCGCCTCGCCGTCCAACGCGTCGAGAAAGCGATCGCCCAGGCCGAAGAACGCGGCTTCCTGGGCGACCGAGTCTGCGGCACGGACTTCGCCCTCCATCTCCGCGTCATGCACGGCGCGGGCGCGTTCGTCTGCGGCGAGGAGAGCGCCCTCATCGCCTCGATCATGGGTCTGCGCGGCATGCCGCGGTTCCGCCCGCCCTATCCGGCCGAGAAGGGTCTATGGGATTGCCCGACCAACGTGAGCAACGTCGAGACCTACGGCGCCGTCCCCTGGATCGTCCGCAACGGACCCGAAGCGTTCGCCCGCCTGGGCGCCGCGCACAGCAAAGGGACCAAGGTCTTCGCCCTCGCGGGCAAGGTCGAACGCGGCGGCCTGATCGAAGTCCCCATGGGCACCACCATCTACACCATCGTCCACGAGATCGGCGGCGGCCCGCGCGCCGGACGCGAGTTCAAAGCGGTCCAACTCGGCGGTCCCTCGGGCGGGTGCGTTCCCGCGCGCCTCGCCCACACGCCGATCGACTACGAAGCGGTCGGCCAGACCGGCGCCATCATGGGTTCGGGCGGCCTCGTCGTCCTGGACGACACCACCTGCATGGTCGATGTCGCCCGTTTCTTCCTCGACTTCACCCAGAAGGAATCGTGCGGACGATGCACCTTCTGCCGCATCGGCACGCGCCGCATGCTCGAGATTCTCGAGCGGTTGTGCGCGGGCCAGGGCACACGCGACGACTTGGACAATCTCGAATCGCTCGCCCGCCAGGTGCGCCGCGCGAGTCTCTGCGGCTTGGGCAAGACCGCGCCCAACCCGGTCTTGACCACGCTGCGCTACTTCCGCGACGAATACGAGGCCCACGTCGAAGGCCGTTGCCCGGCGGGCCATTGCGCCGCGCTGATCCGGTACGAAGTCACCGACAAATGCATCGGCTGTACGTTGTGCGCGCAGAAATGCCCCGTCGGCGCCATCGACCCCCACCCCTACGAACAACAGAAGATCGACGACACCCTCTGCGTCCGCTGCGGCGGGTGCAAGGCGATCTGTCCTGAGGAAGCGGTGGTGGTCAAACCCAAGAAGGAACTCCAAGGACTCTGAACTCGCGCCATGAACCTGATTCTGAACGGCAAGACCATCGAAGCGAAGGCGGGACAGACCGTCCTGCAAGCCGCGCGCCAAGCGGGAGTCGAGATTCCGACGCTCTGCTACGAGGAGGGCGTCGCGCCGCGGACGTCGTGCTTCTTGTGCGCCGTGAAGGTCGAGGGCCAGGAGAACCTGCAACCGGCGTGCGCCCTGCCCGCGACCGAAGGGCTCGCGGTCGAGACCGACTCGGCCGAGGTGGTCGAGGCGCGCCGCATGGCGCTCGAACTCCTCTTCTCCGACCACGCGGGCGGATGCGTCGCGCCGTGCGCGATGGCGTGTCCCGCCCACCTGGACGCGGCGCGTTTCATCGCCGAGTTTCGCGCGGGACGCGTCCGCGAGGCGATTGCGACCGTGAAGCGGCGTCTCGCGCTGCCCGCCGTCCTGGGACGGGTGTGCGAGGGGTTCTGCGAAGCCCCCTGTATTCGCAAGCGGATCGACGAACCGATTGCGATCCGGTGTCTCCACGGCCATGTGGCGGAGCTCGACCTGGCCTCGGGCAATCCCTATCGGCCCGCCGTCGCGCCGTCGAGCGGCAAACGGGTGGCGATTGTCGGCGCGGGCCCGGCGGGTCTCGGCGCGGCGTGGCATCTAGCGCAAGAGGGGCACGCGTGCGTGCTGTTCGACAAGGGGAATCGGCCGGGCGGACTGCTTCGCGCGATTCCCGACGAACGGCTCGACAAGAGCGTTCTCGACGCGGAGATCGACGCGATCCTGCGTCTGGGCGCGACCTTCCACGGCGAGTGGGAACTCGGCCGGAATTCCGCGCTCGACGGTCTGCTCGGATCGTTCGACGCGGTGCTTCTCGCTATGGGCGCGGCGGTCGGAGCGCCGCGCGAGAAACGGCGCGTGGATTTCGATCTCCTCAAGGGCGAGGGGCTCGAAGTGACCGGCCGCGGCGTCGACGCCGATCCTCGGACCCATGCCACTCGCGCGCGCGGCGTTTTCGCGGCGGGCGAAGTCGCGATGGGTCGCGCCAACGCGGTGCGGTGCGTCGCGGCGGGACGCGAGGCGGCCGCGGCGATCGATCAGTTTCTGCGCGGCAAGGAGGTCGCGGGCGAGGAACGCCCCTTCTACTTCTGGCGACGCGACACGAGCGACGAAGAGATCCGCGCTCAGCACGGCGAGATCGGGAAGACGCCTCGCGCCGAAACGACGGCGGGCGGTTTCGCGCGGGGCGCCGACGCCGCGGCCGAGGCGGCGCGATGCCTCCAGTGCGATTGCGCGCGGCTCGACGATTGCCGCCTGCGCGAGTACGCGCGCCTCTACGGGGCGAACCCGTATCGTTTCCACGGCGAGCGGCGAGCGCTCGAACCCGATGCGTCGCACGCCGAGATCGTCTACGAGCCGGGGAAGTGCATTCTGTGCGGCTTGTGCATTCAGATCGCGCAGGACGAGGGCGAGGCGCTCGGATTGAGTTTCGCGGGACGCGGCTTCCCGACGCGGGTCGTCGTTCCGTTGGGCGGCGACTTCTCGCAAGGTCTTGCGAAAGCGGCGCGGCGTTGCGCCGAGGCGTGCCCGACGGCCGCGCTCACCCTCAAGCCGGGGGCGGCAGGACCACAGCGCGCGAAGTGAGGAGAAGAAGGTCTCGCGCCAAGGTAGGATGAGAAGGCTGGTCTCCTTTCGAGGTGTGATAGGATCACCCTCAACGATCGTAACGATCAAAGACGGGCTCGCG
>JAFGFN010000087.1 GCA_016931035.1 Candidatus Sumerlaeota bacterium
GGTGACCCCATTTGCTCACGACATTTTTGTCCTTTGTTTTCAATATCGAGACGAAGATCGCGCCTTTCTGTTTTGGACAAGAGTGTTTCCGGGGGCATTCATGAGGGGGTTCGATCAAGGCCGTCATCAGACCAGTCAACAGTGATCAGTGAGCAGTCATCGGTAGGAACGGAAGGGCGCCATCCTTTTTCCGAGGGGATATCTGCGTCAATCCGCGTTTATCCGAGGCAAAGACTTTCTTCAAGCATCTTTTCAGCCGCGGATTCACGCGGATGAGAAGAAGACGAGCCGCGGCGGGGGCGAGGGGACGGGCCGTGGCGCGGGTGGTGGCACGGGCGTCTCGCCCGTGAATGAGAACCATGAGCAGGATGCTCATGCCACTCCAGACCTTGAGCAGGATGCTCATGCCACCTCAGATCATGGGCAAGATGCCCATGCCACGGCGGCGAACCCCTCGCATCCCCCTTTTCCCTGGACAGGTGCGGCGCGCAGGGCCGATACTTGTGGAGTTATGGTGCGATTCCGGTCGACTTGTCCGCTCTCGATGTCCGCGCAGCGTCGCGCGAGCCTCCTCTGAAACAACGCAGAATCCGAGTTGCCAACGATGAATCCTCGAACAGCCCTTCGCCGCCAATCCGTTTGGGTGGCGTCGATTCTCGTCGGCGCGACGGCCGTCTGCGTCTGGGCTCAGACGGGCGGGGAGGGAGACAACCCACCCAGACCGACAGCGGCGATTCAGATCATGGGCAAGATGCCCATGCCGCCTCAGACCATGAGCGAGACGCTCATGCCACGCGTGAGCGCGTCCTCGAAGCTGGCGCCGTCGCTCGATGCGGATTACGAGGGTTCGAAGGCCGTCTGGGTTTTGTTTGGCGACAAGAATGTCGCGAGTCCCCAGGGGCGGACCCTGGCCCGCTCCGACGCCGACCGACGGGTGAGTGCGCGCGCACACGAACGGCGGGCGATGCGAGGCCGCGACGCCCAGCGAGCCGATACCGAACTCGATTTCCCGGTCAGCCCGGACTACATCGCCGCCGTTCGCGACACGGGATTGCGGATTCGCACGACTAGCCGTTGGTTGAACGCCGTCAGCGCCGAGGCGACGAGCGCGCAGGTCCGCGCCGCCGCGCGTCTTCCGTTTGTGCGCCGTATCGAGCCGATCCCGCCGAGCCGCCGGGTCGAACCGGAGGAGACCGTTCCGCCGCCTCCTGGTCCCCCGCCGCAAAAGAGTCCGGCGGAAGCCGACGCCCTCAGCTACGGCTCGTCGCTGGCTCAACTGGTGCAGATCGACGCAGTGGCGGCGCACGGCCTCGGGTACGACGGTTCGGGCGTGATCGTGGGTCTTCTCGACACCGGGTTCTACTATCGCCATGAGTGCCTGACTTCCCGCACACTCCTCGCGCAACACGATTTCGTCTTCGGCGACGGCGACGTGGAATACGACTCCTCGAACCCGTCGGACTACTCCGACTCGCACGGCACTTCCGTCTGGTCGCTGTTGGGCGGGCTCAAGGACGGATCGCTCGTGGGAGTGGCGTACAACGCTTCGTTCCTCCTGGCGAAGACGGAGGACACGCGAAGCGAAACTCCGGTCGAAGAGGACTATTGGGTCGCCGGGATCGAGTGGATGGAGGCGCAGGGGGTGGACGTCGTCAATTCCTCCCTCTCGTATCCCTCCTTCTATACCTATTCTCAGTTGGACGGCTCGACGGCCAAGACCACCTTGGCCGCCGACCAGGCCGCCCTGCTCGGGGTTGTCGTGTGCAACGCCGCCGGCAACGCCGGGCCCGATCCCGGGTCGATCGGTCCGCCCGCCGACGCGTTTCGAGTCGTCAGCGCGGGCGGGGTCAATTCCGACGGCAGCAACTGGTCTCTGAGTTCGCGAGGGCCGACCTACGACGGCCGGATCAAGCCCGAGGTCTGCGCGCGGGGATCGGGGGCGTTCGTCGCCTCGGCGACTCGACCCGGCACGAGCTATGGGTACGGTAGCGGGACGAGTTTCGCCTCGCCGCTCGTCGCGGGCGCCGCCGCCTTGGTGGTTCAGGCGCATCCCGACTGGACTCCCGACGTGGTCCGCGACGCCCTGATGCTGACCGCCGACCGCCACGACACGCCGGACAACACGTTCGGCTGGGGCATTGTCGACGTGGTGGCCGCCATCGCCTACGAGCCGCCCGCGTCCGCCCGCGCTTGGCCGCTCTACCGGTGAAAAAGGATTGGACCGCGTCGCGCCGTTCGGGTATGAAGACACCTGCGACCGTGTGGGTTCCAGCGTTCTTCAGCGGGGGCGGGATTCCAGGCTCTGTTCTGCCATAGACACAAGGTCCGAGCCCGGCCCTTGGTCGAGCGGCTGAAGCCATTTTCTCGGAAGCGCGCTGAAGCGCGCTCGTTTAGTGTTGTGGGCCATCTACCCCGGCCTGAAGGCCGGGGCAAACGGGGAGCCTGCTGAAGCAGGCTGACTTGCAGCACGCCCCGCCCCCAGTGTTGCACACATACGAGGGCGGGCGGTTCGAAAACCACGATTGCCGGACAGAGCCCAGCGTGCTGTCCCACGCGTTCCGTGCATTGTTCTTAGCCAGCGAAGCGGGCGTCATAGGCGTAGCCACGGGCGTGAGCCCGTGGGAAACGACGTTTCCTTCAGAAGAGCCCCCGCAGGGGGCGACATAGGATTTCAAGACCTTCTTTGGGGACACGACACAAGTGCATGGGGACGACTCAAACCCGACCACTCCGGACACGGTCCGCTCGCGCTCGCGCGGCACCGCCGTGAACGACGTTGTGGACTGGCTGGCGGCCTATATGGCGGAGAACGGCTGCGGGGTGGGAAGTCCGTTGCCGACCGAGGCCGAGATTTGTCGAGAGACGGGAGTCAGCCGCAACAGCGTTCGGGAGGCGACCAGCTATCTCAGGGCCTTGGGCATCGTCGAGAGTCGTCCGCGTATCGGCATGCGCTTGGTCCGCGACCCGGGTTTGCTCGGTTTGCATCGCCTGTTGACGTGCGACCGTTTGCCTTCGGGTCAATTCCGCGATGTGGCCGCCTTTCGAGACGCTCTCGAGCTGGGCATGGCGGAGGAAGTCTGCGCCCATATCACGCCGGATGAAATCGAGCGTCTCCAGAACATCCTGGACGAGATCGAACGGAGCGCCGACGACATTGTTCGCCAGTTCGGGCTCGACATGGAATTCCACACGTTGTATCTCCAAGCCTCGCGCAACAGCGTGGTCCACGTCATGTCGCACATCGTGGCGCCTCTCTTCTCGTTCAAGGAAGAACACTATGTCGCGTCGATCCCGGGGCCGCTCGAATGCCTGGAGGTGCACCGACGCATCGTGCGGGCTCTAGGAGAGCGCAATCATCCCGAACTGGTCGAGGCGCTTCTCGAACACATTCGGACCGCCAGCAGTCCGCATTACAGGAGACCCTAGGCTCTGTCCAGTGATTGCCTGGAGGCTTCCTGGTTGTTCGACTCCTTCGGAGTCGTGATTCATGAAATGCCCGTTTCCCACGGGTTTCGGCCTTCGGCCTCACCCGTGGCTATTCACATTTCACTCCTTCGGAGTGACTATTGGACAGAGCCTATTCTTCGATTCTCGGGAGCGGGTCCGTATGCGAATCCTCGTCGTCACCACCGAGCCGGTCCCCCTTCCCGGTTTCCCAACCACGGGCGCGGGTCTGCGGGCCTGGGGCCTCGTCCAGGGGCTGCGCTCGCGCGGGCTCGACGCCGAGATCGCGATGCCGCGCGACGCCGTTTCCTCCGTCGATCCCGAGGCGCGCGCCAGGGCAGAACCGTTTCTTTTCGATCGCGAGAACCTGACGGCCCATGTTCTCGGCCGCAAACCCGACGTCGTCGTGATGCAGCACTGGGGCCTGATGAATCGCCTCGGCGCCGAGGTCCGGCGTCCGCTAGCGATCGACCTCCACGGGCCGCATCTCCTGGAACGCGCGTTCTGGGGAAGCGCTTCGCCCGAGAGAGATCTGGAGCAGAAGATCGCGGCGCTGGCGCGGGCCGACTTCCTGACCTGCGCGGGCGAGTTCCAGCGCCGCTACTTCCTCTCGTTTGCGCTTCAGGCCGGTTTCGACGTGCGCGATCCCGCGCTTCTCGCCCCGATTCCGTTCTCCGTGTCGCCCGAAACGCCTCCGGCGGGGGAGCATGCGCCCTCGACCTTCTTCTACGGCGGCATTCTCCTGCCTTGGCAGGACCCGAGCGTGGGAATCGAAACGCTCCTCGAAACCCTCGAATCGCGGAGCGAGGGACGGCTCGTGTTCGTCGCGGGACGTCATCCCGCGGGCGACGTTTCGGGAGGACGGTTCGATCCGATCGTCCGGCGTCTCGAAGGCTCGGAACGCGTGTCGGTCCGTTCGTCGATGACGCACGACGAGTTCGAGTCGACGCTGCGAGGGTGCGGCGTCGCGCTCGACCTGATGGCGCGCAACGCCGAACGCGAGCTGGCGTTTACCTCGCGCACGGTCGTGTATCTCGCGCAAGGATTGCCCGCGATCTACAACGACTACTCGGAACTCTCGCAGTGGATCGCCCGATACGAGGCGGGATGGCGTCTCGATCCGCTCGATCGCGATGGGTTGCGCGCGGTCCTCGCAGGGATTCTCGACGATCCGGGTGAGGTCAGGCGTCGAGGCGAGAACGCCTTGCGCCTCGTGCGCGAGCGGCTGACGTGGGATCGCACCATCGACCCGTTGGCCGCATGGTGCGCGAATCCCGCCGTCCGCGCGGGGAAAGAGCGATTCGTTCCCGCGGCGGCGCGTCTCGCCCGACTCGGAACCGAACTCGACGCGGCCCGGCGCTCGATCGACGAACTCTCCGGCCGTCGCCTGGTCAAACTCTCGAACCTGTTGCGGCGGTTGGGATGGCGGCGTTGATTCTTCCTACTTGTTGCGGTTGAGAAGCCATTCGAAGACGCCGAGGAGCGATGTCCGCAGCTCCTCGGGAACCGGCGCCAGTTCCTCGCGCGCTTTCTCCATCGATTCCCGACACAGAGTGCGCCCGGCTTCCGGCGATCCGTACTTCTCGAAAAGCGCGCGGACGCGGTCCACGTCCTCCGGGGTCGTTTCGTCGCGCGGGAGGTCGAGGATGCGGAAGAGATCGTCGCGTTCCTCGTTCGTGGTCCGAGCGGCGGCGTGGGCGACGAGAAACGAGCGTTTCCCTTCGCGGATGTCGGAACCGCGTTGTTCGCGTCCCTTGGATTCGGTCAGGTCGATGATGTCGTCGGTGATTTGGAAGACCGGTCCGGCGCAGCGTCCGAAACCGCGGATGGCCGAGAGGGTCTCGCTCGATGCGCCGGCGATCATCGCTCCGGCCACGATCGGAGCGGCCAGATAGTACCCCGTCTTGTTGGTCACGATCTCGAGATACCGGTCCACGTCGATGTCGCGCTCGCTCCGTGCGTTCAGGTCCTGGGTCTGTCCGACGTGGGTGAAACGCAGCGTCTCGACGATCAGTTCGGTGAGTTCGATCGCGAGAGCGGTGGAGAGGTCGGCGCGCGCGGCGAGAACGGCCTCGAACACCTTGGCGAGGAGAAAGTCGCCGATGTTGACTCCGTGCGCGAGGCCGTAGCGGGTCCAGACGCTCGGTCGTCCGCGCCGGAACCGGTCGCCGTCCTCGATGTCGTCGTGGACGAGGAAGAAGTTGTGCATCAGTTCGAAGGCAATCGCCACCGGCATGGCCCGCGCCGGATCGCCGTCGAGCGCTTCGCACGCGATGAGGCAAAGAGAGGGACGGATGCGTTTGCCGCGAGCGGCGGCGTCGGGCTGATCGAGTCCGAGGGCGTAGAGAAGGCCGTCGTGAAGATTTGGGACGGCGGGCTCGCGGTGCGATTCGAGAAACTCGGAGAGCGCGGCGTCGATTCGGCGCGAGAGATCGTCGAGCGTTTGTTCCCAGTTCTTCTGTTTCATGAAAGGCTCCCGTCGCCGTCTCCGTCTCGGAATGGAGGGGGGGAAGGGGCCATTGTACGGACGCACCCCACGGCTTGTCAAGACGCGGGGCGGGCGATGGGAGCGTCGCGCCCGGCCGGGATCACTGGGGCTGGATCTGGATCAGAAGGTACTCGAGGGTGAGCATGTAGCGGATCGGCGAGACGAGCGACCAGAAGATCGTGGCGAACGTCTCGCCCATGATGAATCCGATGAAGAGGGGCATCGCGCGGCGGTACAGACGGGCCCCGCCGTATCGCAGAACCAGGACCTTGAGCAGCCAGCCGATGAAGATGCTGGCCCACGCCCAATTCGCATAGTAGGTTCCGGCGATCAACAATCCGATCGGGTGCAGCGGGAAGCGAGGCGACGCGAGACAGGCAAAATGGAGTCCCCCCGCGACCGCCGCGCCGAAAAGCAAATGCTTGGTGTGGCTGTATTGCACCAGGGGGGTCACCTCCCCGTGGGTGACGAACGCCTCGACCGCCTTGTGGGCGCGATCCAGTCGGCCGACTCCCGAAGTGCTGATGTACTCGCGTCGGCCGTCGAGCGAATCGGCGTAATGGTAGCTGCACCACAAGTGCGAGGCGCCGCAGACAACGAGGCCGAGGACGAGGGTCCCTACGAGAATCCAGCTCAGACGGGTCTGCTCGCGCGGCGAGGATTTCGCGTCCACTCCGAACGCGTGAGTGGCCATGGTCGCGGCGCTGATACGCGAGCAGATGGTGAACAACGCGACCATGAAATACGAGAAGAGAAGGGTTGCCGGGTGGAAGCCGGCCGGGTTGGCCATGTAGAGGAATGGGAAGTGCTGACTGACGTCGAGCCGCATGAAGGGCATGCCCGTCTCGGCCACGAGACGTGAGATGACCAGCGCCGTCATGAAGGCGAATCCGACGAACACAAGCCCCCAGCCCCACGAAATCCCGAAGAAGAACACAAGCCAGGCGTACATCCCCACGCACCCCGACACGAACATCCACCCGGCGTTGCGGTCGCGCCGGTCGTCGTCGGAGCGGGCCGGTCGGACGAGGAGTCCCAGGACGCGCGCCCATTGCGCCCGGCCGAGCCAGAGGACGACCAGGGTGATAGCGACCATCGCGCCGGTTCGATGGTCGGCCTCGATACCGCCGTAGTAGGGCGGCATGACCGTCTTGGCGATGGCCTTGTGGAGCGCGTAGGCGACCGTGAAGAACCAGACCGACAGACCGATCCGGCTGGGCATGAAGAATGCTACGGCCATGAAGATGAAGTAAATCCGGCCGGTGTAAATATGGTCCGGGATCTCGCGGAGAATGCCGTCGGTGAAAAGCCGGTTCAGGTTCCAGGAAAGAGGAATCGCCGGGACGCTCTCGGGCGAGTACTGCCTGAGGCCGCTTAGCAGGTGGAGCAAGAAGACGATGACGACGCCGTACCAGAAGGCCCGCCGACGGAGAAGCGGGGGGAAGATGCGGCCCTTCTCGGGTTCCCCCACCAGAGATTGATGAACCAGGAGAAGAGGGAACGCCAGGCGTTCGTTGCGTCGCCATTGAGGGAACACAATGAGGCCCATCCCCACCATCATCATCCAGGCGAACAGGAGAAACGCCCCCCAGGAGAGAAGCGGTCCCACCCAGGCGCCCCACGGGATCGACTCGCCCGGAAGCAGCTCGCTCAGGAATCGATCCGTTACCCAGTCGTCGGTCCGATCGTCGAACTTGTCGGGGTAGAGGGCGGACGGCAGACGCATTTGCCGATAGCCCTCCGCGAGCGTTCCGCTTTGGCGCACTGCCTGAGGCGTCTTGGCCACGCAGTAGGGGAGTTCGCGCAACAGGCCCTGGCCGGGCAGGACGCTGGCGACCAGCATGATGCCCAACGCGAGGGCGAGCTGGCGCGACGTGAGAACCAGACGCGGCGAGAAGAGCCGCAAGAGCGGGTTCGCGAGAAGAACGATCAGGACGATCACAAAAAGCGCCGCGACGGGGAGCGAACTGTCGGAAATGTAGGCCGAATTGAGGACGAAGTTGTTGTACGGCGTGACGACCCAGATGAAGACCGATCCCAGCAGGCCGATAAGCAGCGCGCAGACGAACCGCAGGCGAGTATACGGCGGCTCCGAGGTCGGAGGAATCGCGCCGGAGGGTTCGGAGGGAGAGGAGGAGCTCGGATCGGGTCGGTCGGTTGGGAAGTGGGCCATCGCGGACTCTACTGTCTTGGCAATCTCCGAGGGAAACACCCTCGTGAGCGTCGTATGCTACCTTCCTCCCGGAGGTTTTTCAAGATTCAAGCGACTTGCGACGGGTCGCGCGATCCGTGACCGGGAATCCGGCCGGACCTCTCCTCGGATTCGCGAGGCGTCTTCAGGTCCTGTCCGCTGGAGACAAAACGCTTGATCCTTTCGGCGCTTTTCCTCAAGATGCCTTCCCAAAGGCCCTGTTTCACGGGCGGATCGCCCACGACACAAGGCCGATCGAGTCTCTGCACGAATCTGTGCCGTCGGGAACGCGAATGACCGAGACATTGAGCAAACAGTACGATCCCTCCGAGTTGGAGGCGCGGTGGTACCGCGCTTGGGACGACCGGGGATACTTCAAGGCCGACGCCGACCGCGAGGGCGAATCCTATACGATCGTTATCCCGCCGCCCAACATCACGGGCGTCCTCCATATGGGTCACGCCCTGAACAACACGCTTCAGGACGTTCTGATTCGCTGGAAACGGATGCAGGGGTTCAACGTTCTCTGGCTTCCCGGTACGGATCACGCCGGGATCGCGACCCAGAACCGCGTCGAGCAGGAACTCCGCGCGGAGGGACTCGACCGTCGCGAGATGGGGCGCGAGGCGTTTCTCGACCGCGTCTGGGGTTGGCGCGACAAATACGGCGGCATCATTCTCGAACAGCTGCGCAAGATGGGATGCTCGTGCGACTGGTCGCGCACCCGCTTCACGCTAGACGAAGGACTCTCGCATGCCGTGCGGCTCGTCTTCAAGCGGTTGTACGACGAAGGTCTCATCTATCGCGGCACCTATATGGTCAACTGGTGTCCGAAGGACCAAACCGCCCTCTCCGACGACGAGGTGGAGTA
Organism: Candidatus Sumerlaeota bacterium; assembly: GCA_016931035.1. Lineage (GTDB taxonomy): Bacteria > Sumerlaeota > Sumerlaeia > UBA8349 > UBA8349 > JAFGFN01. Next base: position 8,995 of record JAFGFN010000087.1, read on the forward strand.
CGAACAGGTTCAGGGCCATCTGTGGCATATCCGCTATCCTCTCGCCGACGGCGCGACCGTCGGTGGCAAGGACCATATCGTCGTTGCGACCACGCGTCCCGAAACGATGCTCGGCGACACCGCCGTCGCGATGAATCCGAACGACGCGCGCTACGCCTGCCTGCGCGGCAAGGCGTGCATCCTGCCTCTGATGGACCGGCGGATGCCGTTTATCGAGGACGACCACGTCGATCCCGAGTTCGGCACCGGTCTCGTCAAGGTGACCCCCGCGCACGACCCGAACGACTACGAGATGGGGAAGCGCCACAGTCTCGAAACGATCAACATCCTCCATCCCGACGGCCGGATCAACGCCAACGGCGGCGCGTACGAAGGGCTCGACCGATTCGAGGCGCGCAAGCGGGTGGTGGCCGATCTCGAGGCTGCCGGTCTTCTCGAGAAGGTCGAAGATCACGTGCATCAGGTCGGACATTCGTACCGCAGCCACGCGATCGTCGAGCCTTACGTCAGCGAACAGTGGTTCGTTTCGATGCGGCCGCTCGTCGAACCCGCCCTGCGCGCGGTCGAGGAAGGACGGGTTCGTTTCGTTCCGAAATCGTGGGAGAACACGTATTTCCACTGGATGCGCAACGTGCGCGACTGGTGCATCTCGCGCCAGCTGTGGTGGGGACACCAGATCCCGGTCTGGTATTGCCACGACTGCAACCACATGACGGTGATCGCACACGACGAGAAGGTCGAGCGGTGCGAAAAGTGCGGCTCGGGCAACGTTCGCCAGGACGAAGACGTTCTCGACACCTGGTTCTCGTCGGCGCTCTGGCCCTTCTCGACCATGGGGTGGCCCGAGCCGACCCAGGACCTGAAAGCGTTCTATCCCACGTCGGCCCTCCTGACCGCGCACGAGATCATCTTCTTCTGGGTCGCGCGGATGATCATGATGGGCCTCAAGTTCATGGACGACGTTCCGTTCCGCGACGTCTACATCCATCCGATGGTGTTCGACGAGAAGACGAAGAAGAAGATGTCGAAATCGCTCGGCAACATCATCGACCCGATCGAGATGATCGAGAAGTACGGCACCGACGCCATGCGGATGACGGTCTGCGCTTACGCCGTCAAGGGGTCGAACCTCTATCTGAGCGAAGAACGTTTCGCGGGTTATCGGAACTTCATGAACAAGATCTGGAACTCGGCCCGCTTCGTCGCGATGAACACCGAGGATCTGACGGTCGCCGACCTCGAGCGCGGGCTCGATCCGGCGGGCGTTCGGATCGAGGACCGATGGATTCTCGACGCCTTCGCGCGGACCGTGCGAACGGCGACCCAGTCGCTCGCCGACTACGAGTTCGACCAGTTCGTCCACCACGTCTATCATTTCGTCTGGGGCGAATACTGCGACTGGTATCTCGAACTCGCCAAGGGACGCTTGTACTCGAAAGACGATGGCGCTGACGAGTCAGCGCGCGACTCGGAGCGCGCGGCGCGGCGCAACGCCCAGATCGTCCTCGTGACGGTTCTCGAAGGCCTGTGTCGTCTCACCCACCCCGTCATCCCGTTCATCGCCGAGGAGATCTGGCAGAGCCTCAGAGACCGATACGGCGCGGTTGCGAAGGGGAAGGCGATGGGGCCGGGAGATGCGTTCGGCCTCGGCGATGCTTTCGCGGCCGAATCCGTCATGGTCGCGCCGTGGCCCGATCCGGCGCTTTTCGCCGAGATGTCCGATGAAGAACGCGCGCGGATGGAAATGCTGATGGAGTCGATCCGCGCCGTCCGCAAGATTCGGAGCGAAATGACCGTGCCGCCGTCCGAACCCGTGGACGTGCGGATCGCCGACGAAGACGCCGGCCGTTTGGAGTTCCTCCGGTCGCAGGCCCATCACTTCGAGGCATTGGCGCGGACCGGTTCGCTTTCCTTCGCGTCGAGGGCCGAAGACGGTGGCGACGCGGCGACGACGCAAGGTTTCGCTTCGACCGCCGTGGTCGGCTCGACGACGATCTCCGTCGCGCTCCCGCCCGCCCTCCTCGAGGCCGAACGCGACCGTTTGCGCAAGGAAATCGAAAAGACCCGCTCTCTCGCCGACCGCGCGCGGGCCAAACTCTCCAACGCCTCGTTCGTCGAACGCGCGCCCGAAAAGGTCGTGGCGACGGAGCGCGACCGCCTCGACACCGCCGAGCGTCAACTCGCCGTCCTCACCGCCCGGCTGGCGGAGCTGGAAAAGTGATCGGAGACATCTTCTGCGGGACTACTGAGTGGGCGCAGCGGTCGGTCGCGAGCGATGCCGACCGTCCGGATCTCGCGGCTAGGCGCCTTTGTGCTTCAGTGGAAATCGTTCGGGGTGTTCTATGATCTCAACGGAGAGATCGACGTCGAGATCCGGCCAATGGAAATGACCCGGGGTGGGCTCTTCGACGTTCAGGATTCTTCCCACGGGAGCGTCTTTGAACCACGGGAACTCCTCATAGGGCATGAACATTTCCCTGTCCCCGGCCAACAGCCAGACACCATTGCCCGAGATATGGGTCACTTCAACCGAGGCGTTTTGTCCAAGCGCTTGTGAATTCTTCATAGTGCGCCTCCATGATCTCCTCGATGTCCTTGAGCTGCGCGCGAGAAAGACCGTGATTCCTCGCCAACTCCATCTCGGGAGAGAGCCAGTACTTTGCCTCTCCGTCCGCGCAGACTACGTGGATGTGGGCCCGAGATTCCTCACGGGAAAAGAAGAAGAAACGGTAGCCCTTTTCTCGCAGTATCGTCGGACTCATCTTGAAGCCATTGTAGTCCGTCCGGCCCGCCGCCGTCCATTGGAACTTCGACACAAACGCGCCCGAGAAGGTCGTCACCGCCGAACGCCAACTCGCCGTTCTCACCGCGCGGTTGGCTGAGCTGGAGAAACACGTGTAACACTATCCAGAACCTCGCGACCGAAGGTCATGCACTCGGAGCGGTGGAGGTTGTCGTAGTCCTCCATCTTTTCCATCGTCCTTGCGGTTTGGGGGTCCATGAGGGATTTCGTGATTCGGCCGAGAAACACTTTCGACGGGACGCCGGCGACGCCGCAGAGTTTCGCCAAGTGGTCGTCGATAAACGCGGCGGTTTGCTCCGGTCCGACCGGTCGGCGCATGTTGCCGCATACGGCGAACAGGCCGCGCACCTTGTCCTTCAGCCATTGGGCGTTCTTCTTGAGATACTCCCGCAACTCGTCGGGCGTGACCCCGCTTCGAATGGAGCCGCCGACGATGACGTGATCGAATCCCTTGAGGTCGGGATTCTCGCGCACGTCGAACACGTTGGCGATGCCACCCATCCCCTCGGAGATCCAGACCGCGGCGTCGCGCGAGCTTCCACACCAGGTGCCGTAGAGCACGGCCCATTTCTTCTCCGATGGCGTGGGGTAGTATTTCAACGCCCACGAATTGCCGGGCAACACCATAGTCCCGACCCCTACGAATCCTGTCTTCAGGAAATGTCGCCTATCCATGAGTCATTTCCTCCACTCACGTATTGGTGTCGTGTTGCGGGAAGACGGAGAACGGGGACTCGATCCCTCCTCAAGAAGGACCGAGGCGGATCATTTCGATCTGGCGCGCCGCAGTTGCTCGAGTTCGGCCATCAGGGGCTTCCAGTAGGCACGATCGTTTTCTCGCTCCTGTTTCTCCTCCGCTTCGAGTTCCTTCTCGACGGCGGATTCGTCGCCGGCTAGGGCCGATGTCAAAAGGGGCCGCCGGGCGGACAGCTCGCGAGCCCGGTCGGGGTAGCCGTCGGCTATCTCGATGAGCAACCCAGGGGTTCTGCATTCTTGGAGCCAGAAATCGAAGTGCGACGCCTCCGGATTCTCCCGATGCTCGGTCATGTGCGCTTCGACCAGGCGGCGCAGCATCAACCAATCCTTGTCGCGCTGGGTCTTCTTGGCGGCGACCAGATCGGGCAGGGAGAGCAGATCGACGATGTCGCCCTCCTCGGTTTCTATGGTCGTCCGTCTTTCCCACAGCGCCTCGAACGAATCGACGCCGCGCAAGACCGACATCACGTCCAACCGCATACCGGCGACATCGGGATGCCGGCATCGGAAATGCACGGCGTGACCTCGATGTAACGCGTCCGCAGACAGCTCCGGCACGGCGATGCACTCGGCCTGCAGCGCCGAAAGCGCCTCGGACAGCCGTTCCAGGTTTTCTCTGTCGGCGAGGATGACGATGTCCGTGTCGCGGCTAAACTCCGCCGCGCCGTAGAACACGCACGCCTGGCCGCCCATGAGGAGAAACCGAACCTTCGAAGAACGCAGCGTGGAAAGGACTTTGAGAATCGGGTTCCGGATCAAGCGAACCTCCCACGGAAAGGTAGAAAGCCCACAACTTCTCCGACTCCCGCCACCGCTCGGCGGGCGTCAAACGATACCACTCTTCCCATTCCGAATCGAACGGCATGGCACGGACCTCTTCTGTCGTCAGAATGCCCGGGAAACCGCCCTGTGACAAGGCAATTCGTGCTCTTCGAGTTTGTCCCGCGGCATCCGGTGTTGCCTCGGGAACGATGCGCTGCCTGATCTCTCGATGAGGGAAACGTTGGCCCGTTTCGCCGGTTGGGCCCAGATTCCGGCCGTTTTTTTCGATCCGGGGGTTAATGCGCGCCCGATCCGACCGATAAGCCCCATTACGGGGAGCTGTGCGTTCCCCGTACGGCTCGTCGTGGCTTCTCTTGACAAGGCTTGCGGGAAACTGCCATGATACGCTGCTTGGATTGAGGTCCTTTTTTTTGGCCGCCCGCCGGTCCGGGGCGAGATGGCGAAAGGGGGATACCAGAGCATGGCGGAGATGAGCATCGAACAGATCTTGGAGAAGGTCCGCGAGACGAAGCAGGCCTTGGACGACAAGAACGCCGAACTCCAAGCGGCGCGCGAAGAGGCCGATCAGGCCGAAAGCGAACTCCAGCGTTTGCAGGAAGAGATCGAGCCCCTCCGGCAAGAGATCGAACCCCTCCGGCAGGAGATTGCCGAGAAGGACCAGGCCATCCAGGACCTGCTGGCCCAGAACCAGGAGTTGCGCGCCCAAAACGAAGAAGCGCAGGAGAAGATCTCGAAGTTCGAGACCGACTCCCAAGAGATGGTCCAGCAGATTGAGGAAAAGAACCGTCTCATCGAGGAACTGAACAACCTCTTCAAATCGTAGGCCACACCCAGGAGCGCACGCCGGGACGCGTCGCGGCGAGGGCACGCACCTCGACCCGCCCGACGAGAGCGGCGTCCCGGTCGATTTCGGCGATGTCCGTCGGACCGTTCTTGCCGAAGGAGCGCGAATGTCCGCCTTGCGTCGGACGTTCGGTCGGACGCATGGAATCCTCGCAGTCCAGCTCCCCCTCTCGGGCCGCGTCGGCCGATCGTGACGCGTGGAAGAGAATCCTGGCCGCACGCGACGCCCAGCCCTCGGAGCCGTGGGCGGAAGACGAGATCGCCTCGCTCCGCGACTTCAACCTCCGCGCGGGGGCGAGCGACGCGACGATCGAGAACATCGCGCGCCTAAGCGACGCGCGAACCTTGATGGTTGTGGCGGGTCAACAAGCCGGCATCTTTCTCACCCCTCTCTACATTCTCTACAAAGCCGTCGCCGCCGTGAAGTGGGCGCGTCGTCTTGCGGATCTGCTCGATCGTCCCGTCGTGCCCGCCTTCTGGATCGTTTCCGAAGATCACGACTTCGACGAGATCGCCCAGGTTCGCTATCTCGACAAGGACGGGAAGATCGCTCGATGGACCTATCCGGGCGAGGGCGCGGAACCGGCGCAAATTCGGGGCCGGTCGGTTTTCGACGTTCCGATGGACAAGCCCGCGCTCGAACGATTCCTCGATCTGTTGAACGATACGACCTATCCGACCGAGTTCAAGGACGACGCGATCGGTCGCTGGCGTTCGCACATTCGCGAGTCGGAAGGGTTCGAGGACTTTTTCGCGCGTGGCATGACGGATCTCATGGGCGCCAGCGGCCTGGTTCTGGTCTCGCCGCGCTTGGCGCCGGTTCGCCGCCGCGCCGTCCCGATTCTGCGTCGCGAGATCGAGAATCCCGGACGCTCGACCGAGCTCGTGTTGCAGGCCGGCCGCGCGCTGGCCGAAGACGGACGCCACCCGTCTTTGCATCGTCGCGGCGACGAAGCGAATTTCTTTCTCTATCGCGACGGGTTGAGATGCAAAGTCACGATCGACGGCGACCGGTTCGTCGTGCGGGCTCCCGGTTCCGAAGAAACGGTCGATCGTCCGGACGCCGACGCTCTTCTCGAAGAACTGGAGCGTTCACCCGAGCACTTCAGTCCCAATGCGATACTGCGCCCGCTGGTCCAGGATCTCGCGTTTCCCGTTCTCGCCATGGTCGCGGGACCCGGCGAGCGACAATACCTGCCTCAGCTCCGAGACACGTACGCCTTCTTCGGCCTCACCCCCGCGGCGGCTCTTCCGCGTCCCAGGGCGATTATTGTCGAACCTCGAATCGAGCGACACATGACCCGGTTGGGCGTCGGCCTGGAAGCGGTCGCGCGCGAAGACTGGACAGGGATCGAGGAGGCATTCCTGCACTCGGCTGATGCGGGCGACGGGCTTGCCGCGATCGATGCGTTGCGCGAATCCCACGCCGACCTGCTCGAACGCGCTCGCGCGCGCTTGGGCGAATTGGCCTCGAATCCTTCGGTCGCCGGGGCCCTGGACAAGACCGGCTCGGCGATCCGCGGCGCCCTGGACCGGCTCGAATCGCGCGTGCGCGACGAGATTCGTCGCGAGGAGGAAACGGCGGGGAATCATCTGAATCGTGTCTTGGACGTTCTTCGGCCCGATCAAGCGCCGCAGGAGCGGATTCTCTCGCCTCTCGCCCCGTTTCTCGTAAACTACGGCCCGGCCTTCGTCTCGTGGTTGTTCGACACGCTTGACCTGGACGAATCATCCGTGCAAGTCTTGCGTCTGAGCGCGATTCGCGACGCCCTCAGGACCGGCGGCGGCGAATCGTGAACACTCCCCCAGGAGACGCAAGACTTTGAGTTCCGCGACACCCGAGACCGAGAATCGGGACATGGGACCGATTCTTCGTCGCATCGTCGATGCCAAGCGACGCGAAGTCGAAGACATTTACCGCGCGACGACGCTCGACGCGATGCGGCGTCTGGCCGCCGCCGCGCCCGAGCCGAGAGACTTTCTCGGCGCCGTCGCCCGTCCCGGGTGCATCTCCCTGATCGCCGAGGTCAAGAAAGCGTCGCCGTCCAAGGGGGTCATCCGCGAGGATTTCGACCCCGTCGCTATTGCCCGGGCGTACGAGTCCGCGGGCGCAAACGCGATTTCGGTCCTGACCGACGCGCTGTTCTTCCAAGGTTCTCTCGACGCGTTCCGATCGGTTCGGAGCGCCGTGTCGTTGCCGATGCTCCGTAAGGAGTTTATGATCGATCCGATCCAGTTCTACGAGGCCCGGGCCGAGGGCGCGGACGCCGTGCTTCTGATCGCGTCGATTCTGAGCGACGCGCAGATTCGAGAGTTCCACGCCTTGTCCCTCGATCTCGGGATGACGCCGCTTGTCGAAACCCATAGCGAGATCGATCTCAGGCGCGTCATGACCCATCTCGCGCCCCGTCTTTTGGGGATCAACAACCGCGATCTTTCCGACGCGGCCCTGGCGACGGACCTCGACCACACGGCCCGGATGCTGCCGCTGGTGCGCGAATTGGCCGGCGACAAGGGGTCTCCTCCGATTGTGTCGGAAAGCGGCATTTACGCACCGGACGACGTGAATCGCTTGCATCTTGCGGGCGTTTCGGCCATTCTTGTGGGGGAGTTTCTGATGCGCCAGCCCGATCCGGGGCGCGCGGCGCGAGTCTTGATGAGTCGTTCCGTATAGAGTTGCGAAGGTTGTCCCAACACGAAACCGGAGGGAGAACCCGGGCGCATGTTTTTTGTCCTTCCCTATGGGGTCGACCGGCCCCTCTATCGACGACCGACCGCCACGTACGCTCTTCTGGGCGTCAATGCCCTCGTATTCGTCGTCCAGTTCTTTATCGTTCCTCTAACCGGTTCGGGCTCGCGGGCCGATTCGATTCAGTCTTTTGTCGATCGGTTCGGCTACACTTCGATAGCTCAGCCCCTCGGCCTCCTCACCCACCAGTTCGTCCATGGCGGGTTCTTTCATTTCTTCTGGAACATGTATTTCCTCTATCTCATCGGCGCGATTCTCGAAGACCGGATCGGGCGCTCGCGTCTGCTTCTCGTCTATCTGGTCGGAGGCTGCGTGGGGGCGTTTCTCCAGAAAAGCGTGACGGACGACGCCTTGCCCCTGGTCGGCGCGTCGGGTTCCATCGCCGCCATGATGGGCGCGTTCTTCATCATAACGCCCTGGTGCGATTTCAAGGTCTACTACTTCATCTGGGTCTTGTGGCGGGTCTTCGCCGGACAGACGAAGTGCCCGTCCATTCTCCTCCTCGGGATGTATTTCTTCTTGGGCGACCTGGTGGACGCATTGATCGCTCGGTCGGGCGGCGGCACTTCCTCCGTCGCCTATTGGGCGCACGTGGGCGGCTTCCTTTTCGGCGCGATCGTGTCCGCTCTCTTCTATGGTTTCAAGGCGTTTGCTCACACGGAAGCGGAACTCCAATTGGATGAAGCGCGCGTCCAGCTGGCCCTGAGCCGTGCGATTCGCGAGAAAGGGGCGGCCTCCGCCAGGAACGCCGTTTCGCCTTCCGCATCCGAGGAGATCGTGGTGGGCAAGGACCCCAGCGCCGCGGTTCTCGAACACTTTGTCGAGATAGGCGACGTCGAGAAGGCCGGGCGTGAATTCGGCCGACTCGTGGATCGCAATCCGTATTTCTCTCTCGCGCCCGCGCCCCAATTCGCTTTGGCGGAGATGCTAGCGGCGGCCAAGCGGAGAGACCTGGCCCTCAGCGTGTTCGACAACCTCATCACCGCCCATCCCCGATCCATTCAGGCCCAGGCTTCGCTCCTGACGGCGGGGAAGCTTGCGCTGGAAAGCACGACGACTCGTCCGCGCTCGCTTTCGTATTTCGACCGTTTTCTTCGTTCCAAGCCTTCGAAGGAGGAGGAGGCCGAGGTCTTGAGCCTGATCAAGGAGTTGAACGCGACCCTCGGCGGTCTGGACACGCGCGACTTCAGCCCCGACGTCGAACAAGAGGTGCCCAAGACCCGGAAAACCTCTTCGGTGCTTCCCGCACTCCCCACGTCCGCGAGGGAAGACTCGGACTCCGGGTTCATCGACCTGGACTTGCCGGAGCCGCCTGCGGCGTCGCCCGGTTCGTTGGGTGGCGCCGGCGGCGTTTCTGGGGCGAGGCATGAGATAGACGAATCGCAGGAGTCGGGTCCCATATCCATCCTCTTCGAGAATCACGAGAGACACAGCGTGTCCGGGCGTCGTGGCGAGTCGTTTCCCGAACTTGCGCCTAGCGTCATCGCGCTTGGCGAGATTCTCGGACCGGGAGCGGCGGAAGATCTGACCGAACAAGAAGCTCGCGTCTCTCGACAGGCGGAGGAATCCTACGAGGACGATACCGAGAAGATTGTCCGGGCCGCCGTACGCAGGGCTGCCGAAGGTCTCGACGGACGCGAGTCGGCGCACATCACCGACTCCGCGATTCTCCGTCCCCCCAACCAGAACCGGAAGCGGCCCGTTTCGTCGCGCGAAGCGTCGTGCGCAATGATCGTGGCTCCACGCCGGGAGATCGATTTCGACCGCCTTCTCGGCGAGCTCTCCGCGATTCTCGCTCAGACGCCCCAAATCCTGGCCGACCGCCTGCGTCTCCAGTGCGGCATCGTCCTCCGCGACGTGTCCTACTCGCAAGGAGTGGAGATCCGCGATCGTCTGTTGAGGGCGGGTCTGCCGATCCGCTTGATCGAGAACCGCAGGTCCCTCGACTTCAGCGCCTGCTGCGAAGCGGTCGGACTCGAAATTCACTCCGACCGCCTGCTGTGGCGGACGGTTTCCGGCGAGGCGGAGATGGGGGCTCGTTCTATCGGGGTGCTAGCCTGCGGAATGGTTCGTCTCTCGCCCGAGGCCACGCACTATTCGAGCGTCGTCGACGTGTTTCAGTTTCATCCCGCTCTGCACGTCCGCCTTTGGGGCGGGAGCTTTCCCGTCGACAAGATCAAGGGGGTCGAGGGTTTGAACTTGCGCCCCACCGGACCGATCGACACCGAAGGGATGCGCATTCTGGCCCATCGCCTTGCCCAGCAGTCGCACGAAATCGTTCAGACCTACGCCACGCGCGAGTGGCTCTCGCCCGGAGGGCCGAAGGAACCGCGCGCATTCCGCCACATCGGCTCCTACGACGACTACAACCGGTGGCACATTCTGGCCTACTTCGCGGCCGAGGCCGAGTGAGTCGTTCGAACGAGAGCGAGAAAGGTCGCTTCCGGCGCCGTCGGACGCAACGAACCGCGCGGCCGGCAAACTCGTGAATCGGGAATCCGCAATCATGCCTCAAGTCGAAATCCTCGGCCATCGTCTTCCCATCGTCGCCATCGTGGGCCGCCCGAACGTCGGCAAATCGACGATGTTCAATCGCATCGTCGGCAGACGCAAGGCGGTCGTTCTCGACACGCCCGGACTCACGCGCGACCGCAATTTCGAAACCGCCGAATGGAACGGGCGTGCATTCATGCTGGTCGACACGGGAGGATACGAAACCGATCCGCGCGACAACATTTACGCCCAGATGCGCCGCCAGAGTCTTCTGGCGATGGAAGAGGCGGACGTCGTGGTGTTCCTGACCGACGTGACCGAGCCGGACAACCCCGTGGATCGCGACGTGGCCGATCTTTTGCGTCGCGCGTCGAAACCCACCGTCCTGGCCGTCAACAAGTGCGATACGAACCGGCGACACCAGGAATCCTACGCCTTCTACTCCCTCGGGTTCGATCCCCTCTACGCCCTGAGCGCACTGAACGGCTCGGGCATGGGCGATCTGATGGATCGCATCGTGGAACTCTTGCCGGAAGAAGAACCCGCACCGGAAACGAGCCAGGAAGGCCCCAAACCGATTCGCATCGCCATCGTCGGTCGGCCCAACGTCGGAAAGTCTTCCATCGTCAACGCCCTGTTGGAGCGCGAGCGCGTCATCGTGGACGATACGCCCGGGACGACCCGCGATTCCATCGACACCGCGTTCCGATACGGAGACCGCGTTTACACGATCGTCGACACCGCCGGGATGCGGCGGCGCGGGAAGATCGAGCGGGGCGCCGAGAAACTCAGCGTCTTCGCCGCCCAGGCGGGTCTGAGCCGCTGCGACGTCGCCGTGATCGTTATCGACGCCTCGGAGGGATTGACCGAGCAAGACCAGCACGTGGCCGGCTACGCGCTCGAAGCCAACCGGGGGTGCGTTCTCGTTCTGAACAAATGGGATCTGATCGAAAAGGAGAACTCGACGGCCGGAACGTTCGCCAAGAAACTCCGCGACGAGATGCCGTATCTCTCCTTTGCCCCGATCGTGATGACGTCGGCTACGACCGGACAGCGCGTCAAGCGGATTCTCGAACTGGTGGACCGCGTCCACGCCGAGTACTGCCGAGAAATCGACACCCCGACACTCAACAAATGGCTCGAAGAAACGACGCACAGGGTCTCGCCGCCGTGGCACAAGGGACGCCAACTCAGTCTGAAGTACGTGACTCAGACCGGGACCCGCCCGCCCAGGTTCACGTTCTTCGTCAACAATCCCCGGCTCCTGCATTTCTCCTACCGACGTTACTTGGCCAACCAATTGCGCGAGGCTTTCGGATTCGAGGGCGTGGCGTTCCAGATGACGTTTCGAGCCAAATCGCGCGACAAGTCCTCCGAAGAAGCATAAGGATCGTCGCATGAGTGCCGCTCCGCCATCCGGCGACTCGGATTCGCCGTCCCGCGACGAGGCGGGCACGTGGCTCGCCTTCAGAGTCCTCGCGTCGGCCGACGTCTTGAGCGACGTCGAGGACGAGATCCTCGCTCTCGCGGGCGAAACCGATATTCTCGGAACGTCGCGCGAGATCTGGCTCGATCCGGCCTCGGCGGCCGCCGTCGAAGGCGGCGAAAGCCGGGCGGAGTCTCGGGCGGGAGAATGCCTGCACGTCTATCTCGCTCGCGAGGCCGATCCGCAACGTGTCGCCGCGGATCTCGACGAGATCCTCGAAGCGCGCTTTGGATCGAACGTGCGCAAGACCGGACGAATCCGGATCGAGCCGATTTCGATTCCCGAGGAAGACTGGGCGACGCGCTGGAGAGATTTCTTCCGGCCGATTCGCGTTTCTCCCCGACTCCTGATTCTCCCCGCGTGGTGGAAGGACGCCGACACACCCGAACCGATCGTCTTGCGAATCAACCCGGGCCGCGCCTTCGGTTCGGGTACTCACGCCACGACCCGACTATCCCTGCGGTTCTTGGAGCGACTTGTTCGTCCGGGTCGGAGCGTTCTCGATTTCGGCGCCGGATCGGGCATTCTCGCGTTTGCCGCGCGGGCCCTGGGTGCCGGGCGGGTCGTCGCGATCGAGGTGGACGAGGATTGCCTCGAGAATTACACCGAGAACGCGCGGATCAACGGGGTGGAGACGGAGATCGACTATCGAATCGGCTCGTCCGAGAGGCTGGCGCTAGGCGAGGTCTTCGATCTCGTCGTTTGCAACGCGCTCTTCGACCGCGTGAGTCCCCACTTCGAGGCGCTGGTCGAGCACCTCGTTCCCGACGGAACGTTTCTCTACAGCGGGTTTCTCGTTTCGGAATCCGAGACGGTGACGGAGCGGCTCGAAAGTCTTGGACTCACCGTCGAGCAACGCGAGAACATGGAAGAATGGCAAGCGGCCGTTGCGAGGGGAGGGGTCGAGGACAACCTCGGATTGCGGACAGAGGAATGACTCTTCACGCACTTCCCTGCAGATTCCGATCCTCGATTGTCCTCCGCCAATCGGCGACCTCGTCTCGGATGGCGCGGAGAGTCTCGATCTCGCGGCGGCCCGCGAACGAGGATCCCGGTGGCACGGCGCGGGGCGCGAACGTTCGCGACGTTCCGGGGGCGTGCGCGGCTTCCTGCGCGTCGTCGCGATCGCCGAGGCCCGAGGTGCGGACCGAGCGCAGATACGAAAGGATCAGGTCGCGCAGCTCTTCGGGTCTCATGAGTCCTCGAAACACGCCTCGGTGCATCGGGCTGGCTTGACTCTTCTCGGCGCTCACCTGTCCGCTTCCGCCTCCGGCCGTCTCGACGACCAGGTTGTAGATTCCCAGGAGGCGCTGAATCGGCCCCTGTTCGATCTTCATGTTCTGAATGTTCTCGAACGTGAGCGTGATTTCGCGGATCAAGACCACCCCTTCGCGAATCCGAAGGCTGCGGTCGGTGATGATATAGAACCGCATGTCGTAGTCGAGGCGGGTGACGACGTAGAGGAACACCGCCTTGCCCACGACAAAGACCGCCAGGCCGAGAGCGACCAGAATTCCCACGGGGCCGAGAACGACCAAGGCGGCGATGAGCCCCGCAATCTCCAGAACGGCGAACACGGCGAGTCCTATCCAGAGTCCCAACAACCGATAGGTCAGATAGGCGCGGGCCGCGCGAAACACCTGCACCGATTCGTGCGAACCGGCTGGAGCATCGGGCGGTTCCTTCGGACAGCGCAGAAAGTCGAGAACGAGGTCCTTGAGTAACGAATACATCAGACTGGGGGAGCTCCACCCGGGTTCGAAGACCCGTCGAACGATGAGGTCGCTTGTCGAATGGCCCTGAGGTCCGCGCGGATCTCTCTGAGGAGACTGACGGCTTCGTCCCTGTCTTGGGCCGAAACGGACGCGGGAACGGTTTCGGACAGGGCGGACGCGCGCGTCGGGGTGTCGGCGCGGTGGTGCCCTCGCATCCGTTGGTAGAGGAAATCCCGGACCGCTTCGTACTGAGTGAGTCCGGGAATGGTCATCTCGGCGCCCGCCGAACCCGAGGCGGTCTGAATGGCCAGGGTGCCGATCCCGAGCCATCGTTCGATCACGCCTCGCGAAAGATGAATGTCTTGGATGCGGGCGTAGGTGAGGTGGATCTCCTGGCGGAAGAAGAAGCCCCAACTCATGCTGACGCCCTGCGAGTCGAATCGGTAGCGCAACGTATAGTACTTGAGAAAGAGCGGGATGAACGAGATCGGAATGATCGTGCTCAGGCTCCAGAGAAAATACTGGATGAGGAGGTTGGGGTGGGGACGCGCGATGGCGTAGATGGCCGACTCGTCGATTTCGTGTTCCGGCATGGTCACAACCCGATACCGGCTGGGAGCCGTGCGAGGTTCGACAAAAGAAACCGCCGCCGGAAGGGGAAAGACGAAAGACACACGTGGTGATCTTCAGTTAGGGGGCCTGAAGTCGGGTGTGTGATCCCGTCTCTCCCATTCCGGCGGCGGGCCGTCATCGCTTCTGAATCGGAACCGCCCTATCGATCTGGAGGCGCTAGGCTGGTTCCTACCTTCCCGTGGGGGGTCTGTCCGAAAGCGGCCGGAGATGCTTGCGGCGAAAGCGCTTCACTACGGCGCCCGCCTGCCCCAACCGCAATGTCTCGAGTATATCTTGCCGCAGTTTTCGGACATCTTCAAGTGTTAATGAACGAATCAATCGTTTCACCCAGGGGATAGCCACGGCGCTCATGCTCAGCTCGTCGATTCCCAGGCCCATGAGGAACACCGCCAAAACGGGGTCGGCGGCCATCTCCCCGCACAAACCCACCCAGAGGCCGTTCTTGTGGGCGGCGTCGATGGTGTCGCGGATCAGGCGGACCACCGAGGGGTGCAGCGGGTTATAGAGGTCCGCCACGCTCTCGTTGACCCGGTCGACCGCCATCGTGTACTGAATCAGGTCGTTGGTGCCGATGCTGAAGAAATCCACTTCCCGCGCCAGGACATCGGCGGTCAGGGCCGCCGACGGGGTCTCGATCATGATGCCGACCTGGACGTTTTCGTCGTGCTCGATGCCCACCCGGCGCAGGTCTCTCTTGATTTCCTCGATCAGCGCCACGCTTCGCCGCACCTCCGAGACGTCGGTAACGAAAGGAATCATGATGCGGGTGTTGCCGAAGGCCGAGGCGCGCAGCATGGCGCGCAGCTGCGCCCGAAACATGTCGGGATTCGCCAGGCAGAGGCGGATCGCGCGAAGCCCGAGGAACGGATTGATCTCGTTGGAAACCACGCCCGATTGCGATATGAACTTGTCCCCTCCGATGTCCAGCGTTCGGAAGACGACCGGCATGGGGTGGATGTGTTCGAGGACTTCCTTGTAGACCTGGAATTGCTCCTCCTCGGAAGGAATGTAGCCGCGGTCGATATAGAAAAACTCGGTTCGGAACAGGCCGATTCCTCGCGCTCCGCTCGTCTTAACCCCCGCAACTTCCGAGGGGAACTCCAGATTGGCCGCGAGATCGATCGCATACCCGTCCCTGGTTTCGCACGGCAGGTCGCGCAGTTTGTGCAGCGATTCTCGGTCCGCCTTCAAGGCCTCCTGGCGCTGACGGAAACGCTCCTCGTCGTGCTTGGTCGGACTCAGCGTGACGGTGCCGGTGTAGCCGTCGATCAAGATGGGCGCGCTCTGAATCGCCCGCTTGACGATGCCCTCTACGCCCACGACGGCTGGGATATTGAGGGCCTTGGCGAGGATCGCCGAGTGGGACGTTGGGCCGCCGACCTCGGTCACGATCCCCGCGACATGGCGCCTATTGAGCCTAGCCGTGTCCGAGGGGAGGAGGTCGTGGGCGATAATGACCGAATTCCGCCCCACATCCTCGATCCGGCTTCGCTTCTGGGGCGTCAGGTTCTCGCGGATGCGCGCCGCCACATCGAGGACGTCGAGGTTCTGGAGCTGAAGATGGGGCACTTCGATCTGTTCGAAGAGCTGGCGGATCTGCTCGACGTTTCGCTCGAGAACGAACTCGGCGTTGAGCCGGTCCGCCCGGATGTCGCGCCTGCAGGCATCGACTAGGAGGGGGTCGTCGAGAAGGACTTCCTGGGCCTCAAAGATGCTGGCGTGGACTTTATCGATCTTCGCGCCCACCATCTGGTGGGTCTGGCGCAACTGTTCGCGGGCTTTCTCGACCGCCTGATTGAAGCGGTCGATTTCGCTCTCGACGCGACTCTCGGGGATGGAGTAGCGCTTGACGGGGGTCTTGACCACACCGTGGAGGAACACGACTCCGCGGCTGGCGCCGGGAGAAGCGGGAATGCCGTGTAGAACACGATGAGGCGATTTCATGTCGCGCTACCCTGCCTCTTGGTTTCTGCCAACCGACCCTACAATCGCTCTCTGACGCAAAACGACAATACAGTGCGACACCCGCGGTCCGGAACGAGACTTCTCCGCCTTCTTCCGTTCGGGAGTTTAGCACCTTCGCGAGGGAAAAAACAAGATTCGGATTGCGATTTTCAGGGATTGCGATCTTGCGGCGAACGAGGAGAAGTCAGTCCTCTTCGCCGAATTTCGTTTCAATGAGTTGAATCAGGCGGGCAAGAAGGTCCTCGCACTGGTCGCCGCGGACCTCGATCTTGAGCATGCTGCCCTGCTCGGCGGCGAGCATGATGACGTTCATGATGCTTTTGCCGTTGACCGTCTGGCCTTCCTTGGAAAGCTCCACCTCGCAGCCGGGATACTGGTTGCAGAGTTGCACTATTTGCGACGCGGGGCGCAAGTGGATGCCCAACGTGTTCTTGATCTCGACGTCCGCGCAAGCCGACTTCATCCCGTGCTCCGTGGTCCCCAAGTGGCCGCAGTCTCATCTCGTGGCGGGCGGCGCCCCACCGCATCGTATTCTCATTATTCGGTTTGCAGGCGTTTTCTGTCAATAGTCCTTCGAGAGTTTTCTTTCGTCCTTACGCCCGGTACAGACCGTGTTCGCGAATGTAGCCGAGCACGGGACGAGGGAGGCGCGACGACACGTCCTTGCCTTGGGCAATCATGTTGCGGACGCCGGTACTCGACAGCCGGGGCAGGTAGTGCGGGATCTCCTGCTCCTCCTCGGTTTCCGCCGTATTGCAGTCGAGACGAGGCAGGACTCGAAACGAGACCGAGCGCCTGACTTCCTCGGCCTCCTTCCAGTCGTCGATCTCGTTCAGAAGATCCGATCCGATGACGATTTCGAAATCCGCGCCGGGAAAGAGGCCGCGCAACTGCCGAATCGTATCGATCGTGTAGCTGGGGCCGTCGCGCTTGCCCTCGATGTCGAGAACCTGGACCCGTTCTCCCAAGGGTTGGAACGCGAGTCGGCACATGGCCGAGCGGTGCTCGAAGGGAACATGGTCCTTGTCGAACGGGTGTCGGCCGCACGGAATGACGAGCGCGCGATCGATCTCGGCGGTCAGCAGGACGTATTGCACGGCGAGGACGTGCCCGACCTGGGGGGGGTCGAAGGATCCGCCGAAAATCGCGATTCGTTCCCTCATAGGCTCGTGTCCGGGTTCGCCGATGGAATCACGCGCGGTTTCCTCCAACGCAGGCTATCGTGCAAACGGGCCGGTCTACCATGGAAACCCCCGCGGTGTCGGAGGTTATCTTGCTTGGTTCTCATCGGCCGGTCCCGTCTGGATCTGAAAGTCCCGAAAGCCGATCTCGGCGAGGTCGGGAGGGCTTCGGCGCCGAACGACGACGAACTCGTCGACGTGCGCCCGCGGTTCGATCCGGTTCTCACCCAGCGACGCAACGGACAGAAACAGATCGTAGCGACCGGCCGGAAGGAAGACCGACGCGCGGCGGTCCACCCGCTGGCTCGATGGGAAGAGCGTGTACGCCTGCCCGATTCCCGAAACGCCGAGTTCGACAAGCGCGCCGCGGCCGTCCACGCGGTCCGCCCTACCCCGCACAACCAGGGTGTGTGTTCCGGGTTCGTCCACTATCAGGGGAAAGGCCGCCGGCTCGCGGGGAAGGAGCGGAGAGGGGAGTTCCTTCTCGGCCTCGCGGAGCCTGAGAATCGTCTCTCCGACCGGAAGAGGCGGATAGGTCGAGGTTGTCGGGTCGTCGATCGCGTCCGGGCTCGACCTTTCGCGGCGCCAGGCTTCGAGCATTTCCGTCGCCCATAGATTGTGAGGCGGCGAAAGATGCGGCAAACATCGCTTCAGATACTCCTCCACCCAAGGCTCGATGTCGCCGATTCGAGCGCGGTAGATCTCGAGTTGAACGAACGCGTCCACGGCCCGCCCCTTGGCCAGAAGTAAGGGAACCTGGTCCAGCGTCCCCCGCGGAATCCGTCCCAGCGCCGGGAGAACGAGGGAATTGGTTTCGTCGGCCTCGCGCCACCTTCCCTGCGCGCAAAGGGATTCCACTCTCAGGAAACGGATCAGATCGGATTCCGGCGTGCCGGGAGGCGCGGTTTCCTCGGCCTGCGACAGGAGGTTTTCTTCTTCGACGATTTTCCCGTCGCGGCGCGCGTCCATCGCGTCGAGCAGAAGAGGGGCGCAACGAGGCGCGTTTTTCAAGTCGTCGCGGTTCAGCCGTGGGCGCAGGACCCGCATCGCCGTCGAGTCGCGCCCCAGGATCAAGAGGGCCTCGAACCCGTGCCATCGCCAGGCGGGATCGGCCGTCTCCGTGCGCTCCATCTCCAATGCGGTCGCCGTGAGTTCGCGCCAGGCGCCGCACTCCCGGAAGGTGCCCAGCGCGTAGTGTTGCCATTGCGGATCCTTCAGCATATCCGGTTTGAGGGCGAGGATGTCGGGCAGAATGGGGTAATAGTGGCGCAGGCCGTGGTTGAGCCAGATGCGTCGCATCGCAATGCGGCGACGGACCCCGTCGGTGTTGGCGAAGACGACGAGCTCGACGATGAGGATCGCGCCCAGGACGAGGACCGCGCCGATCCAGAAGGCCGGTCTCGATAGAAGCGTTCGCATGGCGGAATGGCGCGGCATGGTGTCTCTATTCGTATCGCTTCGAATGCAGGCCGGCGGCGCGCCCGCGTCAGGAGTCCCCTACGAATTCCGGCTCGACCCGAGCGGGGAGCAGACCCGCCTCGGCGCCCCGGCGAAGGAATTCGCCGAGTGCCCGGCGTCCGGAATCTCCATAGTCCAGCGTGAGATCGTTCACGTACATCGAAACGAACCGGTCGGTCCTCGCGTCGTCCAGGTCGCGCCCCCAGGCCGCCGCCGAGACAAGCGCCTCCTGGCGATGCGCCAGTCCCCATTCCACCGAGCGTCTCAGCACCCGATCGACCCGGAGTTGCAGATCGTTCGGAAGGTCCCGGCGGATGGCGTTGACTCCGAGCGGAAGGGGCAGACCGGAAGTGAGATCGCTCCACCACGCGCCGAGGTCGACGACCAGACAAAGCCCTTCGCCCGCATAGGTCAGCTGTCCCTCGTGAATGAGAAGTCCCGCGTCCGTCTCGCCCGCGCGCACCGCGTCGATGATGCGATCGAACGCGACGACGCGATATTGGAACTCTCCGAGATACAATCTCAACGCCAGGAACGCCGAGGTGCGTTCGCCCGGCACGGCGATCGGGCGCTTGCGGCATTCGTCGAGCGACAAGGGCTCGCGAGCGACAAGCGAGGGCCCGTATCCGAGTCCCATGCTGGCGCCGCTGTTGAGCAGGAGATAGCGATCGGTCAGAAAGGCATAGGCATGAGCCGAGAGAGCGGTGACGTCGAGCTCGCTCCGCTCGGCGCGCCGGTTGAGCGTTTCGATGTCCTGGAGGAGATGTTCGAATTCAAGGCCCTCGGTGTCGATTTGTCCCTTGGCGAGGGCGTGGAACATGAAAGCGTCGTCGGGATCGGGGCTGTGTCCTAGCGTCAGTTTCATGGGAAGAGTCGCGTCTCCTTGCGCGGGTGGCGCGCGGGAAAGAGGAATCCCTCGTCATCTCGCATCGCGCCCATCTTAAGGCAGGCGCGGAACGATCTCAAGGTCAACGATTTCGGGACTCACGCGCGGCGAGTCGATTTCATTCGTAGAGAATCCAGGATTCGCCCGTCGAGAGCGGCGGCGGGGGCGGCACGGCGCGGTAGAAGAAGACCCGTCCGTCCGATTCGCCGACGAGAAGGTCGGGCGTTCCATCTTGGTCCCAATCCGCGACGGTCGGGCGCGAGTCGAATCCCACGTCCAGGGTCGCGCCGCCCGCGGTCAGGAGTTCCCAGCCCGAGAAAGCGGGCGCGTCGTCGGTTCCCTTGTTGTCGAAGAAGTAAACGTTGCCGTATTGGTTGCCGCAGAGAAGGTCCTTCTTCCCGTCGTCGTTCCAGTCGCACACGACCGGGGCCGCGCGATCGCCCACGTCCAGGTTGACGGAACCGTCCTGGATGAAGGAGGCGCTGGAGAAGGCCGGCGCCGCGGCGGTCCCCGTGTTGAGGAGGAGATAGACGTGCCCGTACATTTCGCCGCAGACGAGGTCGCGTTTGCCGTCGTTGTTCCAATCCACGAAGAAAGGCATGGAGTTGAAGCCCGCGTCGAAGTCCGAACCGCTCACTTCGACGCGGTCGTAGTCGGGGTAGATCTGCGAGAAGACGGGCGCCGCGTCCGTGCCTTCGTTCAGCAGGATATGGATGATGCCGTAGCGTTCCCCGAGGATCAGGTCCTTCATGCCGTCCGAATTCCAGTCCACGACTCGCGGACCCGATCCCATCGACAGGTCGTAGCCGGTTCGCACGTTGACGCCGCCGGACAGGAGGTAGGACCACCCGTCGAAGACGGGCGCGGCGCCCCCTGTCCCCTGGTTGAGAAACGACCGGACGTAGCCGTAGCCGTACTGGCCCACGATCAGGTCGATTCGTCCGTCGCCGTCCCAGTCCGCGACTTCCGGCGCGGCTTCCTCGCCCACGTCGAGGTTCGACGCGCCGTCCTGGACGACGACAAAGGACTCGAGTTCCGGAAGCGCGCCGGAAACTCGGTCGGCGAGGCAGAGCCAAGGAAGCGTCAACAGGACGAGACCGGCGAGGCGGGGAGAGAGAGTCGAGAATGAAAGGGCGCGACGAGACGCGGAGTTTCTGAATGCCATGGCGTTTTGTCCGTGCCTTCTTCGGAGTCTTTCGACACAATACCACACGAGAGCGAGGATGGCCAGAATGCGGTTCGGCGTTCTTGGACGAACGGGACTCAGGGTGAGCCGACTCGGTTACGGTGCGATGGAACTGCGTCGTCCCTTGGCAGGGGAGGGGCCGACGTGTTCCGAGCCACAAGCTGAGGCGATTCTCAACGCGGTTCTCGACGCCGGGATCAACTTCATCGACACCTCGCCCGACTACGGACGGAGCGAGGAGCGAATCGGCCGCTACGTGGGCTCGCGCCGCAAGGAGTTCTTCCTGGCCACGAAATGCGGGTGCAATCCGCCCGATATGCGGGCTCGCCCCGACGAGCCGCACCACATCTGGACGCGCGCGCAACTCCTGCGCAACATCGAGGAGAGTCTCCATCGACTCAGAACGGACTACGTGGACGTTCTGCAACTCCACAATCCCTATCTGCAACAGCAGAAGATGGGCCGAACCGACGTTGCGATGGATGAACTGATCGAGACGCTCGGCGAGATTCGGTCCCAAGGACTCGCGCGCTTCATCGGCGTCTCGACGACTCTCCCATGGATGATCGAGCACGTCGAGCGCGACGTGTTCGACGCCTTCCAGGTTCCATACTCCTGTCTGCAGCCCGAGCACGACGAAGCCATTCGACGCGCCGCGGCGACCGGGGCGGGCATCGTGATCCGAGGAGGAATTGCCCGGGGTGGCCCGGATGCCCAGGCCGCGCCCGCCCCGAATTCCGATCTGTGGCGCAGGGCTCGGCTCGACGATCTCCTCGACGGCATGAAACCCTCCGAGTTCCTCCTGCGTTTCACCTTGTCCCACCCGCACTGCGACACGACGATCGTCGGAACATGCGATGCCGAGCATCTGGCCGAGAACCTCGCGGCCGTCGCGGCGGGCCCCTTGCCGCAGGACGTCTGTCTGAATGCGATCCGCAGGATAACGGATGCGACAGCGGCGTCTCGACCCTGAACCGATGCCGAGCACGATGTCGTTCGAGTCCACTTCCGGGAGGATTTCAAAGTCGTTTCTCGATAGCGAGGCAGGCTGAAGCCTGTACTCAAAACTCGTTCTGAGTACAGGCTTCAGCCTGCCTGTGAACCTCGTTTCGTCCTCGGATCACGACTTTGAAATCCTCCTGAGTCCACTTCTTCATTCGCCAACATTTGCTTGACTCACCGGCTGTCCCTGCCGATGATCTTAGAGGCTACGCCTTTCGTTTCAGGCCTGTGACCCCATAGGGCGCGGCCTACGCCGGCCTCGATTTCGCGCGACCCGATCGCCACGCATCCAGGATTCACACCAATGATCAGCCGAGAGATTCTCCGGAACTTGTTGGATGTCGAGGATTTGCCCACTTTGCCTCAGGTCGTCGCGCGAATTGTGGACACGGCGGGCGACGAGAAATCCTCGGCCCAGGACCTGACCGCGGTGCTCGAGGGCGATCACGCCATCTCGGCGCGCGTGCTGCGGTTCGCCAATTCTCCCTTCTACGGTCTTCCTTCCCAGGTCGATTCCATCCGTCGCGCCGTTGTCCTGATCGGTTTCGACACGGTGAAGATGCTTGCTCTGGCGACATCGGTTTTCGGCGTGCTGGGAAGCCGAGTGCAGTCGGCGTTCGACGCGCAGGACTTCTGGATGCATTCATTCGGCGCGGCCAAAGCGGCGCAGATCCTGGCGCAAAGGGTCGGTCCCGTGGAGTCGCCCGAGACCTGTTTCACGGGCGGTCTTCTCCACGACATCGGGAAATACGTGTTGGGGTTGTACATGGGAGAGGGATATGGACGCATCTGCACAACGGCTCGAACCGGCGGACGGCCGCTGCGCGAGGTGGAATACGAGCAGATCCAGACCACGCACGCCGAGATCGGCGGCTGGATCGCCAGCCATTGGCGATTCCCTCCCATCGTCACGACCATGATCCTCCGGCAGTACGAATGCGGAACCTACCGCGGCCCCCACGCCAAGGAGGTCGGCATCGCCTATCTGGCAAACGTGCTCTCGCGACTCGCGGGATTCGGTTACGCGTCCGACCCCAAGGTGCAGCCGACCCAAGGCGGGTTGGCGAATTCCCTCGGCCTGGGGACGGACGCGGTTGTGGGCATTGCCCAGGAGTTGCAGGCAAGCAAGGCGCACACTCTCGCCTTGCTCCATCTTCTTTCGAGGCCCTAGTTGTTGTATGGCTCCAAGGCGAGACGCGAACAATGACTCCGGATACCGAATACAACTACCCTCGTCCCTTGGCGGAGACCTTGTGGGAGCTGAACCGTCGCCATGAGCGACTAGTGCAGGGACTCTCGATCATGCGCCAGATCGACGAGTTCGACGATCCGGCGCTCGACCTTGAAATCGTCTTCCTGCGCCTCTTGGGAACGCTCTCTCTGGGACTGCGGGCCGAAAACGCGTCCCTGATGTTGCTCGATCCCACAGGCGAGTTCCTGGAACTTCGGGCGGCGTGCAGTCCGCTCGAAGAAGAAGGCCAGTCGTTCGGCTCGGGCGAGTGGTCCGGCAAGAGGTTCCAGCGCGGCGAAGGGATCGCGGGCAAGGTGGCTCAAACCGGGAAACCGTTCCGGCTCGACGACACGACCAAGTCGAGCGAGTTCGCCGTTCTCAAATCGAGCGATGTCGAGGTCCGTTCCCTTCTCTGCTATCCTCTGATTCTCAAGGACCGTCCCATCGGCGTGCTCAACATGAGCCAATCGCGCCCCGCGCATTTCTCGATCGAGTCCGAGCGCATTCTCGCCCTGGTGGCCCAGCGGGCCGCCCGCGTCGTGGCCACGCATCTATTGCACGACCAAGTCCGCAGATCGGAGGAACACTACCGTCTCGTTTCTACGAACGCGAGCGACGGCTTGCTCGTCCTCGATCCGGACGGTCGCGTGTTGGATGCGAATCCCGCCGTCGAGAGAATCACGGGCGTGCGCGTTCGAGAGATTCTCAGCGGCGACGTCGCCTGGACTACTCTCGTTCACGAAGAGGACCGCCTCCTCCTCCGCCAGTGCCGTTCGGTGGCGAGTCAGAGCGGCGGGCCCGCGATGGTGGAATACCGCCTGATCGATTCCTCCGGGAAGACGCACCACGTCGAGGAACGTTGCACTCTCCTGCGTGGGGCGAGAGGCGAGGAGCCCCTGCTTGTGTCGGTCTTGCGCGACACGACCGAACGTCGGCGCGCGGAAGAAGAGCGCCGCAGTCTGGAAATGCACAGGTTGGAAAGTCTGAACCGAATGGCGGGCGGAATCGCTCACGACTTCAACAACTTGTTGATGGGAATCACGGGGAACACGAATCTGATGCTCATGGACTTGTCGCCGGATTCTCCGTTTCGCGAGAGCGTGGAGGAAATCGAGGATTCCGCCCTGCGAGCCCAGGAGATGGTCTCCCAATTGCTCGCCTTCTCGGGCCTGGGGACTTTCCTGGTGCAAACGCTCGACCTCACCCGCCTGGTTCGCGAGATGCACCCGATTCTCGAGGCTTCGATACCTTCCGAGACCGCGCTCGAAATGGATCTCGACGAGGCGGTTCCCTCAATCAAGGCCGATGCCACTCAGCTGCGTCGTCTCGTGACATGCCTTCTGAACAATTCCGTCGAATCGCTCGTCAACCGCGACGGAACGATCGCGATCCGGACCGGCGCGATACCGGCGGATCGCTCGTACCTGGCCTCGTGTTGCGTCGACGACGATCTCGTGCCGGGGCGGTACGTCTACTTGGAGGTCGAGGATACAGGCTGCGGGATCGACGGTTCGCTCGTGGCGAAGATCTTCGATCCGTTCTTCACGACCAAGTTCACCGGTCGCGGCCTTGGCCTGGCGGCCGTGTTGGGCATTGCGCGCGCTCACAAGGGAACGGTCCGGCTCGAGAGCGAACCGGGTCGAGGGA
The DNA here is from genome assembly GCA_016931035.1 of Candidatus Sumerlaeota bacterium. Classification (GTDB taxonomy): domain Bacteria; phylum Sumerlaeota; class Sumerlaeia; order UBA8349; family UBA8349; genus JAFGFN01. Next base: position 33,812 of record JAFGFN010000087.1, read on the forward strand.
CGCGAGTTCGCGTTCTGTTCCCCGTTGTGAAGGGCGCTCCGAAGCCGGCCCCGCGGCATGACGAATCGTCTGGCGAATGGCAGGCGGGTGGAACGGTTCTTCTAGTCGACGACGAAGCGACCATTCTGGGTCTCGGGAAACGCATGCTCGAAAAGGCCGGTTTCACGGTTCTCGCGGCGGCGGATGGAAAGGAAGCGGTCGACGTCTTCTCCCAGCGTCACGCGGACATCGTCTGCGTTCTTCTGAATCTGTCCATGCCGCGAATGGGCGGAGGAGAAGCTCTCGCCGCGATTCGGAAGATTCGTTCGGATGTTCCCATTATTGTCGCGAGCGGCTACAGCGAAGAAGAAGTGGCCAAGCAGTTCGCTTCCGGGACGCTTGCGGGAATCATTCAGAAGCCCTATCGCTTCAGCGATCTGATCGCTCTCTTGAGACAAGTCCTTTCTTCCCCGCACTGACGCGTGTCGGCGCGTCGCGCAGGTTCGCCGGGACTCCATGGGAGGGGAAAATGAACGGCGGGAACGAAATCGTCGTATGGGTCTCCGAAGAGCATGAAGTGGTCAGTCTGCTTCTTTGCATCGGCGTGTTGCTGTTTCTCTTGGGCAACCGCGCCGTTCTGAGGCGGCTTCCGCACCCCTGGCTTCTGATGGCGGGCCCCGTGTTGCTATCGATCGGTCACGCGGCGGTGGTTTTCGGTTACTTCGGGCTCGGAGCCGACGCGTGCGCCTACATCGCGCGCGCGAGCTGTGTCGCCGGCGTCGTTCTCGCCGTATGGTGGGTTTGGAAGGTCCGTTTTCGCCGCGGGGAGACCGTCTTATGACCGCGGACCGCTCCCTGGATGCGTTCTACATTCTGGTATGTCTTCTGGGCATCGTTCTTCTTCATTGGCGCGGGTCGCGACGCATCGACCTCGACAGCCGGTTCCTCTTGACTTGGCTCTTTCTCGTAGCGGCTCTTCCCGGTCTGAGCCGTTTCTTCGTCGATTCGCGGTTCTCCGACCTCCTCAATTCGCTGGAATCTCCGGCGGACGTGCTCCTCCCCCTTCTGTGGGCCGGACTCTTCTATTCGCTCTTTCAGTCGATCCAACAGCGCGACCTCAGGCAAAGCGAGGCGAGTCTGCGCCGGGTCATCGATCTCCTGCCGCATCAGATCTACGCTAAAGACCGTCACGGCCGGTACGTTGTGGCAAACAAGTGCGTCGCCGACGCGTACGGAACGACCGTGGAGGCCTTGATCGGACGCTCGCAAGCGGACTTTCATCCATCGAAGGAGGAAGAACGGATCTTCCTCGAAGAGGACCGCCGGGTGATCGATTTGGGACCGGGAAGCGCGGAGCCGCTGACGAGTGTGCGGACGCTGGCCAGCAGCGGGCGGACCTATCAATTCGCCAAGGTACCGTTCGAAATCCCCGGCTCGGGAGAGATCGTCGCATTGGGCGTCTCGGTGGACATAACGAACCGGATTCGCGCGGAGAAGGAACTGAGGATCAAGGACTACACCATTTCCTCTCTTGCGGCTCCGCTGGCGGTCGCGGACCTGGACGGGACCATCACCTACGTCAACCAGGCGTTCTTGGACCTCTGGGGCTACGACTCGGAAGAGGAAACGGTAGGACACCCGGCCGGGGAGTTCGCCGCGAACCCGGCGGAAGCGGCCCGGGTCATCGCTTGTCTGCACGAGCGAGGATGGTTTGTCGGGGAATTCGATGCCCAATCGAAGGAAGGCACGAGTTTCGACGTCCACTTGTCGGCCAGCATGGTCACGGCCGAAAACGGCGAGTCGCTTTGCATGGTGTTCTCGTTCATCGACGTGACGGAACGCAACCAAGCCTTTGAAGCGCTGCGTCGGAGCGAACAAATGATGCGGGCCGTGTTCGAGAACGCCACGCACGGCCTGGCGGTGTGGAACGCGGAGAGACGGCTCGTCAAATCCAACGCCCGGTTCGCCGAGATGTTGGGCTATACGGTGAACGAGCTGATCGACATGTCGTCCCGGACTTTCACCCATCCCGACGACGTGGCGCGCCAGGAGCCGGAGAACAGGAAGATCGAAACCGGCGAGAAGAACTCGTACGCGATCGAGAAACGCTATGTCCGGCGCGACGGAAGTCCGTTCTGGGCCGAGCTGACCGTCAACGCCGTGCGCGACGCCCGGGGGAAACTGGAGGGCACGATCGCCATCATCGTCGACATCACCGAGCGCAAGCGCGTCGAGGAAGAGCGGGCGGAAAGCCAACGTCGCCTGAACACGCTCGTGGACAACCTTCCCGGGTTCGCCTACCGGCGCAAGAACGATTCGAGCTGGACGATGGAGTACGTGAGCAACGGCTGTCTGGAAGTGACGGGATATTCGCCCGAACAGATCGTGGACAACCGTGAAATCGCCTACAACGAGATCATCGTTCCCGAAGATCGCCAGCGAGTGTGGGACGAAGTTCAGCGCGCCGTCGAAGCCGGAGAGCCGTTCATTCTCGAGTATACGATCGCGTGGCGCTCGGGCCGACGGCGGAGCGTGTGGGAAAAAGGGCGGGGCATTTTCTCCGACGGGGGCGATCTGCTCGCCCTCGAGGGCTTCATCACCGACGTCACGGACCGCGTGCGGGCCGAAGAGGAACGCCGCAAGTTCGAAGCGCAGTTCCAGCACGCGCAGAAGCTCGAGAGTCTCGGGATTCTGGCCGGCGGCATCGCGCACGATTTCAACAACCTTCTGATGGGCATTCTGGGCAACGCCGATCTGGCCATGGACCGAACCTCCGCGCTCTCTCCCGTCCGCAACTACATTCTGGAGATCGAACAGTCCGCCAAACGAGCGGCGGACCTGTGTCGGCAAATGCTGGCCTACTCGGGCAAGGGCAAGTTTCTCGCGCAACGCATCAACCTCAACGAGATCGTCGACGAGATGGTCCACCTGTTGGAAGTCTCCATTTCCAAGAAGGCGGTCCTGAAGTTCAACTTCGCCGCGAATCTGCCCGCCATCGAGGCCGACCCGACCCAGACCCGCCAGGTCATTATGAACCTGATCACGAACGCTTCCGAAGCGATCGGCGACCGCAGCGGGGTGATTTCGATCAACACCGGCGCCATGTCGTGCGATCCCGCCTATTTGACCGAGACGCACATCGCCGAGGATCTCGCCGAAGGAATGTACGTCTACCTCGAGGTCTCGGACACCGGGTGCGGGATGGACAAAACGACGCGAGAGAGGATGTTCGACCCGTTCTTCACCACCAAGTTTACCGGGCGCGGATTGGGAATGGCCGCGGTTCTCGGGATTGTCCGAGGCCACAAGGGAACGATCAAGGTTTACAGCGAACCCCAGCGAGGCACGACGATCAAGATCCTGCTTCCCGCCGTGGACGAACCGGCCGAGTCGATTGAAAAGGAGGCCCGGACGCCCGCCGATTGGAAGATGGACGGCACGGTTCTCCTGGTCGACGACGAAGAGACCATTCGAGTCGTCGGCAAACGCATGCTCGAACGATCGGGTCTCAAGGTCTTGACCGCCAGCGACGGCCGCGAGGCGATCGATCTGTACCGGGAACACGCCGGCGACGTCCTGTGCGTCATTCTCGATCTGACCATGCCGCACATGGACGGCGAAGAAACGTTCCGCGAACTGCGACGAATCAACCCCGACGTTCACGTCATTCTCTCCAGCGGCTACAACGAGCAGGAGATCGTCGGCCGTTTCGCCGGCAAGGGACTGGCCGGGTTTATCCAGAAGCCCTACCGAAGGCAGGAACTCATCTCCTCGATTCGCCAAGTTCTTGACTCCTGACCCGGCGCAACCGGCGGGTCGGAGTCGAGTCGTCCGATTTCGCCGCGGCCGGGCGCCGTCTTGACCGTCCCTTTGAACTCGGCATCGCCATTCAGTACTCCATTCGGCGCCCTTTGTCCGCATGCCCCGCTCGATCTGACTTTGCTTGTCATTCCGACCCATACGGCGACTCATTTCGAGTAAAGTCGCGCCTCCTTTTTGCCGATACGCTAGGGTGAAAGCGGCTCGCGCGAAAAGGGGCGCGCGGGCGCGTCATTGCGATCCTAGGCTCCGCCGAGCGGAGCAGGTGAGCCAAGAGCAATCCATGGAGTGTCCTCAACAGTATGAGTTTGAGTGTCGTACAGACTCAGCCGGTTCGCCCCGCTCCGCCGCAAGATAGCCGCAAGGCGCTCGGAAGCGATCCGGAGAGACTTGTCGGGGTGGCGATCGAGTCCACGAGCCGGACGGAAAATCGGGGCCCGCTCGGGGGTATTCGGCCGGAATCCTTACAAGCCCAGTCGCTTATCCTGGAACGACTGGGTCCGCGCTTCGATGCACGGAGCGTTGCCGCGAAGAACGTGGCGGTCGGAGCTGAACGTTCCGAGTCCAGGGAGTCGGTCGCCGTGTTGGCGCCGGGCGAAGAGACGCCGGAGGCGCTGGCCGGTCGCATTGTCGAGGGGATCGCCGAGTTCATCATGGGGTCATGGCGTTCACGGCATCCCGACATGGAAGAGGCGGACGTCTTGAGGTTCCAGAACCAAGTGATGCGAGGGTTCGAGTTGGGACTCAACGACACCAAAGACATTCTCACGGGCTTGGGAGTGTTCACGCCTGTTGTCGCCGATTCCTTGGAGCGGACCGAAGGACTTGCACGCGAGCAGCTTGCCGAGGTCTTCGAGACAACCCTGAAGTCCGTCCGCGGCTCAAGGCCTGCGGACCTACCTTCCCCGCTCTGATCTGCCACCCCGCATTTCGCGCCACATCGGCCCCCGGCGGCTTTGCCGCCGGGGGCCGGCGCTTTTCCGGCAAGGGTCGCGCGACACACGGCGTCTTCTCTTGAGCCCCTCCGGGATTCCTGGGGAACGACGGATTTGTTGGCCAACTGAAGTTGGCACAACAAACAGATGGTCTTGGCCCATTCTGGCTCTTCGTTCGTTGTTCCAACTTCAGTTGGCCAGAGTCAACGACAACCCAAGAGATCGGTGCGGGCAAGAGGTTCTCTCCGTTTTCAGGAGCATCGCCAGGCCTGTTCCCCAGGATTTCCGGAAGGACCTTCTTTTTCCTTCGTCGAAACGGTGCGGCGTGATACGCTCGCCGAGTGGGTACCCTGATCCCCGATCATTGGAAGGATTGTGACGATGCGGAACACCGTCCCTCACGTGTCGATCCTTTGCCTGGCGGCCGTCTGCGTTCTCGCGATCGCGGGTTGCGCCGCGCGGACCCGGTCCGGACCCGCGCCGGTCGCCGCCGATGCGAAATCGTCCCCGACCGACGGCGCCCGGGCCGACCGGACGGCTCTGCCGCCCGTTCTCGTCGTCATCGACACCTCGCAGTTCGCGCCTCTTCCGCTCCGCTTTTTCAGTCTCAACGCCGACATGACTCGCTCTCCGATGACGTTCGACAATGGCCGGTTCCTCCGGGCCGTAAGGCGATCGAGACCCGCGTCGCTTTCGTACCCGGGCGGCGAGATCGCCAACTTCTGGGACTGGACGACCGGCCTGGTCGAGAACGAATGGGTCGAGTCTTTGACTGTGGGACCGGCGCCGGCGGACGATTTCGCCGCGGAGATGTCGCGGGCCGCGCGCTGGAACCTGGCCAAGGGAGGGGCGTCGTTCGACGCCTTCCTCGATTTCTGCCACCGGATGAACGCCCAGCCCGTCTGTACGGTGAACGTCGCAAGGCAAAGTCCCGAAGACGCCGCCGTATGGGCGCTTTATGCCCGGAGTCACGGTCGGCCCGTCGGCGCGTGGGAATTCGGAAGAGGGCTCTTTCGCCCCGCCTATCGTACGCTTCTGCCCGAACCCGAAGACTATGCGGATATGGCGCGACCGTTTGCCGAGGCCCTCGCCATAGCCGATCCCGATGCGCAGCGAGCCGTTCATGTCCCCGTGTCGGCCTTGACGGCGAATGCGGGGCCGGAAGACGACTACGCGCGGCGATGGGTCGAAGCGCTGGCGCGCGAAGATTTCTTCGACACCGTTGCGATCGAGATCGATACGCTGCCTTCGACGAACGGCGCAAGCAGCCTGACTCTGACCGCGCGGGAGATCGGGCGCTTCGTCGACACCGATCTTCCCGAGGCCGTCGAGCGCTGCGCCCGGCTTTTCGGCCGACGCCCCGTGTGGGTGAGCGATTGCGGTGTGGGAGGAGGAGAGGACGACTCTCTCTCGGAGAACCCGACGGCGGCGCTTGCTCTGGCGGAGATCGCCATCGCTCTGAGCCGGAAAACTCCGCTCGTCCAACGCGTCTTCTTTTTGCAGGCGAGCGAGGTGGCGTCTCCCGAAGACTCGCGCGATCTGTGCCGACGCATCGAGTCGCGTTTCCAGGAGTCTGGGAAGACTCAAAGGGTCGGATGGCTGCACTTGAGCCTGAAACGTTCGACCCCTGCAGCGGTCGCGGCGAAAAAGATCGGGAGTCTCTTCGCCGGAAGCGCGCGTTTCGCCGCTCTCGACTCTCATCGGCCTCCCCGCCTCTCATGCGCGGGTCGGGCGATTCCGGCGAGCGAGGCGACGCCGGACGATCCTCGGGCCCTGGCGGCTTCCGCGCTCGTGGGCAAGGACCTTCGCCAAGTGAAGGCGATGGTTGTGAACCGTTCGACCGACCCCCTCGGGTTGCGAGTGGTGATTAACCGGCGGAAGATCGAAGGCACGATCCGAGGCGAAGTCCTGGAATGCAATCCGCCCCTCTGCGCGGACCCGACGAGCGAATCCGCGGCAGGAAATGGAAACGTTCGATTTGCTCGGAAGGCGTGGAAGAAGGGAGAGATCGTCCTGCCTCCGCACTCCTTGACCATTCTCGACTTGGTGAAGCGATAGAGGATAGGATCGATCGTACCAGGCCTGGAAGACCCACACGTCGAGCAGAGAGGAATCGGGGCGCATCTTGATTAGGCAACGTTGTCCAGTTCCCAGATTTCGTCCCAGTCGTCGTTGCGGCGGGCGAGTTCGAGTTCCACGA
>JAFGFN010000088.1 GCA_016931035.1 Candidatus Sumerlaeota bacterium
CTCCTTCTTCGCCACCGCCGACTTCACGTCGGTGGGGCGATGGTTTTGCTCCAGTTGCGGCATCCCCTTCATCTTCCCCCCCTTCCCGGCGGTTGACGGCCCGGGGCCGTCAACCGCCGGGAAGGGGAGCAAAGGGGTTAACAACCACGACCCTGGAGCATAATCGCCGTTCCACCGGCATAAAGCCGGCGGAGACGTTTCTCTTCCGGGTAGTGTCAAGAATTCTTCGCACTTTCGGTTTCGGGTAGTCCTCTGGATCTGGTTTCTTTCTTCCTTTCTCTTCTCTCTCACTCACAGGAGGATTCGGGGCTGTGGAAGTGTGGAAAACTCGCAGAGTGTTCCAAGCGACGTGAGCGCGCTGTGTCACAAAGCGTAGCGTGTGCACAGCCGGTCACAGAGCGGCATTTCCACAGCCCTCTCGCGCGCCTGGGCGCGGGCCCGCGCCGCGCGCCGCTACCGGGAATTGTCGAATCGGCGGGCGATGCGCAGTCCGAGCCGCTCGACCAACAGGTCGCGCGCCCAGGGAGAGTGTTGGAGGAAGTCCTTGCGGACGAAAAAGTGCATCGCGCCGTCGGTCCAGAAGCGCAGGCCGGGATAGTAGCCCAGGCACTCGTACTCGTCGCGCATCCGAGGGTCGAGATAGAGCGCGCGCGAAACGTCGCCCGAGAGTTCGACCTCGTAACGGGTGATCGCGCCGCGCTGCTTGGAGGGCAGGAGGAACAGCTCGGGCTCGAGACCGAAGGCATAGTCCGCGCTGAACCCTTCGCGCGCCACGTGGCGGTCGACCAACCCCACCGGGTCGATCGAGTCCCAATGGGGCGCGTAGTACATGAGTTGTCCCATGTTGTGGTGGAAGAGCGTGAGCTGCCTTCCCGCCCGCTCGGCCACGGCCTCGAGCGCTTCGCCCGTGAGCGTGTAGCCGATCCGATCGCCCCGATTGTTCGTGTCGGCGATGCGGAACGTCCGGATTCCGCTGTCGAGGACGAAGAACGCCGTTCGCACGCTGCAGAAGCCGAGGGCCGGCGCCAAGGCGAGCCCGATCGCGAGAAGACTCGCTCGTCGAGCCCCCCGCGCCTTCTCGCCGGATTCGAGCACCATGCCGATCGCGACGAACGCGGGCACGACGAGGGTCAGGAGGAACGTCTGGCCGAAGGGGAACAGAAACCGGTGCGCGAATCCCATCAACATGTGGACGTGGGCGAAGAACGCGATGCAGAGTGCCGACGCGAGCGCTGTCGAGAGGAGACAGGCGGCGGAGCCGCGCAGAAGCGACGCGAGTCCTTTCTCGCGCCACGACAGGACGGCGCGAGTCCCCGTCGCCGCGGCCGCGACCAGCGCGAGGCAGAGCCAGTGGCCTCGAACGTAGCGCCAGACTTCGTGTCGAGAGGGGAGATAGGTCGCCAGTCGTCCGTGCTCCGACGGATGCATCCCGCCTCCGGCCTTCGCCCGGAACGTGGCCGGGAAAAAATCGCCGAAATAGACCCACCGCGCGACGAAGTACGCCGCGCCGGGAAGAATGAAGAACCAAAGGACGGCGCGGACGAACAGGGCGCGCCGTTCGGGTCGGCGCCCTAGACTCCACCAGACGCCCGCGCCCGTCACGGCGGCCCACAACACGCCTTCGGGACGGGTCGTTCCGAGAATCAGGTACCCCGCGGCCAGGACGCGCCCCTTCCATCTCTCGCCCTTCTCGTCGATCGCGAAGCGGATAGAGAGCGCCGTCAACGCGAGAAGGAGGAACCCGAACAGGGCGGTTTCCATGCCCGACATCGCGTGGATCGCGGCGAGCGGCGCCACCAGGACGAGCGCCGCCACGGCCTCGGGGAGCCCGCAACGCCCCGCCAGGGGGAGCCACGCGTGACACATTCCCGCCGTCCCCCACGCGGCGACCGCCGCTCCACCCGCGACGCTCAGGACGCCGATTGCTTTCCAGGCGGAGAGAGGATCGACCCCGACGAGTTCGAACGCCGCCGAAATGAGGACCGCGAGGAGCGAGGTGTAGCCCTCGACGGGTTCGAACGCCGTCCCGAGGTTCCACCGCAGAGTGCCGAAATGCGCCAACCGCGCGCCGAAGCGATAGGTGATGAAGGCGTCGTCGATTTGGAGATCGCCTAGCGTGCGGACGTGATAGAGGAAAAGGACGCCCGACAGCGCGAGCGCGCCGAAGACGACGCCGCGACATAGGCGCGCGACGAGACCGTGTTCCTCGAGGGAGGGGGAGGCGGAATTCGATGAAGGCATCGGGTTTTTTCCCGTCGGCGGTCGGTGTTCCTCGGTTGTTCTGTGAGCCTGAAAGGCCCATCTAGTAAAGGCCAGGGCATCGCCCTGGCAAAAGCGGTCCCCATCCTATCCAAGCCCTGAAGGGGCGTTCTAAACCTAGCCAGGAAAGGACCTCCGGCAATTAGATCGCCCTTTCAGGGCTGGGTTCTTGTGTCTCCGACTCCTTCCCCAGGGCGTTGCCCTGGGCTTTAATAGAGCCGTGCCTTCGGCGCTCGCACCTCGATCCGGACGAGTCATGCCGACAAGGACTACTCGTCTCGTATCGTGGCCCGCAGAGAGCGGGCCGCCGAACAACAGTGGCCGAGGGTCAATGTTCTCAATGCGTTTTCGCCGGCCCGTCGCTCATTCCCCGGCGGCGGCCTTCTCGTGCATCTTATGTCCGGTGCCGGTGAGACAGGCGACGAGACGGTCCCGTTCGTCGCGAACGTCGATCCGATAGAATCGGGTTTCTCGGCCGCTCTGGACGAGCTCGGCGGTCGCCGTCAGGCGCTGACCCGCGAAAGCGGGCCGCAGGTATCGCACGTGCATTTCCATGGCGACGAACTTGGCGCCGTCCAGGTTCTCGGCGATGCCGAACGCCGCGTCCGCCAGCGTGAAAATCACCCCGCCGTGACAGGTGCCGAGCGAGTTGGCGTGTTCTTCGGTCAAGGTGAGCGCCGCGACGGCGCGCGCGTCGGACGCCTCGAGGATTTCGATCCCCACCATTTGAGGGAACGGCGCCGTGGGCGGGTTCGGTCCTTCCATCGTCGGGTTCTCCATGCATGTCGTGTCTGGACTGCGATACCTGTCGGAGAGTACCACAAACCGCCGCCGGGCCGCCAGGCCAACATGTCGAGGTTCAAGAAGACCGATCGCGACACAATCCCGAAATCCTCCGGCAAGAATCGCCCAGGAGAATTCCAAAGTCGCATCTCGATACCGAAGCAGACTGAAGCCTGTACTCAAAACTCGTTCTGAGTACAGGCTTTAGCCTGCCTGTGAGCCTTGTTTCGTTCTCGGATCACGGCTCTGAAGTCCTCCTGGAGAATCGCCCGAGAAGCGCTTTTTGCGTTTGCCCGACCGCACCGTGTTCGGGTTATGATGAGGGGTCTCGAATCCGGGCCCGATACGCGGGCGACAAGGGGGGATCGTACGCGATGAGAAACACAGCCGGCATCATCCTGGGCGGAGGCCAAGGCGTCCGCCTGATGCCTCTGACGCGCGAACGCGCCAAACCCGCCGTCGGGTTCGCGGGCAAGTACCGCCTGATCGACATCGCCATGTCGAACTGCATCAACTCGGGCATCAAGCGCTTGTTCGTCCTGACCCAGTTTCTCTCGGCGAGTCTGCACCGCCACATCATGCAGACCTATCAGTTCGACACGTTCACCGACGGTTTCGTCGATATTCTCGCCGCCGAGCAAACCGGCCAGAGCGAGGGGTGGTTCCAGGGAACCGCCGACGCCGTTCGCGCCACGTTGCATCACACCACCTATTTCGAATCGGAGCAGATGCTCGTCCTCGCGGGCGACCATCTCTACCGGATGGACTTCGGTCCGCTGGTCCGCTCTCATCGCGAGTCGAAGGCCGACATCACGCTCTGCGTCCAGCCCGTTCCGCGCGCCGAGGCGACGCGGCTAGGGCTTCTGAGCGTCGATCGGACCGGCGCGGTCGAGAGTTTCGTCGAGAAACCCTCGGACCCGGCGGTGATCGACCGGTTCGTCGCGCCCGAGCACCTGTTCGAAAGGATGGGGGTCGAGTTCGCCTCGGGGCAGTGTCTGGCGTCGATGGGGATCTACGTCTTCGAGCCGCACGTCCTGCGCGAGATGCTCGAAGACACGTCGCACACCGATTTCGGAAGCCAGATCATCCCCGCCGCCATCGGCCGCTATCGGGTCCAGGCCTGGCCGTTCACCGGCTATTGGAAGGATATCGGGACCGTAGGATCGTTCTACGAAGCCAACATCGCCCTCGCGCAGCCCGATCCGTCTTACCCTCTCTATCAACCGCGCTGGCCGATCTATACCCGCGCGCGCTCCCTCGCGCCGAGCCGCGTAGTCCGGTCCGAAATCCGCGATTGCCTCCTGGTCGAGGGGTCCGACATCACCGGCGCGCACATCGAGGACTCGATCGTCGGAATGCGGTCGATCGTCCGTCAGGGTTCGCACCTCAAGGGGGTCGTCATGCTCGGGTGCGACTTCTACGAGGGCGAACAGGATCTCGACGGCGGGACTCCCCCCAAGTGCAATCTTCCCCCGATGGGAATCGGACGCCACTGCATCATCGAACGCGCCATCATCGACAAGAACGCGCGGATCGGCGACGGCGTCGTCATTCGCGACAAGACCGGCGCTCCCGACCTGAAGGCCGAGACCCACTGGGTGCGCGACGGCATCACCATCATCCCCAAGGGCGTCGTCATCCCCCCCCGCACGGAAATCTAGGAATTGCGGACCCTCCTTCGCGGCGAAGCCGCCGCGGCGGGCAGGTTGCGGAATGCGGAATGCGGATTGCGGATTGCGGATTGAGAAGAGAAAGCCTTTCTTCGCCTGCTTTCACGCGGCATCGTTTCGACGAGTTTGTTTGCGCCGTTGGGGCGATTGTGGAGTTCTGAGGTGTCGTAGAGGTCCCCTTCTCGGTCCACGATCCACGGTGCAGGATGTTGCCGACGATGGAGAATCGTCTGAAGGATCTGAATGCTGGCGCCTTGCTTCTTCATCGACGCCTTGTACTTGGGATTGGAGGCATGGCTTTTCGGGCCGCGGACGGACACGCGGAAAACCGCTCCGGTCAGCGCCTGTCGCACAGGGCAGGAATCGTTCGCGCGGGGGAATCCGGACGGTCTCGACGATCCGGTGTTTCAGGCCGTACCGCTTCAGATCCGACTCGAGACGCCGACTGTTGTCGGCGTCGGCCATGAAGACGTAGGAGCGGCTCGGGGTGCGCGATTGGATCTCGCGCACAACGTCCTTCATATGCTCTCGGATTCCGGGCGCTTTCGACGAAGTCTCCACGTGTCTCAAATGCCCCCGCAGATGGAATTGCAGACCGTTGAGACCCTCGTCTCTGTAAGCGAGAAAGACCGTGTTCTTTCCGGGTGCGCTGAAGACGCAAAGGTCGTAGAGCGCGCGGGCGTTCGACTTGTCCCGAACACGGGCGGACTCTCCCTTCCCCGCGACGATCACGGCGCCGCTCAGCGCGGCCAGTGCCACGATCCGGGCAAGAGCGGCCTTTGCCCGAGGCGGCGGGTCCCATTCACCACACCGACCGGGGTGTGCAGTACTGTTGCGGCGACTACATCGCGATACTCTTGCGGCGCGGGATCGCGGTGAGCATGACGGAAGAGAATCACTGCTACGAGAACGCCAAAGCCGAACGAGCGAACGGGATACTGAAAACCGAATACGGCCTCTCGCGCACGTTCCGCACCAGGGCGCAGGCACTCGAAGCGATCGGTCAAGCCGTCGCGCTCTACAACGAACGGCGTCCGCACCAGGCGCTCGCGTACCGGACACCGACGCAGGTTCACGCGCTGGCGGCGTAGGGGGCGTGGCGCAAAGCGCGATGGAGTCAGGGGCGGGTTGGCGTCGCTCCGGAATTTTGCTCCCCCCCCCTCGGGGGGGGGAGCAAAGCCAAAGACCCAAAAGGACTATGAAGCGGAAGAGAACAAAGAACGAAGAACGCGGAAGGCACACAGCGTTTGTTGTTCCCGCTTCAGCGGGCCGACCCGGCCGAGTGCGACTCGGAAACGGCCATTCAAACCACGAACCACACGAAATACGCGAAAAGGAGACGAAGAACCCGCCGGCGCGGGGCCGCGCTAGAGAAGCGCGACGGCGGCGCGGATGAGGGAGAGAAGAGGCTCGGGATAAACCCCGAACCAGACGAGGAGCAACGTCAGTACGGCCAAGCTGAGTCCTCCGAGCAACGTCCCCATGTGCGGACCCGGACCGGCGTCGGACGGGTCGGCCGTCTCGGGCGGCGCGACCATGGCGACGACGACGCGCAGATAGTAGTAGAGGCCGATGGCGCTGTTGACGACCAGGACGAACGCCAACATCCACAGAGACGACTGGACGCCCGCCGAGAGGACGATGAACTTGCCGACGAACCCGGCCGTCAGAGGGATTCCGGCGAGCGAGAACAGCATGGCGATGAAGACCGTCGCCAACCAGGGTCGGCGCCACGCGAGGCCGCGATAGTCCTCGATGAGATCGGCGTCGCGCTCCGCGCTCGACAACACGCCGACGACGCCGAACGCGCCGAGGGTGGTGATGAAATACGCCGCGAGATAATACGTCGCCGCCATCGGGCCGAGCGGGCCGCTCGCGAGGAACGCGACGAGGAGATACCCTAGGTGGGCGATCGACGAGTAGGCGAGAAGGCGCTTCACGTTCGTCTGGCGGAGCGCCAGGAGGTTCCCCAAGAACATCGACGCGACGGCGATGCACGCGAAGATGGTGAAGAGAGTACCCGGAAGCGGCGCGTCGGACAGTCGCGCGAAGACGCGCAACAGAACGGCGAACGCGCCGCCTTTCGACACGGTGGCGATGAACGCCGTCGCCGGGGCGGGCGCGCCTTCATACACGTCGGCGGTCCACATGTGGAACGGGACGAGCGCGAGTTTGAACCCGAATCCGACGACGATCATCCCGAGTCCGCCCAATAGGAGAAGGTCGCCCGACGCGCCTTGGGCGATATGGTTCGCCAAGGCGGGGAAGCCGAGCGATCCGGTGCGCAGGTAGACCAAGGCCATGCCGAACAGAAGGAACCCGGTCGATACGGCGGCGAGGATCAGGTACTTGAGGCCCGCCTCGATCGAGCGGTCGCGGTCGCGCGCGAAGGCGAGGAGGCCGTAGAGCGAGACGGTCAGGATTTCGAGCGCGACGAAGAACGAGACGAAGTGGTCGCTCGCCGCCAGGAGCGCCGCGCCGACCGTGGCGAGGAGTAGGAGGACGTAGAATTCCTCGCGGCGTCCCGCGAACCGGCACAGGTAGCCCGAGGAGAAGAGCGCGACCGCGAGGGCGGCGAGGGCGATCAGAACGAAATAGAACAACGCGAATCCGTCGACGACGAGCAACGAGGCGATCGCGCGCGGCGCGAGAGGCAACGCGACCGGCACGGCGGCAATCGAGAGGGCGAGCCCGGCGGTCGTGAGGAAGACGGTGGCGGCGTGGTTGCGTCGCCAGGCGATGAGGAGCATGGCGAGGACAGCGGCGCAGGACAGGACGATGGCCGGGAGCAGCGCCAGGAGGTCGGCGGACAAGGAGGGCCTGAGGACCCTCGCCGGGAAGTAGAGCCGGAAGTCTCGGGTCCAGGAATCTTCGGATATCGTCGATCCCACAGGTTGCGCCGCGGTGAGCGGAACGACCTGTTCGAGGCGTAGCGCGTCGAGGGCGGGTCGCGCCGTGTCGAGGACGGGTTGGGGATAGATGCCGATCCAGACGATGGCGACGATGAGGGCGCCCATGGCGGTCATCTCGCGAACTCCGAGGTCGCGGAACTTGAACTCCGAGGTCGCGGGTCCGTGGAACGCCCGTTGCATGATGCGGAGCGAATAGACCGCCGAGGCGATCAGGCCCGTCGTCGCGAGGACGGTCAGGACCGGGGCCACCCGCCAGGAGCCGAGGAGGGTGAGGAATTCCGCGACGAAGTTGCCGAAGCCGGGCAGTCCGAGCGAGGCCAAGGCGAACACCATCGCAACGCCGCCCAATCGGGGCGCGACGGACCACAGTCCGCCCATTCGGCTCAGGTCGCGGGTGTGGATGCGTTCCTGCAGCGCGCCCGCGACGATGAACAACGCGCCGGTCGCGATGCCGTGCGCGAGCATTTGCATCACGACGCCTTGAAGGGCGAGTTCGTTCCACGCGAAGACGCCGAGCAACACGAACCCCATGTGGCTGACGCTCGTGTAGGCGACGAGGCGCTTCAGGTCCGTTTGCGCGAAGGCGAGGACGGCGCCATAAATGATACCGATCACTCCGAGCGTCATCGCGATCGGGGCGAAGTCCATCGCCGCCTCGGGGAACAGCGGGATCGCGAAACGGATCATTCCGTACGCGCCGGTCTTGAGGAGGAGGCCCGCCAGGACGACGCTGCCCGCCGTCGGGGCTTCGGTGTGGGCGTCGGGGAGCCACGTGTGGAAGGGGACGGCGGGGAGCTTGACGGCGAACGCGGCAAGGAACCCGAGCATCAGGAGAAGACCGACGCCGGACGGGAACGACGTCCCCAGCCACTGCGCGTAGTCGAACGTGTAGCGGCCCGTCGCTTGTCCGTGGATGAAGTAGAAGGCGAGGATCGCCAGAAGCATCAACAGGCCGCTGAGCTGCGTGAAGAGGAAGAACTTGATGGCGGCGTAGATCCGGTTTTCGTGTCCCCAGATCGCGATGAGGAAGTACATCGGGATCAGCATCAGTTCCCAGAAGCAGTAGAACAGGAACAGGTCGAGCGCGGTGAACACGCCGACGATCCCCGCCAGGACCCAGAGAAGGTTGAAGTGGAAAAAGCCGACCCGCTCGCGGACCTCGGTCCAGGAGATCATGACCGAGACGATCCCGAGGAACACGGTCAGGAGGATCATGAGGAGGCTCAGGCCGTCCATCGCGAAGATGAACTGGGTGCCGATCTGCGGAATCCAGGCGTGGCGGAACTCGACCAGCCATCGCCCCTGCGCGGTGTCCGCGCCGAACCAGACTCCGAGCGCGAGGACGGCGTCGCACGCCAGAGCGGCGAGCGAGACGAACCGCGACGCCCGAGCGGACCAAAGGGCGGCGACCCAGGCGGCCGCGCCTCCGACGAGAGGAATGAGGATGAGCCAGAGGATGGTCATCGCAGCTCCACAATCGCAAGAATGATCGCCGCGCCGAGGGCGATTCCCGAAGCGTAGCGCCGCAGGCGGCCCGACTGGGTGAGGCGCAGGACGAGGTGAAGCCCGACGCTTAGGTCCGCCACGACGCGATAGAACCAATCGACCGCGTCGCTCCGGTTCAGGCGCGCGATCGTCACGAACGGTTTCACGAACAGAAGGTCGTAGACCCAGTCGAATCCCCAACCCGAGAACCAGAAGCGGCGCAGGCTGTCGAGCCCCAGGCCCGCGGTCTCCGTTCGCGGCCGGAGAAGGTAGAACCAACAGGCGAGGGCGATTCCGAGGAGCGGCAGTCCGACCGCCGCCGCGTGGAACAGCCATTCCGGCCCGAGCGCGGCATGAGCGGTTCCGGCTTCAGGCAGGATCGTCCCGACGAACCGCCCGAAAACGGTCACGTGACCCAGCGACTCGGGCGTTTCGACGAATCCGCCGAAGATCGAGAGCGCGCCGAGTAGAACGAGCGGGAGATGGATCGCGAAACCGGGTCCGTGGCGCGCTTTGGTTTTCGCCTCGCCGAAGAAGACGAGGAACACCATCCGGAACGTGTAGAGTCCGGTGAGGAACGCACCCAGGACGCCCGCCGTCCAGGGGACGAGGCCCGCGCGCCCGAGCGACCACGCGTGGTGCAGAATCGCGTCCTTGCTGTAGTAGCCCGCCGTCACAAGCGGGAGGGCCGAAAGCGCGGCGGCGCCGATGAGGAAAGTCCAGAACGTGGTGGGGAGCTGTTTGCGCAGGCCTCCCATCTTGAACATGTCCTGTTCGTGATGGAGCGAGACGATGACGGCGCCGGCGGCGAGGAAGAGGAGCGCCTTGAAAAAGGCGTGGGTCATGAAGTGGAACATCGCCGCCTGCCACGCGCCGATCCCCAAAGCGAGGAACATGTACCCGATCTGGCTGATCGTGGAATAGGCCAGAACCCGCTTGATGTCGGTTTGAACCAGCGCGCTGCATCCGGCGAGAAGAAGCGTGAGCGCGCCGACCACCATGACGAGCGCCTGGACGCTCGGCGCGAGGGTGAAGAGGACGTTCGTGCGCGCGATGAGATAGACGCCCGCCGTGACCATCGTCGCGGCGTGGATCAACGCGCTCACTGGGGTCGGGCCCGCCATCGCGTCGGGGAGCCAGGTCTGAAGCGGCAGCTGCGCCGACTTGCCGACCGCTCCTCCGAGGAGCAACGCCGCCGCGGCGACCGCCACGCCCGACCCGACGGGCCACTCGCGCACGGCGCGCTGCATCAGGTCCTGGATGTCGAGCGTCCCGAGTTGGGTGAAGAGAATGAAGAGGCCGATGGCCATCGCCGCGTCGCCCACGCGCGTAACGATGAACGCCTTGCGCGCCGCCGCGTCGTTCGCCGGATCGCGGCTCCAGAATCCGATAAGGAGGTAGCTGCACAGGCCGACCCCCTCCCACCCGAGATAGAGGAGGACGAGATTGTCGGCGAGGACGAGGGCCAGCATCATCGCCACGAAGAGATTCATGTAGGCGAAGAACCGGCTGAAGCCCTCGTCGTCGCGCATGTACTCGGTCGAGTACAGGTGGATCAAAAAGCCGACGCACGTGACGACGAGCGTCATCAGGAGCGAAAGCGCGTCGAGCCGGAACCCGATCGACGGCGCGAAACCTCCGACGTTCATCCAGACCCAGAGGGTCTGAACGAAAGCGTCGCCCTCCGGAGCGCGGACAACGAACTCGCGCGCGATGAGAAGCGAAAGCAACGCGGATAGACCGACCGAGCCGACGCCGACGATTGAGACCAGCGCGCGCGGGAGCCGTCGTCCGGCCAGAGCCAGGACGAGGAATCCGGCCAGAGGAAGAGAGGGGATGAGCCAGAGGAGATGGAGCATTCTCATCCTCGCATCGTGTCGGCGGCGTCGGTATCGAGCGTCTTGAAGCGGCTATACATCCGAAGCACGAGGGCCAGTCCGACGGAGACCTCGGCCGCCGCCATGGAGAGAATAAACAGGAACATGACCTGTCCGTCGGGTTGACCCCACGCCGCGCCCGCCGCGACGAACGCCAGCCCGGTGGCGTTGATCATGATTTCGAGCGACATCAACACGAAGATCGCGTTGCGGCGCACTAGAACGCCGATCAGGCCGAGGAGGAAAAGAACCGCGGCCAGCGCGACGGCGTGTTCGGGGGCGATAGGCGTCATCGGTCGATTCCTTGATTCACCTTTATTCCTCGTCCCGCCTCCCTAAGTGGAAGGCGCCGATCAGACCCGCTAGCAAGAGAAGCGAGGCCATTTCGACGGCGATCGCGTAAGGCCCGAACAGCGCCATGCCGACGGCCTTGGGTCCGATCGCTTCCGCGGGCGCGCCCGCCGCCTCGGGGACCCAGGCGACGACGCACACGAGCTCCGCGAACAGAACCAACGTCAGGAGTCCGGGGACGATCCACATCGACGGCGTCAGGTAGGCGCGTTCGCGGCGGATCGTCGCGGTTCCCTGATTGAGCATCATCACGACGAAGACGAACAGGACGACGATGGCTCCGGCGTAGATCACGATTTCCAACGCGGCGGCGAACGGCGCGCCGAGGGTGAAAAGCACCATCGCCACGGCGAGGAGCGACACCGCCAGGTACAGCAATGCGTGGACGGCGTTCGTCCGCGTGATCGCGAGGAACGTGGCCGCGACCGCGATGATGGCGGAGAGGTAGAAGATGACCGTCATGGCAGCAGGCTCCGCACGTCGACCGGAGGTTCTTCGTTTTCGGCCTCGCCCTTGTCTTTCCCTTGGATGGCGAGCCCGGCGACCCGGTAGAAGTTGTAGTCGTGGTATTTGCCGGGTCCCGAGATCAGGAGGTCGTCCTTTTCGTAGACCAGGTTCTTGCGTTTGTACTCGCTCATCTCGTTGTCGGGCGTCAGTTGGATCGAGTAGGTCGGACACGCCTCTTCGCAGAAGCCGCAGAAGATGCATCGCGAGAAGTTGATCCGGAAGAACTCGGGATAGCGCCGTCCGTGTTCGTCCTCCGTCGCCTGGAGCGAGATGCAGTCCACCGGACAAACCGCCGCGCAAAGATAACAGGCGACGCACCGCTCCTCGCCGTCGGGGTCGCGCGTCAGGACGATTCTCCCCCGATAGCGAGGCGCGAGGTAGTTGGACGTCTCGGGATACTGAACGGTCACGCGGCGGTGGAACATGTGCCGCAGGACCAGCCAGATCGTTTTCAGCGCGCTGAGCATTCCGAAGTTCCCTTACTTCCCGAGCAGCGCGATCGCGCCCGTCACGACGATGTTGAGCAGCGCGACCGGAAGAAGGATCTTCCAGCCGAGCGACATCAGCTGATCGAAACGCAGGCGCGGCAGCGACGCCCGCAGCAGAATGATGCCGCAGATAAGCGCGCCCGTCTTGAGAACGAACCAGACGAGCGGCGGCAACACCGGCCCGAGCCACCCGCCGAAGAACAGGACCGTGGCGAGAGCCGACAGAAGAGTGATCGCCAGGTACTCGCCGACGAAGAACATCCCGAACTTCATTCCCGAGTACTCGGAATGGAACCCGGCGACGAGCTCGCTTTCGGCCTCGGGCATGTCGAACGGCAGGCGGTGCGTTTCGGCGAGTCCCGCTATGAGGAAGACGACCAGGGCGGGGAACTGCGTGACGCAGAACCACACGCCCTGCTGCGCCTCGACGATCGCGCGCAGGCTGAACGATCCCGCGAGCATGACCACTCCCATGAG
Organism: Candidatus Sumerlaeota bacterium; assembly: GCA_016931035.1. GTDB lineage: Bacteria > Sumerlaeota > Sumerlaeia > UBA8349 > UBA8349 > JAFGFN01. Next base: position 12,810 of record JAFGFN010000088.1, read on the forward strand.
CGACAACCCCATGAACACCTCGTAGCTGATCGTCTGCGCCGCCGCGCGGAGTCCGCCGATCAGCGAGTACTTGTTGTTCGACGCCCAGCCCGCGAGGATCAAACTGTACGCCCCGAGAGACGACATTCCAAACAAGAACAGAAGCCCGACGTTCAGGTCCGCCACCCACACGCCCGGGGCGAACGGCACCACGGCGAACGACATCAGGACGGTGACGACGATGACGGCGGGGGCCGCGACGAACACCGCGCGGTCGGCGAACGGCGGAATCCAGTCTTCCTTGGTGAAGATCTTGATCGCGTCGGCGACGGGCTGGAAGAGTCCGAACGGGCCGACCCGGTTCGGGCCGTAGCGATCCTGCCACAAGGCGAGGAGACGGCGTTCGAGCCAGATCAAGGCGCCCGCCATCGACAGCGTCCCGCCCAACACGCAAACGACCACGAGGAGATGAAAAACGATTTCTCGCATTTGCGCTAATCTGCGGTCTCTACATAATCCGCGATCTCTGGTTTCAGCCCGGAGGGCTGACGGACAGTAGCCGGGGGTATCACCCCCGGATAGGCCGCCCCATTAACGAGTAGCGCCCCGGCAGGGGCGCCGGAAGACTTTTTCCTTCCACACCGACGTCTTTCATATTCACACCCGACATTTCCCGCGCCCCTCCGGGGCGCTGATAATACAAGGCGTGCAGGTTTCCGGGGGTGTTACCCCCCGGCTACTTTCCGCTCAACCCTCCGGGTTGGTGTGGCGCGTGGTCTCAATCCGTTCCTTTGCGCCCAATCCATGAAAGCATCTCGACCCATTCGACCCCGGGCAGACCCGACGGCCACCCCGCGACGCCTTCGGGCAGTTCCTTCATGTCGGCCAGGGGCTGCCGGATCGGCTCTGTCCCGCCGAGGCGTATTTCCGCCTCATCTCCCGCCTTCAATCCAAGCGCCTCCGCGTCCTTCGGATTCATTGCGATACAGGCCGCGGCGACGCGCTCGGCAACGGCGGGCGAGAGGACGCTGAGTTCCTCGCCTCCGAAGATCCGAGACAGCGGCACGAGGAGCCATTCATCGGGCCGTCGCGAAAACGCCTGCGGGATCTCCTCGAACCAAACGATCTTCTCGCTTGGGGCCGCTTCGATGAGGCGAATCCCCGGAGAACCTCCCCTGAGGGCTCCGCCGATCTCTCTCTGATGCTTGTTGACGGCCGAGGGCGAGTTCCACCCGGGCGACCAGAAGAAGGGTTGGAGCGCGGGCGGCTCCGCGCCGCTATATCCTTCCATCGAGAAGGCGAGCGGCGAATCCGCGTCCTCGGGCGGCGTGGGTTCGCTCATGTCGATGTGCGCGCGCATGGCGGTGCGTCCGCTGTAGCGGTGAGGCTGACGCGGGATTTTCCCTCCCTCGACGCGCAGCTGGGCGACGCCGGCGAGCGCGGGCAGGGCTTCCGTCATGGCGGCGCGGACGTCGTCGAGCGACGTCCAGTCCTTCGCCTCGGAGCGGCGCGCGGCGCTCATCGCGTCGATCAACCACCGCCAGCCGTCCTGGATATTGTCTTCGGCGACGTAGCAGCGATCGAACCGCTGCGCCCGGCCTTCGTTGTTGACCACGGTCCCCGACGCCTCGTAGAGCGCGGCGGCGGGAAGGACGATCTCGGCCCGCGCGGTCGTCGGGTTCTCGACGCAGTCGATGGCGATCGCGTGCTGCGCCGACTCGAGGAGCCGCTCCGCCTTCGTCTTTTCCATCCGCCGGAACAAATCGTTCTCGAGAACGACGAGGGTTTGCGCGGAACCGTTCTCGACCGCCTCGATCGCTTGGTCGAGCGATCCGCCGTCCATCAAGGCGAGTCCCATCGAGTTGCACTCGGGCAGGGCGATGGAGAGTCGGGCGTCCTTGCCTTCGGCGCGGAGCGCCCAGGCCAGGTTGGCCGCCGCGCGCAGAACGTCCTCGCTTCCACACGAGACGCCCGTGAGAACCGCGGGCCTCTTCGCGTCCTTGAGGGCGCGAGCGACCTCTTCGGCGAGCGACCGGTCCGCTTCCGACATCGCGTCCGGCGCGGGCGACGCGGAACAGACGGCATGGGCGATGGCGAACCCGAGCCGCGCCACGTCGTCCGGCGCGGCGCGACGGGTCCAGGTCGCCGCGTCGTCGAGCCGGTCGGGCGCGGGCGTCGCGACGAGGAGCGGCCCTTTCTCGTTCTGACAGCAGTAAGCGACGGCGGCGGCGTCCCACGCCGGGATCTTGAATCGCGCGGCCTTCTCCGTCGGTTGTCGCCGAACGGCCTGGCGAACCGCGAGGGCGAGACGCGGCGCCGAGTTGGTCAGGTCCTCGCCCAGGACGACCACGGCGTCGCACGCCTCGATCTCGGCGACCGAGGGAGGCGCGGCGGGCCCGTCGCGCAGGATCGAGACCGCCCGCCTGGCGAGACGGAGCTCCGGGTCGGACATTCCCGCGACGAAACGCTCGGGTCCGACCAGCGCGCGCAGCGCGAAGTTCGATTCGAGCGACGCGCGAGGAGAGCCGATCCCGACGACGCGCTCCGGTTCCGAGATCCAGGGACGGATTCGTTCGAGGGCCGTTCCCTTCGAGACCGCTTCGACGGCGTTCTCTCCGGCCCCGCGCGCGAGCGGACCTCGGATGCGTTTCTCCGAATTCACGTACTCGTACCCGAACCGTCCGCGGTCGCACAGGACGTAGCCGTTGACCGCGTCGTTGTATCGGTTCACGACGCATCGAAGCGATCCGTATCGTTCTCCGGGCGAGACGTTGCATCCGACGGCGCAGTGGGGACAAATCGAGGGCGACCACTGGAGGTCCCACTTGCGCGTGTAGTGTTTCTTGAGCGTCTTGTCGGTGAACACGCCCGTCGGGCAAATCTCCGCCAAGTTGCCGCTGAACTCGTTTTCCAGAACGCCGTCTTCGTGACGACCGAAGTAGACGCGATTGCGCGAACCCAGGACGTCGAAGTCGCGCCCGCCCGCGTAGTCGCGATAGAACCGCACGCATCGGTAGCACTGGATGCATCGGTTCATCTCGTGGTTGAGGAACGGGCCGAGGCACTGATTGCGATACGTTCGTTTCTTGTAGCGGAACCGGCGATGGGCGTGGCCGGTCATGACCGTCATGTCCTGAAGATGGCACGAGCCGCCTTCGTCGCAGATCGGGCAATCGTGCGGGTGGTTGGTCATGAGCCACTCGATCACGCTCTTGCGAAACTCGCGCGCCTCGGGATCGTCGATCGAGATGCGAATCCCGTCGGCTACGGGCGTCATGCACGCCATGACGATGCGGCCGCGCGCGTCTCTCTCGTCCTTGAACTGCTTGACGGCGCACTGGCGACAGGCGCCGACCGAGTGCAAGGCCGGATGCCAACAGAAATAGGGCAGGTCGTACCCCAGCGACAGGCAGGCCTGAAGCAGGTTCTGGCCTTCCTCGACTTCGTGGGGGGTGCCGTCTACGTAGATCGTCGCCATGGACCTTCTCTCAACCCGCCGACCGCCACGGACACCGCTTTCCCCGCAGGTGCCGTTCGAAATCCTCGCGGAAATGCTTGAGCGCGCTCGCGATCGGCTCCATCGCGCCGGGGGCGAGGGCGCAATATGTGTTTCCAGGACCCAGCAGGCGCGTGTGTTCCTCCAGAATCTTCAGATCGCTCGCGCGGCCCTGTCCGTTCTCCAAGTCCGACAGAATGCTCGCCAGCCACGGCAGGCCCTCGCGACACGGCGTGCACCATCCGCACGACTCCTGCGCGAAGAACCGCGTGAGATTCAGAACGAGCCCGACGGGACACGTCTCGTCGTCGAGGACGATCGTCGTCCCCGTCCCGAGTCGGCTCCCGGCCTTCTCGATCGAGGCGAAATCCATCTTCACGTCTAGGTGCGCGTCGGTCAGGAAATCGGTCGAGGCCCCGCCGGGCAGGAAACCCCGGAGGCTCAAGCCGTCGCGCATCCCGCCCGCGTGTTCTTCGAGTATCTCGCGCACGGTCGTTCCCATCGGGAGTTCCCACGCGCCGGGACGTTTCACTTTCCCGCTGACGCCGTAGAGTTTGGTCCCGCCGTCGTCGCCGCGACTCAGATTCTTGAACCATTGAGGCCCGTTGACGACGATCGAGGGGACGCAGCAGAGCGTCTCGACGTTGTTCGTGACCGTGGGTTTTCCCCACAGGCCGACGACGGGCGGGAAGGGCGGTTTGGCGCGCGGCGCGGCGCGCCGACCCTCGAGGCTGTTGATCATCCCCGTTTCTTCGCCGCAGATGTAACGCCCCGCGCTTGTGTGGACGTGGACGTCGAGACTGAATCCCGACCCGAGGATGTTCTTTCCGAGCCAGCCGCGCGCGTACGCTTCGCCGATGGCTTGGCGCATTCGCGCGGCGGCCAGCTTGTACTCGGCGCGAAGGAACACGAATGCCGTGTCGAGCTGGGTCGCGTACGAAACGACGAGGATGCCCTCGAGCAACAGGTGCGGATTGCCCTCGAGCAACACGCGGTCCTTGAACGTCCCGGGTTCCATCTCGTCGCCGTTGACCGCCAGGTACTTGGGACGCGGCGCGGCGTCGCCCATCGGGACGAAACCCCATTTCAGCCCCGTCGGAAAGCCCGCCCCGCCTCGTCCGCGCAGCCCCGAGTCCTTGACCATGCGGGTTACATCCTGGGGCGCGATACCGCCGAGGATCTTGCGGACGGCGCCATACCCCCCCACCTTCTCGTACTCCTCGGCGGACAGAGGCTCGCGGTTCGGGACGATGTGTTGAGTCAGAGGACGTTCCATCATCGGTTCACAAGTTCCAGGTTCGAAAGTTCCAAGTTCACAGGTTCCAGGTTCGAAGAGTATGGAATGGGTCGGGATCTTCTGAACCTGTAACTTGTGAACTTGTAACCTGCGTACTCCTTATCCTATTCGTATCGCTCCAAAATCCCGTCCAGCGTCTCGGCGCCGACGGGACCGTAGAGATCGTCGTCGATCATCAAAGCCGGGGCGCGATCGCACGCCCCGAGACAGGCCACGGACAACAGCGTGAACCGATCGTCCTCGGTCGTCTGTCCAAGGCCGATGCCCAGTCGTTTCTCGAGAAGATCCAACAAGTTCTCCTGTCCCATGATCCAGCAGCTCGCGCTGTCGCACAGAAGAATCGCGTGACGCCCGACCGGACGACGGAAGATCAGGCTGTAGAAGGTCGCGACGCTGTCCACTTCGTCGGGAGTCATGCCGAGGAACGCTGCGATGTCGCGAACGCTCTCGTCGCTCACCCAACGCCGATGCCGCTGGACGACGTTGAGCGCGTCGATGCATCCCGACCGCCTGACGGGCAGCGCGGCCAGGTGCTCCTCGATCTCGGTCTTCTCTTCCTCGGTCAGCATGGGCGCCTCTGCGGTGGACGGTGTGGACGAAGTGGACGGGATGGACGAGGTGGACAGGACCCGATCCGACCGCGTTCATCGCTCATCTTTCCGTTCTCATCCTTCCGCCTTCATCCTTTCATCCTTCCTACTTCATCCTTTTCTTCTCTCACCGGTCCACGTCCGCCAACACAAAGTCGATACAGGCCAGAATGGCCAGGATATCGGCCGTCATGAATCCGCGGCTGATCTTGGGCAGCATCTGCAAGTGCGGAAACGACGGCGCCCGAATCCGAGTGCGATAGGAGTTCGTCCCTCCATCGCTGATCAGATAATACGCGTTCGCCCCCTTCGACGCCTCGGCAATCACGGCGGCCTCGCCCGCGGGAATGACTGGTCCCCAGGTCACGCCGAGGAAATGCGTGATGAGCGTCTCGATGTCGTGCATCGTCCGGTCCTTCACCGGCGGCATGGCGAGCGGGTGGTCGGACTTGTACGGTCCCGAGGGCATGTTCTTCAGGCATTGCTCGACGATGCGCAGGCTCTGGCGCATCTCCTCGACGCGGACGACGCTCCGGTCGTAGCAGTCTCCGTGTTGGGCCGTCGGAATGTCGAATTGGAATCGCTCGTATCCCGAGTAGGGGCGCTTCTTGCGAAAGTCCCATTCGACGCCGCACGCGCGGAGTCCCGGCCCCGTGACGCCCCACTCGATCGCTTCGTCCGCCGTATAGTCGCCGATGCCGACGGTGCGCGCCTTGACGATGGCGTTTTGCATGACCATCTTGTCGTACTCGGCCAGGCGCGAAGGCATGTAGTCCAGAAACCCTCGGACCAGTCGGTCCCAACCGTTCGGAAGGTCCTGCGCGACGCCCCCGATGCGGAACCAACTCGGATGCATCCGCGCGCCGCAGAACGCCTGGACGATTTCGAGGATTCGTTCGCGGTCGTTGAACGCGAAGAAGACGGGCGACATCTGGCCGATGTCCTGAGCGAAGGTGCCGAACCAGACCAGGTGGCTGGCGATCCGGAACAGCTCGCACATCATCACGCGGATGACCTGCGCGCGGTCGGGAACCGCGATGCCGGCGAGTTTCTCGATCGCGAGGACGTAGGGCATGTTGTTCAGGACGCCGCCGAGATAGTCTATCCGGTCCGTGTACGGGATATAGGTATGCCACGTCTGGCGTTCGCCCATCTTCTCGGCGCCGCGGTGGTGATAGCCGATGTCGGCCACCGCATCGACGATCCGTTCGCCGTCGAGTTGGAGAACGACCCGCAGGACCCCGTGAGTACCGGGGTGTTGCGGACCCAGATTAAGGAACATGAAATCGGAGTTCTCGCTCTCGCGTTTCATCCCCCATTCTTCGGGACGAAACCGCAACGCTTCTTCCTCGACGGCCTGCTTCTCGTCGGGGAGTTGGAACGGCCCCATCTCGGTCGCGCGGGCCGGATGGTCCTTGCGCAACGGATGCCCTTCCCAGGTCGGGGGCATCAGGATGCGCCTCAGGTTCGAGTGACCCTCGAACCCGATGCCGAACATGTCCCACACCTCGCGTTCGTACCAGTCCGCGCAAGGCCAGAGATTCGTGATCGTCGCGAGAGACGGCGCGTCCCCGTCGAGCGACGTCTTGACGCGGATGTCCGAGTTTCGGTCGAGCGACAAAAGGTGATAGACGACCGAGAAGTCGCCCGTCGCCTGGGCGGGACGATCGGCGCGGCATCGTTCGTCGACGGCCGTCAGGTCGAAAAGCATCTTGTAGGGACGAAGCACCTCGTTCTTGAGGTATCGTAGAACGTCGCGGACCTTCCCCGAGGGAACCCACACGGTCGGCACGTCGTCTCTAGTCGATTGGGGATCGAAGGACGTTCCGGGGAAACGGAGGCGGAGATCTTCTACAATGCTTGCGTTCTGAGTCACGAAACCTCTCTCTGCTTTCGCCTAATAGTCCCAGGTTCGCAGGTTCACAAGTTCCACGTTCAAGAGTTCCAGGTTCGCAAGTTCCAGGTTCGAAGGTTCGGAAGAAGCGAGAAACCGTACGGCCCGCTTCCAGAACTTTCGAACCTGGAACTTGCGAACCTGGAACCAGTCAACTCACACTTCGTCGGGCGGCCTCAACGTCGTCGCTCTGCGTCGCTCATCGCGTTTGAGATCGCGCAGACTCGGCGTCGTGGGTTTGACTACTCCCTGCGGACCCACCACCCAACTCAGGGGACGCCGCTCCTTGCCCACGTATTCGCGCAACAGGCAAAGCCCCTCCATGAACGCCTGGGGGCTGGGCGGACAGCCCGGGACGTACACGTCGACGGGGAGGAACTTGTCCACTCCCTGGACGACGCTGTAGATGTCGTACATCCCGCCCGAGTTGGCGCACGACCCCATCGAAATCACCCAGCGCGGCTCCATCATCTGTTCGTGAAGACGACGAACGATGGGCGCCATCTTGATGAACGGCGTTCCCGCCACCACCATCAGGTCGGCCTCGCGCGGCGTGCCGCGAATCACCTCGGCCCCGAATCGCGCGATGTCGTACTTGCTCGTGAGGCTCGTCGCCATCTCGACGAAACAGCACGAAAGGCCGAACCCGAAGGGCCAAATCGAGTTCTTGCGTCCCCAAGCCACGAGCTCCTCGAGCCTGGCCAGGACGAAGCCGTGTCCGGCCCCGCTCACGCAGCTGTCTTTCAGGACTCGCGCCGTATGGGATTGCGGATTGGGGAATGCGGATTGCGGGTTTTTCGCTCTTAACGTCATGTTCTCTCCCCACCCGTTCGTTCTTCACCCTTCACAATCCGAAACTCGCAATCCGCAATCGGATTCACTTTCCCTGAATATAGTGCTCCATCTGCTCGATCACGAACTGCTTTTCGGAGATGACGGCCTTGACCACGTCGCCGATCGAAACGATTCCCACCAACTGACCCTTGTCCATCACGGGCAGGTGGCGGATGTGCTTGTCGGTCATCAGCGCCATGCACTCTTCCATGCTCTGCTGCGGGCCGACGCAGACCACTCGGCGCGACATAATGTCGCCGACCGGCGTGTTCTTGGAGGACTTGCCCTCCAGGACCACCTTGCGCGTGTAGTCGCGTTCGGAAAGCATCCCGGCCGGCCGGTCTTCCTCGACGACGACCAACGCCCCGATTTCCTTCTCGGCGAGGAGCTGGACGGCGTCGAAGACCATCGTCTCGGGCGTCACGCTCCACACCTCGCCCCCCTTGCTCTGAAGAACCTCGCTGACGGTAATCATTTCCGTGTCTCCTCACTTGGAGCGTCGCTTCGGTTTTTCCTCTTCGCGACGCCCCAGTCGAGCGCGCCCATCCGCCATTCATAAACGAGGGCCGCGACGAGAACCCCGATGAAGACGAGAGCGGCGGCGTAGCCCGCCCAACCCAGTTCGCGGAGGGCCACGGCCCAGGAAAAGATGAAGACGGCTTCCAGATCGAAGATCACGAACAACATCGCCACCAAGTAGAACCGGGCCGAGAAACGCAGGCGGGCCGAACCGGTCGTCGCGATTCCCGACTCGTAGGGCTCGTCCGTCGCCCGCTCGCGGTGGCGCTGACCGAGGACGAAGGAGACGACGACCATCCCGACGGCGACCGACAGGACGCCAGCCGAATAGAGAAGAATGTACCACGCTTCCGGGGTCATACGACTCGCTTCGACAAATGGCGTTTTCGCTCAAACGGATGTTGCGGTGCGACAACACAGTTTCCGGTACGGCAGGCCCCGTGTCAAGAGGTTCTGGCGATTCTCGGAATCTCGGCCGGGACGAAAAGACTGGATTCGCGCAACTCGGATTCGGACTCGAAGCGATTCATCCAGGGGATTCGGAGTCGCACGGAAGGCGTCGTTCAGGTGCGCCCCGACCGCCGCGCAGTCGCCCGAGAAAGCCAAGGAGACGCCGAATCCGTCCCCCGCGGCGCCGTCCGAAGCGGTGAGCTTGCATTCCGCGGCTCCCGCGATCGATCGGCTGCTCCAAAACAGGCGACACAACGCCGCGACGACCCATATCCATCGAGATCCCACCCTGCGCACGCGCACAGCGTCCGATCTTCCCCTATGAGAAGGCGACTGGAATCGACTGGGAACATTTCCGAGACGACCCTCGATCCTTCACTCGAAAAGGAACGCGAAAGAGGTTTAGTCACTAATATACACTAATCTCCACTAATTGGACAAAACGGCAAGACATAAAGATCCTCGTCAACACTCTTGTCCAAAACAGAAAGGCGCGATCTTCGTCTCGATATTGAAAACAAAGGACAAAAATGTCGTGAGCAAATGGGGTCACC
>JAFGFN010000089.1 GCA_016931035.1 Candidatus Sumerlaeota bacterium
CCTTCGGCGCTCAGATCGAAACCTGCAAGAGCCTCGGAAGGCGACAACTCCTCGCGAAACAGGCATTTGCATCGTGCAAACCGCCGAACGCGAGTGACATGAAGTCGGCGGAGACGTCCCTCTTCGGAGGCAAGTGTCTTTCTCCTGAAATGCCGGGTTGCACCCTCGGCCCTCTCGTTTCCAAGAAAAGCCTTGAAGGACGGGGAAACCGGCTCGATAATCGTGCCCACCGGAACGCCCGCGCCCGGGACTCCGCAGCGTTCGCCGCGAACGCACGGAGACGTCGCCGGAGCGAAGAGACGATCGCCATGCCCTCGCACCTGGAACGCACCAAGGATTTCTTCGACCGGCTCGCGCCCAAGCGCCGCTACTGGAAGCGACGCTCTCGCGCCTATCATCGCAGCCTGGAGAGCTTCATCCGTTTTCTCATCCCTCCGGGCAGGAGGGTCCTGGAGATCGGTTGCGCGACGGGAGAACTCCTGGCGGCCGCGAAACCCTCGCGCGGCGTCGGGTTGGACATCAGCTCGAAGATGCTGGAACTGGCTTCGGACAAGTATCCCGAATACGAGTTCGTCGAGGGCGACGCGCACGACCTGCCGCTCGAAGAAAAGTTCGACTATGTGATCCTCTCCGACACCGTGGGAAACCTGTGGGACGTCCAGCGATGCTTCGAGCAACTGCACAAGGTCACGACGCCCCGCTCGCGCGTGGTCATCACGCACTACAACAAGCTCTGGTACCCGATCGTCTCGATGGGCGAAAAGCTGCGGATGAAGTCGCCTTCCAGCTCCCAGAACTGGCTCGCCATCGGCGACCTAGACAATCTCCTTCGCCTCGCCGACTTCGAGTGCATCCGGAAGGGAATGCGGTTCCTCTTTCCCTTCTCCGTGCCCGTGCTCACCTCGTTCGTCAATCGGTTCGTCGCCAATCTGCCCTTGATCAACCGCATGTGTCTGGTGCAATACGTCGTGGCCCGGCCGACGCCGCCTCGAATCGCCCGCGAGACCGAAGACTCCTACAGCGTCTCCATCGTCGTCCCCACTCTCAACGAGGCGGGCAACGTCGAGGGGGCCGTCACGCGCGTCCCGCCGATGGGGCGTCACGTCGAGACGATCTATGTCGATGGCCGTTCAACCGATGGGACCGTCGAGACGATCCGGGAGACGATCGCCCGCTATCCCGAGCGCGACATCAAATTCGCCACCCAGAAGGGGAAGGGAAAAGCCGACGCGGTGTTCCAGGGGTTCGAAATGGCGAGCGGCGACATCCTGATGATTCTCGACTCCGACCTGACGATGCCGCCCGAAGACCTGCCGAAATTCTACAACGCCCTAGCCGGCGGCGCCGGCGAGTTCGTCAACGGGTGCCGACTCGTGTATCCGATGGAGAAAGAGGCGATGCGGACCTTGAACTACATCGCCAACCACTTCTTCTCCCTGGCCTTCACCTGGCTCCTCGGACAACGGATCAAGGACACGCTCTGCGGCACCAAGGTTCTGTTCAAGTCCGACTACGAGGAGATCAAGCGCAACAGGAGCTTCTTCGGCGATTTCGACCCGTTCGGGGATTTCGATCTCCTCTTCGGGGCCGCGAAACTCAACCTGCGGATCGTCGATCTGCCCATTCGCTACCGCGAACGCGTCTACGGCGACATCAAAATCCATCGTTTCCGCCACGGCCTGTTGTTGCTTCGGATGTGCGCCTTCGCTGCCCGCAAGATCAAGTTCATCTGATATCCGTCCCGGCGATTCGGCCCCTGCGCGCGGCGTTCACTCGCCCGTTTCGGCGAGCAGCCGTCGAATTCGGTCGAGGTTCGCTTGCGCCTCGGGATTGTCCGGATTGAGGCGCAGCGCTTCGGCGATCTGGGCCTCGGCTTCGCGCAAACGGCCCAGGCGGACAAGGACGACGCCGAGGTTGTTGCGAGCCGAGTCGGATTTCGGGTCGATTCGAAGAGATTCCTCGAAGCGTCTCACCCCTTCCTCCAATCCTCCCATCTCGGCGAGGGCGATCCCGAGATCGACGAGGATTTGTGCATGAGCCTGTCCGGTCACGCGCCGCAGGCGCAGCGCCGCTTCGAATTGCTCGGCCGCCGCGGGCGTGCGCCCCATGCGCTGGAGCGCGACCCCCCAACCGTGTCGAGCCGGGTAGTACTCGGGATCGAGACGCAACGCCTCCCGAAACGCCTCGATCGCCTCCTGAAAACAGTGTGCCCTGATGAGAGCGCCACCGAGATTCGAGTGCGCGCGGGCGTTGTCCGGCCGCTTCGCCAGCGTATCGCACCAGATGGCGATCTCGGTTCGGTAATCGTCGTTGCGCCGGATCGTGAGCGCCCCGAGAATCGTCGCCACGATCAGGACGACGATCCAACTGCGCCGTCCCAACAGAACCTGGGCGTAGAGCACCACGGAAACGACCACCGACGCCACCGGCAAGTACATGCGGTGTTCGGCGATGGTCTGTGTCGCAAGAGGCACCACGCTCGAACTGGGCGCCAGAATAACGAAGAACCAAGCCCCGACGAATCCCCAAGCGGGTCGACGAACCAGCGCGACGAGGGTCGCCGCGATCAGCGCGACAAGAGCCGCCATGTCCGGCGCCACGACCGCGGGATTCTTCACGAGGTCGTTCCCATAGTCGACGATGAGCGGATGTGGCCAGAAACACAGCCGTAAGTAGAGAACGATCGCCTTGCACTGGGTCAGGGCGTATTGCCACCAGGCGACGCCGGTCCCAAAACCGGCCGCCCTGTTGCGTGTGCCGCCCATCCCGACAACCAGACAGGCCAGCGGAATCCACGTCGCGGCAAGGCACAGGTAGAAGCGCCGCCGCCGAGCCCACGCTTCGCGGAAACTCCCCGCCACGAACGTCCGATCGTACAGCAGGACGATGAGCGGGGCCGAAACCATCAGCTCCTTGCTCGCCATGCCGAGAAGGCACGCGAGAACCGCCAGGGTCTGCCAAAGGCCCCGCCTGGGCGATTCGGCCGAACGTACGAAGCAATACAGCGTGAGGAGGTAGAACAGCCCCACCATCGATTCCGCCCGCTGTATCACGCAGGTTACCGATTCGGTCTGAAGGGGATGCACGACCCACAACAACGCGGCCAGGAAAGCCAAACGCGTCGCGGCGTTGCTGAATCGCGCGGGCGTCCCCGGCCGCAACAGCGTTCGTCGCACTAGGCCGAATAGAGCCAAGCCGGCGCAGACGTGGACGGCCAGGTTGAAGACGTGATACCCCCACACCCTCATGCCGCCCAAGGCGAAGTTCGCCGCCAGGGAGACGTTGACCAGTGGACGGCCGATCGTTGCGGAGAGACGCGGCGGCGAGAGAACTTCCGTCGTCCATAGATCCCGAATGCTGGGATTGTCCACGATGGACCACCTGTCGTCGAAGACAAACGGAACCGAGAGACTGTTGTGGTAGGCCGCAATCGCCGCGAGAACGATAACCGCGCCCGCGCCGAGCGCGGCATATCGCTCGAACCGGACCCGCGGCGGCGGGCAGCGGACCTCGGCGCGTTCCTCGTCCCGCCGTGGGGAGTCTTCCACCGGGCGCTCGTCCTGTTCCCTCGTCGGCTCCACGATCAAACCTCGTCCCGTCCCTTCTCGGCCACGCCGACTATACCTTAACGGTCCTTGAGGCCTTTGTCCAAGAGAGAAGTCCGCTCTTGAGACGCGAACAAGTCCGCCTGCCTCCAGGGGTGCATGACATGAATGGGGGTCGTTCAAGCGGCGCGCGCCCAGGCGTACGCCGAAGAGGATTGTCAACGCCGAGTTGCATTTGGTATTCTTTCGCGAATTCTCCGACGCCCGGAGCCGACGAGCATTTCCGGGAATCGTCCGTATCGACTCTATGTCAGACCGTCAAGCCACCTCTCGCACGCGAGGAGTCGTCGCCTTTCTCATCGGACTGGTCGGCGCGCTCGCGATTTGGATCGCCGTCCCGTACGTCAACTACGTCATCGGCCTGAGGTACATGGCCGACAGCTATCTGCCCGCCGGCGCGATGCTTCTGATTCTTCTTCTCGTTCTCGTCGTCAATCCTCTTCTCCACCGCGTGAATCCCCGATGGCGACTCGACTTCCGGCAAACGGCGCTGATCGCCGGATTCTGGCTTTGCGCCAGCGTCGTCCCAGGCACGGGCCTCCTCCAGTTCCTCCCCTACGGCATCGCCGACGTTCCGCGACGGGTCGCCATGGATCGCGAACTGGCCGCGATCTTCAAGGAGATGAATCTCCCCCCCTCTCTGTTTCCCGACGAAGTGCGTTTCAACGCCCCGCTCAATTCGGTCCAACCCTTCGTCACCGGCCTGTTGCCCGGCCAACCTCTCCCGTGGGGAGCGTGGACGGGGCCGCTCGCCGCTTGGGGCACGTGGATGCTCTTCTTGTGGAGCATGATGGCGGGACTCGCCATGATCCTGATGCCCCAATGGGCGCGCAACGAACGTTTGGCCTTCCCGCTTCTCACCCTGCAGCGCTCGTTGATCGAGTCGCCCGAGCCGGGCCGCGCGATTCCCCCGATTTTCCGAAAAAGCGCATTCTGGTACGCGGCGGGCGCGGTCTTTGTCGTCCATGTCCTGCGGGGAATGGAATCATACTTCCCCGAGAGAGTGCCGACGATCCCCCTGGGCTGGTCGGTCCAGCGCATGTTCACCGAAGGGTTCTTCAAGAACCTCCACGCGGGGATTTACGGAGGCTACATCTATTTCATTCTCGTCGGCATGGCCTTCTTCATGCCCAGCCGCATTAGTTTCTCCATCTGGTTCTTCACGATCGCCTATGCGCTGGTCATCGCCGTCGGCAAGACCTACTTCCCACCCTTCCCGAACGCCCCGATTTACGACCAACGGCTCGGCGCCATGATCGCCGTCTCCCTCGGCGTCCTCTGGTTGGGACGCGCGCATTGGCTCCGCGTTCTGCGCTGCACGATCGGCCTCGGCATCGACTCGGACGAAAGCCGCCGCGATCGCGTGGCGGGCTGGACTCTGTTGTTTGGGTGCGTGGGGATGTTTGCCTGGTTGATCTGGGTCGGAGTGCAACCCGGCTGGGCCGTCGTCTACGTCCTGTTCGGCGTGATGATCTCGATGTTGATGGCGCGCATCGTCGCCGAAACCGGATTGCCGATCATTCGTTTCGACCTTCGCTACCACATCATGTTCGCCAAGCTGGCCCCGGTCTCCTGGCTAGCCGCGCCGACGCTCTTCTTCTCCGGCATCGTCGCCATGTTCTATTCGTCCAACATCATGCTCACCACCATCGGCATGCACGCCTCGGGATTGGACAAAGAGATGTCGCCGCGCCGCCACACGCGCTTTTTCGCGACGATCCTCGTCCTGCTGATGGTCGGAATCGTCGTCAGCGGCGCGTCCCATCTCCTCTGCGCTTACCATCACAGCGAAACCCTCGACGGCAGTTCCCAACCCATCAACCCGCGAGGACAAGGTCGCCAGCTCAACGTCGCCTTTGCCGACGTCAAGGCCTTCCGAAACGGCGAGGTCGACCGTCCGCTCCACAACCAGTGGAAACACCTGGTTTTGGGAGCGGGAATCGCGGGCTTTCTGCAATGGGCGTGCATCTCGATGCCGCGCTGGCCGCTGCATCCCATCGGACTCATCCTGGTCAAGAGCGCCTACGCCGACGGGGCCTGGCCCAGTCTCTTTCTCGGGTGGCTGCTCAAACTCCTGATTCTCAAGTACGGCGGATCGCGCCTTTTCCGCGCCGCGATCCCGTTCATGCTCGGATTGATGGCGGGCGAGCTCTTTGCCGTTCTCTTCTGGATGGTGGTTCCCACCGTTCTCGCCGTCCTCGGAGAGCCCTACATCATTATCAACGTCCTCCCGCCTCCGTGAGAAGACGAACGGACCGTTCGACCGATCGAGCGGCGCCTCTCTCTCATGGCGATAAGAAGGCCCTCGATCCTTCACGCCCTCAAACGCCCTCGGAGATCCGTTGGACCGGACGGGAACTTCGGCCCGGCGCCTAGAAGAATCGCAACGCGTGAGACTCATCGCTCTTCGGGAGATTCCGAGGATTCGGTGGGTTTCGTAATACCCGCCAACCTCCGGATTCGCTCGACGTCCAGTTTCTCGATGAACTCGATCGGGTTCGACCGCACGGAATGGAATTTGTAGTCGCCTCGGGTCATTTCGCGGATGGCCTCGCCCTTCGTCCAACCCTGTACCGCGACCCGGTAGATCGCGCACATCGTACCCGTGCGGTCGGCCCCGTGTTGACAGTGGACGAATACGGGATGGCGCGCGGGATCGGTCGCCGTCTTGAGGAATCGAACGATGTCTTCATCCTCGGGATGCCAGCTCCTGACACGGATATGAACGTACTCGAACGCGACATCGCCCATCTCGTCGCGGTCGGAATGAAACGCGCGAAGATTGACGACGGTCTTGATTCCCAGTTTCTTGAGTTCGCGAAACCCCTCGGCGGTCGGCTACGCGCCGCGATAGAGGTTGTCGGTGACTTTGAAGAAGTTCGGCACCCCCCCGAGCTCAAGCGGCTGCGCCCACTCGGCCGGGCGCGGCTGAGCCGGACCAAGGGTGGGCGACGTCGTCTCGGCGCTGGCCGCCTGAACAGGAGCCGCAGGGGTGGAAGAAGGCGGCGGGTCCGCCTCGCCGACGCAAAGGGTCACTTGGCACAACAAGAGAAAACAGAACAGGTAGAGCGCAGGTCGTTTCATTTCTCGGACGCCCCCTCCATCGAATTCTCGCTCCGGGCTTCGTCTCGCCCGTTTGTTGAGCGAACATACTCGCCGGCGACACGACATCGATGGATCACACCTCGCGCACATGTCCGACACGGGCGATATCGAAGCACTGGCGCTCGTGTCCGAGGTTCAGTACCTTACGGCGCGAACGGAGATCGGGAGGTCGAAAGCCGCGCCCGCCGGAATAGCCGCCTGCTCTAAATGAATGTCAACTACCCCAATTCCATCATCTGCGTCGTGAAGGCCGCAAGGTCGTCCAGGCGGTTCTCGACAACGTCCCTCATGATGCGAATATCCATCTTTTGATACTCGTGCACCAGGACGTTTCGGAATCCGACCATCCCTTGAAGAAGCTGCGACAGATCGGGCGAGATCAGTCCGCTCTTCTCCAGGATCTCGAAGCTATCCTTGCTCTCTTTTGGAATGCCGAGCTTCCGCCTTTTGATGATGCGGTTCGCCATGTCGATACACAGCTCGGCTGCGCGCTGGAGATTGGCCGCAATGGCGTCTTGCTTGAGATAATCCTGCTCGAACGGTTCAACCGACGGGCGGGCATAGTAGTCGCGGATTTGCGCGATGCAGCGCTCGATGCTCTCCTTCTTGTTGAGAACGATATCGTCGGTCATATGTCGAGGACTTTCCCGGTGACCAGAACGTCCCGGAGGATTTCGGCGCGCTCCTCGTTCACCTTCTGATAGAGCGACATGGTGATCGTCTCGAAAAGGCCGGTTTCATAGTCGTCGCCAACGTGAATCGCCGCGCCGGTCTGGACGATCTCGTGCTTGAACACGGTATCGACGCTCCGCAGGTTAACCAGATCCACGCTGCGCCCGAGTCGTCTTTCCAGTGCGCGGCAACAGTCGGAGAAACCCAGGCGCGTCTCCCGTTTCGCCGACTCGACCGGAAGCAGAAGAGCGATGTCCGCGTCGCTGTCCCCCCGATCGTACTCCGTGCCGTAGGAGCCGAACACGTAGACGGCTTGGACGTCCGGGTAGAAGGAGCGAACGGTCTCGACGATTTCCTTGTCTCTCACGTTCTTCCCCGTTTGCCGAGTCTGATCCGGCGAACGCATCGTCAGGCACGCGCACAAACTCGGCCCGTTCGCCTCCGTTGCATGGTCCGCTCGGCAATTTCGTTTGTCAAGCCCGAAGGATTCGAGGCGCCCGGTTCCACGCGGCGCCGGACAGGACCGAGACAACGACAAGTCTCCGGGTTCCGCTAGTGGTCCGTCAACTCTGTCCTGACGGGCTACGCGCCGTTTGGAGTACAGGCTTCAGCCTGCTCTTTATCGGCGCAAGAGCAACCTGCCGGGCTACGGCAGGCTCCGCCCTGACGAGAAGGTTGTACTCCGAACTCCTCGTTTCACAGTTGACGGACCGCTAGGCCCCTTCGACCCGTTGACGGGCGAGGGCGCGGAGTCGGTCCGCGGGGCCGTTTGCAGGGACGAAGCGCACAACAAACCGAACGGGCTCGGGACGCACCTGGTACTCGGGCCGCGTGCCGGGGCCGCAGCTCGCGCCGCCGACTCCCATCTGTCGATAGTCGAGATGGAGCGTGACGAAGTCGCGGCGCACGAGGTCGAAGGTGTGCCGCGCGCGAGCGAGGTCTTCGACCGTGTACCAGCTCGCGCCGACTT
Organism: Candidatus Sumerlaeota bacterium; assembly: GCA_016931035.1. Taxonomy (GTDB): domain Bacteria; phylum Sumerlaeota; class Sumerlaeia; order UBA8349; family UBA8349; genus JAFGFN01. Next base: position 8,353 of record JAFGFN010000089.1, read on the forward strand.
CCATCGTCGGCCGCGCGACGGCTAAGAGACCGTTCCCACCCGCATCCGTCAACGCGACCCATCGCACGTCGGTCTTGTTTCCGTTTTCTTGCGGCATGACGTAGGACACGTGTTGGTCCTCGACCCGACCCGAATACAGCCCGACAAAGGCGCTATCGCATCGGTCGATGTGGCTCTCGTGAGGGCCGCGTCCGAACCAGCGCGTGTTCTCCAGCTCGCCGGGGACCCGCATTTCGAGTCCGATCCGCGGAAGCGGCGGAAGATCCACGTCGGGCGACACGTCGAGCATCAGGCCGATCCGACCGTCGCCCGAAACCATGTACGTGTAGACACAATCGAACCCGCTCGGGCACCCTTCGGCCTGAGCGCGGGTTCGGACGACGACCCGCACCTCCTGCGGCGCGATTCGACCAACGTCGATCGCCCGTACGCGGTGTTCGAGCCGATCGAGACCGGCCGCGATCCATTGCGCCACGATTCCCGGGTGGCCGCGCGGCGGCGCGTCGTTGTCGGTCGGCGCTCGCCAAACGTTGAAACGCGGTCCCTCCCCTTCGACGAACAACGCACGGCCCGCGTGGGTCCACGACCGGATTCGTCCCGAGACGCGGTCGATCTCGACCGCGAAATCCGAGCCCTTCAGTTCGATCGAGTCGTTCGTCTCGTTCATCTCGATCGCGGGCAGAGCATCGAGCGCGACGTGGGGAGCGGCGGGCGCTCCAAACGGCACGGGAAACTGCTCGGCGGCGACCTCGTGTCCTCGTTGCGCCCACGGAGCGTCTTCCGCGAGGGAAAAACGAATCGCGAGAAAGCATTCCGCCCCGGGCGCGAGCGTCGGCTTCCGGAACGGGACGACAATCTCGGCCGACCGACCCGGAGCGAGGTTCAGGCGCGGCAGCTCGCCCGACTGAACCTCTTCTCCATCGCTTTCGAGTCGCCACGTCCCTTTCAGATGTTCGAGCGTCAGGAAATCGTACCGGTTGACAATGCGCACCTTGCCCGCCGCGAGATCCACGGCCTCGACTCGGACGGGCTGGATCGCCTTCTTGTATTCGATGAGCGCGGGATGGGGCGTGCGATCGGGCCAGACGAGTCCGTCGATGCAGAAGTTGTAGTCGTGGATCGTCTCGCCGAAATCGCCGCCGTAAGCCCAATATGGCCGCCCGTCGGGAGTTCGTTTCAGCATCCCATGGTCGATCCACTCCCAAATGCACCCGCCGATGAGACGACGGTGAGAGTAGATCGCGTCCCAGTACTCGCGCAGGTTGCCGCACGAGTTCCCCATCGCGTGCGCGTACTCGCACATGAAGACGGGACGACGCTCTCCCGGCCTCTCGGCCAAATCGACCAGGTATTCGATCGAGGGATACATCCGGCTGACGATATCGACGCACGGATCGTCGGCGTCGGCGTCCACAACCCGGTCGCGAGCGCCTTCGTAGTGGATCGGGCGGGTCGGATCGTGTTGGCGAATCCATCCCGCGACGGCGGCGTGGTTGGGACCGAAGCCCGCCTCGTTTCCGAGCGACCACACGACGACGCACGGACGATTCTTGTCGCGTTCGACCATCCGCGAGCCGCGCGAGAGGAACGCCGCCGCGAAGTCGGGCCGGTTCGCCGGAACGCCACCCAGGCCGTGCGATTCGATGTTCGCCTCGTCGATCACGTAGAGCCCATACTCGTCGCAGAGATCGAGAAAACGCGGATCGTTCGGATAGTGACTCGTCCGGACGGTGTTGACGTTGAACCGTTTCATCAGGAGGATGTCGGCCCGCATCGTCTCCAGGTCGAGCGCCTTGCCGCGCGCGTCGTGGTGGTCGTGACGGTTGACGCCCTTGAGAAGAACCGGCCGGCCGTTGACGAGGAAGCGCCCTCCCCCGATCTCGATTTGACGAAAGCCGACGCGGCAACTCACGACGTGAACGATCGTTCCCGTCGCGTCCTTGATCGAAAGAACCAGGGTGTAAAGATAAGGCGTTTCGGCCGTCCACTTGCGCGGATTCGGAATCGGGATGTCCAAATCGACGCGGTCCTTGAGACGCCAACTCACCTTGGGCCGATTCTCGGGCGCCAGACTGTGACGCACAGGCTCGGCCCACACGGGTTTCGAGTCCGCATCGTAGAGCGCCGCTTCAAGCGTGAAGTTTCCCATCCGTGCGTCGTCGAGCAGATTCAGATGCGCGCGCAGCTGGAGTCGGGCGTCGCGATAGACCGAATCGAGCGGGGTGCGCACCGAGAAATCGCGTATGTGAAGATCGGGCAACGAAAAAAGGAACACCTCGCGTTGAATCCCGCTCAATCGCCAGTGGTCCTGGTCTTCGAGCCACACGCCGGTGCTCCATCGATAGGCGCGGACGGCCAGAACGTTCTCGCCTGGGTGCAGATAAGGGTCGATTCGGAACTCCGACGGGAGACAGCTGTCCTCGGCGTACCCCACCTCGCGGCCATTGATCCACACGTGATACGCCGACGACACGCCGCCGAAATGGACGAACACCCGTCGTCCCCCCCACGACTCAGGCACAGTGAAAGTCGTCCGGTGCGATCCGCACGGATTGTCGTCTTCGGGCACCTGGGGAAACCGGCGCGTGTCGAACGGGTACTTGGCGTTCGAGTAGATCGCCATCCCGTGTCCCTGGGTCTCCCAGTTGCCAGGCACGTCGATCGTGTCCCAATCCGATACGTCGGTCTCGGGACATTCGAATCCGAGGGTGGCCGCGGCGGGATGGGGCGAGTAGCGGAAGCGCCAGCGACCGTCGAGTCGCCGGACCCAGGGAGACTCGGAGGGATCGCCCTGCCGGGCCGACGTTTCGTCGCCGTAGGGAATCGCGGTGCATCGAGCCGGTTCGCGACCTCGCTCGACAACGAACGGATTCTGCCAATCGGGTGGAGGACAAGAGGGAGTGGAGTCTGTCATGTCGGTCGGAGCGCTCGAAACGAGAATGGGCCGACATCGGCCTCCGTGCGCCGGACACGCGATGCCGTGCGCGACAATCTTCGACCGTCGCTCTTCAACTTTCAACCTTCAACTGCGGCTGACGTCACGCGCCGTTCTTCTGAGGATGTACTTTGGCGTAGAGATCCGGATAGAGCTTCTTCGCGCACTCGGGGCAGAGGCCATGGCTGAACTCCGCTTCGGAACGCGTCTCGATATACTCTTCCAACTGATTCCAATACCCTTTGTCGTCGCGGATCTTCTTGCACGAGGCGCAGATCGGCAGAAGACCCCCGAGCATCTTGACTTGGACCAAGGCTTCCTGGAGTTTCAGAATCAGCTTCTCGCGCTCCTCCTCGACTTTCTGTTTTGTAAACAGATAGCCCAAAGAGGAGCCGAAGAGCCGCAAAACCTCGCTCTGATGCGTTGTGATCGGCTCTCCGGTCACGCGGTTGTCCATGCTCACGTAGCCGATGGCCTTGTGGCCGTCCCAAATAGCCGCCAGAATCTGGTCGGCCTTTCCCACGACGCGCCCCTCGAAGTCGAGGACGGGGGCTTCGCCCATGAAGGTCAGCGGCTCGCGGCTCCGCAGCACCCGGTGCTCGGGACTGTCGGGAAACACGTAGGCGCGCCACGTGCGCTCGTCGCGCAGGCCGCCCGAGCCATCCACCCCCCACGTCCCCTTCAACATATCCTCGGAACCCGGCTCCAGAAACCAGATGCCGATCCGGTCGAACCCGAGCCGCTCGCGGGCCAATTCGATGGCGCGGCGGCAGAGCTCGTCGGTCGATCCCGTCGCCGAGAGCTCGTTGGCCACCTTGACGAGCTCGGAGAGATGCGCCGAGAAGCGACGCTCGGACTCCTCCGCCTTCTTCAGCGCCGCCTCGTACTCGTCGGCCTGTTGACGCGCTTTCTCCATCTCCGCCACGCGAAGTCGGAAATGCTCGAGCTCGTCGAGAAGGCTCTCGTGGGATTTTACGTCGTCGCTCACGGTGAATCGCATTCCGGGCCGGAGGGTGTAAGTACCCCGCGCGCAGGCGTCTGCACCCCGACGCGCTGGCCGCCTCACGGCTTCTATAGACCCTTATCGGCCACCGTCGTCCTTGGGGGAAGGGCCAGTGCGGGAAAAATGCTTTGACCCAGCGGGGGAGCCTCGGAGAGAGCCGCTACTTGGTGAGCTCGGCGTAGATGTTGGTCTGCTTCTGACCCTCTCGGAACTCCAGGTTGCGCAGTTCGTCGTGGATCGACTTCCCGTATTCTACGAACTCGATCTTCGAGAAACCGATGTGGCTCGCAACGATCGAAAGACTCTCCTCGCAGAAGAGGTGTTTGTGGACGTGCTGGACATAAGCGCCTTCCCGTCCGGCGCGAACGCTCTCGAAATCGTTCGACAAATAGTGCTTTCTCAAGATTCCGCGCAAACCGGGGAAAGACAGCCGCAAGACCCCTCCGGGCCGCAGAGTCCGATGGGCCTCGTAAAGAAACGCAATCGCTCCCGCCTGATCGAGGTGCTCGAGAAAGTCTTCCGAAAACGAAAACCGGAAGAAGTCCGAGGGGAACGGCTGTTCCCCCGAAAGGTCCACCCCGATGAGAACCTGAGGCGGGGGCATCTCGCCGCCGGAACGGTCGATGTTGACCCAGCCCTCGCCAAATCGGACGGGTCCGCAGCCATAGTGGGCCTTGTCGATGCCTCGCTCTCGAAACATCTCGCCATATCGCTCGCGGAGCGCGACAAAGTCGGGCGGCTTCTCCGAGGGCGACTCCGGCGGGTGAATGCGTGAGATCCTGTATCCCAACAGGCGGGCCGCTTTCCGAAGCGTTTCCTTGACCGGGTTCTTCAAGAGAGCATCTCCTGACTGCCAAGACTGGGACACGACGCCGAAACGCCATTCCGGAATCGCCGCACAGCAGGAGCGAAACGTCGGGCCGCGCCCGCTACACACTGGCGAAGATCGCACGCGGCGCGCCCGGCGTCAAGAGCAGAAGAACCAGCGTTGTGTCGCGATCGCCGACAGGTCTCAAGAGCCTACACGACGTTGAGAACTCCAGGAGCGATGGGCGGGAGGAACGCGAGGAAGGGCCGACGAGGGAAAAATGCTTTGACTAATACGGGAGGCTTGAATACGGTTCTTTCTGCTCTCGACTATCGGGCGAATTCGATTGATAATGCTCATGATACGCCCGTCCGAATTCGATGCGTCAACGCGGACGGAGACCCAGGCCACGGGCTGATGACAATGCGCAAAACCGCACTCATAACGGGCGTCACGGGTCAGGACGGCGCCTACCTCGCCGAACTCCTCTTGAACAAGGGGTACGAGGTCCACGGCATGAAACGCCGAGCCTCTTCGTTCAACACCGACCGGATCGACGATCTCTACCAGGATCCCCACGAGTCGCACCGCCGTTTCATCCTGCACTACGGCGACATGACCGACTCCACAAACGTCGTTCGAATCGTCCAGAAGGTCCAACCCGACGAGATCTACAATCTCGCGGCCCAAAGCCACGTCCAGGTTTCCTTCGAGACCCCCGAATACACGGCCAACACCGATGCCCTCGGCGCCCTGCGAATCCTCGAAGCGATCCGGATTCTCGGGCTCGAGCGAAAGACCCGCTTCTATCAGGCTTCGACCTCCGAACTCTACGGCAAGGTTCGCGAGACCCCCCAGCGCGAGACGACTCCGTTCTACCCGCGTTCCCCCTACGCGGCGGCGAAACTCTACGCCTATTGGATCACCGTCAACTACCGTGAGGCCTACGGTCTTTTCGCGTGCAACGGGATACTCTTCAACCACGAGTCGCCTATGCGGGGCGAGACGTTCGTGACGCGAAAAATCACACGCGGGGTCGCCCGGATCAGGTTGGGACTTCAGGATCGACTCTACCTCGGCAATCTGGACGCCCGGCGCGATTGGGGCCACGCCCGCGACTTTGTCGAAGCCCAATGGCTCATTCTCCAGCACGACCGGCCCGACGACTACGTCATCGCCACCGGCGAGCAGCACTCCGTGCGCGAGTTCGTCGAACTGGCCTTCCGAGAAGTCGGTGTCGAAATCCAATGGCGCGGCGAGGGACAGGAGGAGGTAGGACTCGCCACATCCTCCCTTGCCGAAGGGCGCAAGGCGGGAGACAACCTGATTGTGGCGGTGGATCCTCGCTATTTCCGCCCGACGGAGGTCGAGACACTGTTGGGCGATCCGTCCAAAGCCAAGACCCAGCTCGGCTGGGCGCCGAAAACGACTTTTCCGCAACTCGTGAGCGAAATGATGCGGGAAGATCTCCTCCTGGCCCAACGCGACCAGGTCGCCCGATCCCACGGGTTCCGAACGCCCGACTACCACGAATGAAAGGCGATCTCTTGTCGCACGCGGATCGTGCCATGCTCCAGGACGCACGAATCTACGTCGCCGGCCATACCGGCCTCGTGGGGTCGGCCATCGTACGCCGTCTCGCGAGCAACGGCCATCGGCGCCTGATCTTCCGTACGCGACAAGAACTCGATCTGACTCGCCAGAACGACGTACGCCGGTTCATGGAAGAAACCCGGCCCGAGTACGTCTTTCTCTGCGCCGCGCGGGTCGGAGGCATTCTCGCGAACTCGACCTACCCGGCGGAGTTCATCTACGAAAACCTGACGATCCACTCTCACATCGTCCATGAAGCCTGGCGAGCGGGCGTCAAACGCCTCATCTATCTGGGCTCGTCGTGCGTTTATCCGCGCGAGTGCCCCCAACCGATGAAAGAGGAATTCCTTCTCTCGGGCCCGCTGGAGGTCACAAACCGCCCCTACGCCATCGCCAAGATCGCCGGGATCGAGATGTGTTGGGCCTACAATCGCCAATACGGGACCCGGTTTCTCGGCGTGATGCCGACCAACATGTACGGTCCGGGCGACAACTTCGACCCCGAGACCTCGCACGTGCTTCCCGCCTTGATCCGGAAGATGCACGAGGCTAAAGTCGCGGACCGCCCCTCGGTCGCGCTCTGGGGAACGGGCAACGCCCGACGCGAATTCCTCTACAGCGACGATCTCGCCGACGCCGTTCTCTTTCTCGTCAACCTGCCCGACCCGGAGTTCGACCGTCTGTTGGGGACGGGCGACGCGCACCCCCTTGTCAACATCGGGTCGGGGAAGGACCTTACGATTCGCGAACTCGCCAATCTGGTCGCCGAGATCGTCGGTTTTGCGGGACGCATCGAGTGGGACACTTCCAAACCCGACGGAACGCCGCGCAAGCTCCTGGACGCGAGTCGGTTGACAGAATTGGGATGGTCGCCTAAAGTCTCACTGCGCGACGGAATCGCCCGGGCTCACCGTCATTTCCTGGAGACTTGATCGATCATGGCCGAGAGTGCGACAGTTCCCCAGATCTCCGATCCGCCCACGATTCGCATCCGCCCCTCGCGCGGGTGGATCGCGATCGATTTCCGCGAGCTCTGGCGCTGGCGCGAGCTGCTCTACTTCTTGACTTGGCGCGACGTCAAGGTGAAGTACAAACAGACCCTTCTTGGATTCGCCTGGGCGGTTCTCGTTCCCGTCGGCAACATGGTGGTTCTCGGCACCATCTTCGGCAAAGTCGCCAAGCTGCCGACCGACGGTCTCGATCCCTACTTGTTCATCCTGGCCGGTCTCGTCCCCTGGCAGTATTTCGCCAACTCGTTGAGCATGTCGAGCAACTCCCTGGTGGGCTACAGCCACCTCATCACGAAGATCTACTTCCCCCGCCTTTTCGTTCCGCTCGGGATTTGCATCGCCAACATCGTGGACTTCCTTCTCGCTTTCTCGGTTCTCTTGGTCATGATTCTCGTCATGATGGGACTTCCCGCCGCCACGTTCGTCCTCATCCCCTTTCTGATGCTGATCGCCATGACGTTGGCGCTCGGCATGGGAACCGCGCTTTCGGCGATGAACGTTAAGTATCGCGACATCAAGTTCGTCGTGCCCTTCATCGTTCAGATCTGGATGTACTGTTCCATTATCGTTCCCGCTAGCCTGATTCGAGAGAAATGGGGAAGCCTTGCCTATTACCTCTACGGGGTCAACCCCATGGCGGGCGTGATCGAAGGGATCCGGTGGTGCTTGCTTCACAATCGGATGTTCGTCGAGAAGGAAGGGGTGCACTCTGCCGTCGAGGCGCCGTGGGGTCTCATGGCCGCTGGCGTTCCGATGACCGTCTTGACGCTCGTGTTCGGGCTCTACTATTTCAAGCGGATGGAAAAGATGTTCGCCGACATTGTGTGAGACGGAGGCGGTGGGAGCGCGCGGTCGCGCCGGAGAGACATCATGAAGAAACGCGAAGTCCGCGTCCTGTTCTTGGGCAAGGAAGGAGACGAGCACTGCGCCAAGGCGCTCGAGTTCTGCGAAGCGAGTTTCGCGGAGGTCACGGCGCGTCTGGGCCAATGGGGAGACCCCCGACCCGAGGTGATGGATTCATGGCAGGGCGACTACATCGTGTCCTATCTCTCGCGGTGGATTGTCCCCGCGAGCCTGTTGCAGAGGGCTCGCATCGCCGCGGTCAATTTCCATCCCGCTTCTCCCGCGTATCCCGGAATCGGCTGCCTTAATTTCGCCCTCTACGAGGACGCGCGCGAGTACGGCGTCACGTGTCACCACATGGCGGCCAAGGTGGATGCGGGACCGATCGTCGCGGTGAAACGCTTCCCGATTCTCCCGAGCGACAACGTGGCCTCGCTCCTGAAACGAACGTACGCCCACCAGCTGGCGTTGTTCCTGGAGATCGCGTCCCGGATCGTCGAAGGCAAGGAACTCCCCGTTTCCGAGGAAAAGTGGACCCGAAGGCCGTTCACGAAGAAGGACCTTGACGAACTGAAGCGCATCGATCCCGGCATGTCCCGGGAAGAGATAGAGAGGAGAATCAGGGCCACGACGTTCGACAAGTGGCGACCGTTCACGCAGATCGAAGGATTCACGTTCGAGATCAAGATCGAGCCGGACTGAGTGCAACAAGGCTCAAGATTGTGCGCCTGCAACGACCTCGGCGCGCGCCTTCGGCCTTTACTATTTGTCGGCGAACCGGGAGTATGTTCGTCGCTGTCGTCCGAAAGTGAAACGAGGACGAAGTCGAGAGAGAACCAAACACAAGACCGTCCCGAATGGTGTGGCTATGAGCGACGTCGTCATACAAATCCAAGGACTCGGCAAGCGTTACCGCCTCGGCCAGACAGTGGACCTGTCGCGCACGTTCCGCGAGACGCTCGCCACGCTTCCCCGTTTCTTCGGACAGAAGGCGCGTCAGGCGGCTCGGACTCTCGCGGCGTCGAGAGCGGCCGCGCGCGCCGCTGCCGAATCGAGCGATCCGGAGACTCCACCGGGAACGTTCTGGGCGCTTCGCGACGTCGATCTGGAGGTTCAACAGGGCGAAGTCGTCGGCATCATCGGTCGAAACGGGGCGGGGAAATCGACGCTCCTGAAGATTCTTTCGCGCATCACCACGCCGACGAAGGGAGAAGCCCTGATCCGCGGCCGACTGGCCTCGCTCCTCGAAGTCGGAACCGGTTTCCACCCCGAGCTGACGGGACGCGAGAACATCTACCTCAACGGCGCGATCCTCGGGATGAACCGGTTCGAGATCACGCGCAAGTTCGACGAGATCGTCGCCTTCGCCGAGGTCGAGAAGTTCATCGACACGCCCGTCAAACGCTATTCGAGCGGCATGTATGTCCGCCTGGCCTTTTCCGTCGCCGCGCATCTCGAACCCGAGATCATGATCGTGGACGAAGTCCTGGCCGTGGGCGACGCCGAATTCCAGAAGCGATGTCTCGGAAGAATGAGCGACGTGGCGAGGGAAGGGCGTACCGTTTTGTTCGTGAGCCACAACATGGCCGCGGTTCTTTCCCTCTGTACGCGCGCCTGCCTTCTGGAAAAGGGACGTCTCGTGTTGGAGGGCCCCACGCCGAACGTGATCAACGAATACATCAATCGCGCTGCAAAGGAAATCGACGTACCGCTAGATGAGCGCACGGATCGCAAGGGCGACGGCCGCGCGAGATTGACCTCGGTGTCGGTCCGAAACGAACGGGGCGAGTCGTCCCTCCGGTGCGGCGACCGCTTGCGAATCGCTTTGGGATACCGAGCCGACGCGGCCTTGAAAGGCGCGAAGTTCTTGGTGGGCGTATACGATCACTTCGATCGGCCCGTGTTCTTTCTCGACAGTCAGAGCGACGGGGGATTCCACGCCGAACTACCCGCGACGGGGGAAATCGTGTGCCTGACCGAGCCCATCAATCTGACGCCGGGTCCTTGCCGAGTGAATGTCGCGGTGCTCTTGAATGAGTTTCTGGCCGACCACGTGATCGGAGCGTGCGGATTCGAGGTGGAGTCGGAAGACTTCTACGGCACGGGACGACTCACCGAACGAAAGAACGCGCTGTGCTTGCTCCGACAAGACTGGGATTTGGGGACAATAGACGCATGAAGACGATCCCCCAAGAAGAGATCCAGCCTGTTGCCTCTTCGCTGGTCGATCCGGCCGGCCAATTGTTTGCCTGGGGCTCCGGGCTCTACCGGGCGATCCGGCCCTCTCACCGAGCCTTCTACCGCGACCTGTTCGAAACAAAGCGGATTGAGACCCTGTTCGACCGAGGACTCGTTCGCACGAGAATCACCGACTACTGCCTGGAGGGTTTCCCTCTGGTGCTGGAACACGACCGAATCCCGACCGTGTCCTACGCGTGCGAGTGGGGCTCGGAGATGCTCAAGGACGCGGCCCTTGCGTACTGCGACTTGGCGATCGAGCTGCGTCGCCGCGGTCTGGGTCTCAAGGACGCCCATCCTTGGAACATGCTCTTCGATCTTGGGCGTCCGGTCTTTGTCGACTGGGGCTCCCTGTGTCCTGCCGAGCACGAGCCGGTTTGGCTCTATGCAGAGTTCCGCCGTTGGTTCCTTTATCCTCTTCTCCTCATGGCTTTTGGGAAGAGTGATTTCGGCCGGATGGTCCTTCGGGAACACTACTCTCTCGATCGGACCGACGTGTTCAGAATGCTCTGGGGTCGCGCGCCGCTCGCGCAGTGGATCAAGTATTGGCAGGCCGATCGTCGCCTCGCGCGGGCGTTCGGAACGAACCGACGCGACGCGGAGGCCTTCTCGATCTTGCGGAAAACCATGGAGTCGATCCCCGCAGGTTTCCAACAAACCGAGTGGTCCGAATACGGGAACGGCGTAGACGATCTCGTATCCAAACCCATGGACGAGTGGCCCGAGAAGTTTCGCAACGTTTGTCGTCTGATCGAGACCGCGCGGCCCAAAACGCTCCTTGACGTCGGGTGCAACCGCGGCTGGTTCTCCGAGATGGCGGCGCAACTGGGAGCCCGAGTCGTGTCGCTGGATGTGGACGAGAAGAGCATCAATGCGCTTTACCGAAAAGTACGGCAGAACCCGAGGCCTATTCTCCCCCTAGTCATGGACTCGTGCAAGCCGACGCCCGCCCAAGGTCTCGCCCGGTCCTTCCCGGCCGCCACCGACCGCCTCCGAGCCGAGATGGTACTGGTTCTTGCTGTGGTGCATCATCTCGTCTTCAAGCGCGGACTCTCCTTTGAGGCCATCGCCCGAGAGTTGGCCGCTTTTACCGAGAGAGTCCTGGTCGTGGAATTCGTCCCTGCGGAGGACGAGCACGTGAAGAGATGGATGAAAGACTCGTTCTCGTGGTACCACCTGGAAGGATTCTGTGAGTCTTTGCGCGAATACTTCCCGAACATTCGGGTGACCGACTCCTCACCCGGCCCTCGGGTGCTTGTGGTATGCGAGAAGTAGCAGCGCCCCAAAGGGGCATTCCTGTCAGAGGTGCGGCATCATGAGCAAGAAGAACGCTTCCATCCTCTTTCTGGGCAAGGAAGCGGATGAATACTGCGAGAAAGCCCTGGAATTCTGTCGGCTGCATTTCACGAACGTCACGGCGTGTTTGGGCAAATGGGGAGACCCGAAGCCCGATACGATGACTTCATGGCGGGGCGACTACGTTGTCTCCTATTTGTCGCGATGGATCGTGCCCTCCGGTCTGTTGGAACTCGCGCGTGTCGCCGCGATCAACTTCCATCCAGGGCCGCCGGAATATCCAGGCTTCGGCTGCTACAACTTCGCCCTTTACGAGAATGCGAGAGAGTACGGTGTGACTTGTCACCGTATGGTGGCGAGAGTGGACGCGGGCCCGATCGTCGCCGTAAGGCGATTTCCGATTCTTCCCAGCGATGGCGTCGCGTCGCTTCTGAATCGTACCCATGAGAATCTGTTTGCCCTGTTCCTTGACGTCGCGACCGGCATCGCTGAGGGAAGGGATTTGCCCGCCTCGACGGAGCAGTGGAAGAGAGAACCGTTTACCAAGAAGAGACTTCTCGAGTTGGAGCGGATAACGCCGGAGATGACGCGAGAAGAGGTCGAGAGAAGAATTCGAGCCGTGTCCTTTCACGCGTGGCGTCCCTTTGTAGAGGTCCAGGGCTTCAGATTCGACCTCAGGACGGAGCAGGACGAATAGGGCGATTGCCCGAGGTGAGAGATTGACGAACCCTCTGAGAATAGCGCTCTGTGCCGAACTCGGTCCCGACACGAATTACGGCGGGGTCGAATCCGTATTGGTAGGTCTGATCTCCGCTCTCGGCAAGCTGACCGACGGGCCGGAGGAATACGTTATCACCACGCCCGCGAAGGCCCCAGACTGGCTGAGGAACTACGTCGGTCCCAATCAGCGGATGGTTTCGCGGCCCACTCCGCCGGCGGCGACTCCACGCCACCCGCTGGCCGCACGAATGCTGGGTTCGGTTTACGAAGGGCTGGGCGCCGCGAAGCGACGGCTGCGAAAACCGGCGGACATCGTAGCGACACCATCGCCCTGGACCCAGATACCGCTTTCCAACGGTTTCTATGAGAGCCTGGGATGCGACGTTCTGCATTTTCCCTACCAGACGTTCACCCTTTGTTCGATCCCGACGGTTTTCAACCCGCACGACCTCCAGCACCGTCATATGCCGAGTCTCTTCTCCCCCCAGCTGATCGCGGACCGCGAGAGTCTATACAGACAGGCGTGCGGGCTCTCGCACACCGTCGTCGTTGCGTCCGATTGGACGAAGAACGACCTGATCTTTCACTACGGCCTTCATCCCGACAAGATCCAAACGATTCCCTGGGCCTCGCCCACGCAGGCACTCGCCGATCCTTCGGAGGGAGATCTGGCCTCCGTGGGCGAGAAGTACGGTCTTCGCCCTCCCTACGCGCTTTACCCGGCCGTGATGTGGCCCCACAAGAATCACGTGCGATTGCTCGAAGCGCTGGCTTGGCTTCGCGACCGCGACAACCTTGACGTTCGTCTGGTGTGCACCGGGAAACGGCGGGAGAACGTATGGACGCGGATCGAATCGCGCTTGCGGGAACTGCGTTTGGAAGATAGAGTTCAGTTCCTGGGACACATCTCCCGGGAAGACTTGCGCGCCGTCTATCGGATGGCTCAGTTCGTGGTCGTTCCCACGCTCTTCGAGGCCGCCAGCGGACCGATGTACGAGGCATGGCTCGAAGGCCGGGCGGTCGCCTGTTCTACGGTGACCTCTCTGCCCGAGCAAGCGGCCGACGCGGCGCTGTTGTTCGATCCCTATTCGGTGGAGGCCATTGCCGCCGCCATCAAGCGACTGGCGACCGAGCCGGATCTGCGCGAGGACCTGGAACGCAAGGGACGCTGTCGGCTGGCCGACTTCACCTGGGATCGCACGGCCCGGGCGTATCGAGCCGTCTATCGCCGCGCGGCCCGCGTTCCTTTGAACGACGAAGACCGCCTTCTGCTGGCGTGGGACTGGATGAAGGACCGCGAGCCGCCCAAGGACCTGACTCGATGAAACGATTCATACCCGTTGCGGAACCGGTGTTTGCGGGACGCGAGAGAGAATACGTTCTCGACTGCCTCGATTCCACCTGGATCTCCTCCAACGGCAAGTATATCGAACGATTCGAGAAGACGTTCGCCGAGTTCTGCGGCGTGCGTCACGCCATGGCGTGCTGCAACGGGACCGTGGCGCTGCATTTGGCGTTGATGGCGTTGGGAATCGGGCGGGGCGACGAGGTGATCTGTCCCACCCTCACCTATGTCGCGACGGCCAACGCCATCGCCTACTGCGGCGCCAAGCCCGTCCTGGTCGACTCGGAACCCCGAACATGGAACCTGGACCCCTCGAAGATCGAGGCGCTCGTCACCGAGAAGACTCGGGCCATCGTGGTCGTTCATCTCTACGGCCATCCGGTCGATATGGATCCCGTTCTGGCCCTGGCCCGCAAGTATGACCTCCGCGTGGTGGAAGACGCCGCGGAAGCCCATGGCGCGCTCTACAAAGGGCGCAGGATCGGTTCGTTGGGCGACGTGGCGACGTTCAGCTTTTACGGCAACAAGATCATCACCACCGGCGAGGGAGGAATGGTCGTCACGAACCACGCCGATCTGGCCGCTCGCGTGCGGCTCCTCAAGGGTCAGGGAATGGACACCGCGCGGCGCTACTGGTTCCCTGTCCGAGGCTACAACTACCGCATGACGAACGTGGCGGCGGCGATCGGCCTCGCACAACTCGAAAAGATCGAGTGGTATCTCGAACGCAAACGCGAGGTGGCCGAAAGGTACGCGGCCCGTCTTGCGGGCGTTCCCGGAATCGTTCTTCAGGCCGAGGAATCGTGGGCTCGGCACGTCTTCTGGATGTTCAGCATCGTTCTGGACGACAGCCGCAAAGTCGAGCGAGACGAGGCAATGAGACGTCTCGCGGAGAGAGGCGTCGAAACGCGCCCCCTCTTTTATCCCATGCATGTGCTCCCCATGTACCTCGACGCGACGCCTGGGGCGTTCCCCGTCGCCGACTGGCTTGCCGCCCGCGGAATGAACCTCCCTTCGTCCGCGCGACTGACGGAAAGCGATATCGATTTCGTGTGCGAACAATTGCTCGCTTCGATAGAAACGGCGTGAGCGGTTGCGTCGAAGGCTCGGCCATGATGATGACACGTTACGCGGAATGCCCTCATTTGCCTGCTCTGTTGGCGAAGTATCCTCGCGATCCGTCCTTCGCGCTGATCCGTACGCCCGAGATCGAGTATCTGAGGAAGATCGACTTTGCGCGTCCTTCTCTGGATCATTGTTGCGGTGACGGGTTCTTCGCCTCTCTCGTTTCTCTCGATGGTTTCGACGCGGGAGTCGATTTCTCGAAACCGGCGCTCGATGCAGCGAGCCGAGTTCATCGCCGTGACGGCGAGGGGCCGTTGTACGGTGATTTGAAGCGTAGCGACGTCTCGAAGGAGATCCCTTGGCCCAACGAGACGTTTGCCTTCGTTCTGAACAACAGCGGCCTCGAACACATCGACGGCCTGGAGGGGGCGCTGCAAGAGATATCGCGTGTGCTCCGCCCCGGCGGCCGTTTCGTGTTCACACTCCTGGGAAAGCGAGCCATCGATTGGTGGCCGCCCGATCTCGAAGACGGCTCGCGAGAAACGTACCTGGAGCGTCAGCCGATGCGCAACCTCCTCAGCCTCGACGAATGGCGCGTTCGTCTGGCGAACCACGGCCTGCGCCTCGTCGATTTCGAGAGTCATTTCGACCGTGAGGAGAATGAGTTCAATCTCCGCTACGACTATCTTCACAGCATGGCGTACTTGGCCGGGCGTCCGCTGCCGGGCTGGTTGACTTTTCTCCATCGGCGTTCCTGGTTATCTCGTGTTTACTTCGGCCGGACGATCCGACGAAGAACGTATCACTCGTATCCGAACGAGGACGCAGGCGCCATGTACTGCTTCACGACGGTCAAGGAATCGTAGACTCGGCTCGCGAGAGCACGCCGAGAAAGAAACCCTTAACTATGAATTCGGTCGTCTCGATCGTCCTCGGCTCTTTCAACCGCCGCCGGTACTTGCGCGCGACGCTCGACAACGTGCGCTCGCACGACGTCGGCGCGCCCTACGAGATCGTCGTGGTCGACGGCGGCTCGACCGACGGATCGCTTCGCTATCTCTCGCGCCAGAAGGACGTGATCACGATCGTTCAACACAATCGCGGCGTGTGGCGCGGACAACCGATCGAAAGGCGCTCGTGGGGCTACTTCATGAATCTCGGTTTCCGGGCGGCGCAAGGCACCTACGTCTGCATGATCAGCGACGACGCCCTTCTCGTGCCGGGCGCGATCCGCAATGGAATCGAGTTCTTCGAAGCGCGCCGCGCGGAAGGGCGCAACGTCGGATCGGTCGCCTTCTACTGGCGGAATTGGCCCTCGCCGGACCGGTATTTCGTGAGCAAAGCCTATGGGACGACGTTCGTGAACCACGGTCTGTTTATGAAAGAGGCGCTCGAGAACGTGGGATACATCGACGAGGAGGCGTTCCGGTTCTATTGCGCCGACGCCGACCTGTGCCTTCGGATGCGAGACAAGGGCTATGAGTGCCTGGAATGCGAGGACGCCCACGTCGAACATCACTCCCATGCCAACCGCGCGGCGCGAGAATCGAACAAGACCCTGATGGACAACGATCGCGCGGCTTTCCTGGCCAGATGGTCGCACCTCGATCCGAAACTCCGCGAGTACGAACGGGTCCAGACTCTTCACTTTCACGACTTTCGCGACGCCGCCCGGACGGCGGACGTGTTTCGGAGAATCGACCGGTGGAATCTGACCGAGCGTCTTCTGCCATTGAAATACCGGCTGGGAGGCATCCTTCAGGTGCGAACCCGACTCGGCAAGATCAAGAGATCGATCTCGGGCCAATCGCCGGGACAAGATCGCTAGGCGAAGGCGGCCGGCAGGTTCGTCTTGAGCAGGGGAACGCTGGTATGACCAAACGCATCGGCATGTTGCCCAATCCCTTTGCGTCCGACGAATGGTCGCGCAAGGGCAACCCTGTGCTCCCCTATCTGGCGGAGTCGATCCAGTCGCACGGCTGGGAGGTGGTGGCGGTCGATAGAGAAGAGGTTTTGCATCCCGAACGACTCGTCGAAAGGGATCTGAGGATCGTTCATCTTCACTGGCCCACGGCGATCTTCAATCCGCACAGCCGCGAGTTCCTCCGTTTCTCGATTCCGCCGGTCGTCTGGCGCTTTGTGCCGCCTCGCCTGTTCTGGCCGCTCTGGGCGTTCGAGGATCGATTCATCGATTTCGGACGAGTCCGCGCGGAGATCGAGGGGTGGGCCCGCCGGTTCAGGGATTCCGGAATCGCATTAGTGTGGGAACTGCACGACCTCGGCTCGCACCATCTCACACGCGTTTCAAAGGTTCGGGAAGCCGATGCACTGCTGCATCGCACCGTGTTCGATCTTGCCTGCGGCGTCGTATTCCACGAGGAGAGCTGCGCCGCGCCCGTGTTCGAAGAATACGGAGGGGAAAAACCATATGCCGTCGCCCGTTTGGGTGACTACAGACCGGTGTATGGCGCTGAAGTCGCGCCATCGGAAGCCCGGCAACGTCTCGGCATCAGAGGCAAGGGGACCGTCTTCGCCTTCGTCGGGACTCCCCGACCGAATCGCAACCCGGCCCTGCTCTGCGATGCCTTTCTTCGGGTGGCCGGTCCTGAGGACTCGCTGGTCCTGGCCGGAAACACGATAGACAGATATGTCTCGGGCGGCAGCCGCGATCCTCGAATCCGGCTCTTTACCGGACGGAGCCAACCGGCCGACCGGATCCGCGACGTGTTCTGCGCGGCCGACTTCGCGGTCAACCACGCGAAGAGATACTTGACGTCCGCCGTCGTTCGGGCGGCCCTGAGCTATGGAACGCCCCTCATCTCGTATCCCTTCGGATCGACCATCGACATGGCACGAGACGCGTTCGTTCCAATCGAGGACACCGAAAACGGCCTCGACGACGCCCTGCGGCGCGCCCTCGCAATGCCGCCCGACGGCCGCGCCGCCCTCGTTGTCGCGGCCCGGCAGAGAAACGCGGAGCGACAATGGCAAAACATGGGCGTGGATTGTGTTGCCCTCTACGAGAAAATTCTCGGTTGAGTGCGACCGCGGAAGAACGCGCGGAATCGATGACGCCGTCGGGAAACGACCCCGGGCGATTTCTGGAAAACGTCCGGCCCGAGGACTTCTCCCTGGCGGATTACGCCTGCGGCATCTATATTCTATCACGAACTTGACCGGCCACGCCGAAAGGCCGACTGCACCCTCGTACGACCCGCACCGTAAACGGCTGTCCGGATCTGAAGATGTCTCGGACCGAAACAAGAGCGCTTGACCGCTAAGGAGCGTACGACCGAATGCAGGACGGATTGCGGGAGTGGGCCAAACAATACGGGTGGGCGAGGCGAGGCTATGCCGCGTGGCGAGCGGCGAGAACGACGTGGCGTCGGTGGCGAGCCACGCTGTTCCGCGCTCCGTCCGTTCTCGCCTGGCCGGTTCAGATCCTGCGCTACGCGATCGACTGGCGACGCTACCGGCGTCTTCCGGGAACCCAAGTCCCTCGCTTGCGGGACAGCCACCCGTGCCTGTTCGAACGTTCGTCGACCACACCCGTTGACAGCCATTATTTCTACCAGGGTCTGTGGGCACTGCGGCGCATCCTCGACCGCCGTCCGGACAAACACACGGACGTTGGGTCGGAGAATCGCTGGGTGGGGTGGCTGACCGTCTTCGTCCCCGTCACCTCGATCGACATCCGTCCCTTGCCCGTCGAGATAGAGAATCTCGAGTGCCGCAGGGGGAGCGTTCTCGAACTCCCCTTCGAAGACCGCTCGATCGATTCGCTCTCATGTCTTCACGTGGTCGAACACGTCGGCCTGGGTCGCTACGGCGATCCTCTCGATCCGCGCGGGACGGAAAAAGCCTGCCGCGAGCTGGCGCGTGTCGTGGCTCCAGGCGGAAAACTCTATCTCTCGCTCCCCGTCGGCCGTCAACGTGTTTGTTTCAACGCCCACCGCGTGACCGATCCCTCGCGAGTTCCCGAACTCTGCCCGGGACTCACTCTCGAAGAGTTCTCCGTTATCGACGATTCCGGGCGATTCCTGGAGAATGTTCGACCCGAGGATTATTCGCTGGCGGATTACGCCTGCGGCCTCTATATTCTTTCGCGAGTATGATCTGCTACTAATCGCTGGCCAACGTTTTTCGCGTTGCGAAAAACCAGGTGATCCTGATGGAGAACTGGTCGCGCCAGAACTTCATGCCCGACATTCTCCACCTGTTCGAGCAGAAGCGACTGCCTTGGGAACGGCTCTTTCTCTACTACCGCGAGTCCGAGGAATTCATGAAGCCGCATCTCCTCGTCGCGTCGGCTTGCGAGCTGCCCCAGTATCCCCCGCTCACCGACTACGCGACCCTTACGGATCACGTCCCGAATTGAGACGACCCTCCCAGCGCGCTACCACGGCACGGCGTAGCTGGGGCGATGCGCGTAGCGCTCGAGTTCGATCCTAAGCCGAATCTGAGACCCGGGCGCGAGGCGAACCAGAAGGCGTTTGTCGCCGATCTCGACCCGCGTCCCCTCTTTGCCATCGCCATCGATCGCCGAGGCGCTGACAAACCGATGTTCGCCGAACGCGCCCGCCTGAGTCACGACGTCCCGGCTCTCGCGCGAGTCGGTGTTCGCCAGGCAGAGCGCGATCGAGTCCGAATCGACCCGTTCGACGAGCGCCGCCACACCCTCGGGCAGGCCGGGTCGTCGATTCGCGGGATCGAAATGGCGGACCTGGGCGAACACCAGCCCGCCGTGGTAGAGCATGTCCGAGCCCCATGTCAGCTGGGCCAGTCCCCCCGTAACGACCGGATTGCGTTGCTGCCAGTGGTGGCAATCCCAGGTTTCCGGGTCGGGATTGTCGGCATCGCTCAGATCCAGACGCCGCCGAATCTCGCGTTCCGTGTCGTCGAGTATCCTCTCCGGGTGCGAGGGGTTGCGCCCTTCGAGATAAGCGAGCCACGGAGCGGGATTCGCCCAGACGGCGCATTTCCCTCCGAGGCGCGTTCCCTCCTCGGGCCATCTCTCGCGATCCGAGGCTCTCTCCAAACGCCTCCAGTCCTCTTCGCTTCGCGACACGTGATAGAGGTAGAAATAGAGACCGGAATTCGGTTTCCGGTAGTCGAACCATCCTGCGTCGCCGTAGCGATACGGAATCTGGAACTCGCCGTCGATCGTCTTGCCTTGTTCCCAGATCCGATCGAGCTGCGAACGCGGCAAATCGAGATGAGACAAGTCTCCCGTCAGCAAGACGGCGTTCGACGCGGCGATAAGGCTCGCCTCGACGATGGTCCGCCACCCGTGCGACCATCGGTATCCGTAGTACCCACCCCACCACTTGCCGTCGTTGTATTCGCCGATCTTGCCCGAGAGTCCCACGTTGTCGGGCAGGAGCCCCCCGTTCTCCTGGGCGCGCCGCCGCCAAGCGTCGAGATACTCGAGCACCCATTCGCGATACTTCTCCTCGCCCGTGTAGAGAAAGGCATGGGTCGCGAGGCTGGTCGCCGCGAGGTTGAGCGGCACGTCGCCCCGGGTCATGCGCCGGTTGATGAGCGGGAGAATCTGGGCGAACACCTTGTCGTCGGTCCACGCCAGCTTCGTCAAGGGCGCCTCGACGGTCGGGTATCCGGGAACATCCTCAAAGGGCGCCAGGTACATGTCGTAGACCCAGCGATGGGTCGACCAGTCTTCGGCCGTGGTCTCGAAGCGCGGACCGCGGCTCCCGTTCAGAGGCGAGCGGATCATCTTGAGTCGTGCGTCCCAGTTCCGGGCCTCCGGATTTTCCCCCATGTACATCCCGGCGAACCGAGTTGCCCGGCGACGAAACTCGGCGTCGTTCGGATCGCACAAGCCGAGATAATAGAGCAACAGGCTGCTCTCGCCGTGGTGCATCCAGTCGTAGTGCGCATCGAATTCGTTGTGCACCTGGCCGTAGCGGGTGAACTGACGCGTGACGGTTTCCCACATCTCGCGCCCGAGACCGTGGACGCGCTTCCCTCCCCCGAGAGCGTAGAACAGCGGGAACCCGGCGAATCCTTCGTAGCCGTCGTCCGACCCGTCTATCCCGGGCCACTCGCGCCGCCACACCAGATCGCCGTCCGGCCCCACGTAGCGCTCGACGAACCGGGTTGCCAGATCGTTCATCCGGTCGATCAGGGAGCGTTGCTTCAACGCCCACGGCGCGGGCGCCGCCGCGCGATCCGTCGATTCGATTTGTCTCACATCGTTTTCCATGCTCGTCGCGAACCCCTCTCTCCCTTATCCGGCGCGAAGTCGCTCCATCTAAGCAGAGTCGTCGAGAATGCGAAACAGGGAAATGGACTCCGGAAATGGACTCCGGGAAGGGGATTCCTTCTGGACCAATCCGTGCCGACGACATACAATGAGGTCACGTTTTGAAGTCCGGAGACACCCGTGCCCAGAAGGTCCGGGTGCGAAAGGTGTTGGATGATCCGCCGTACAAAGTTCGCCAGTCTGGCAGTCCTTGCCGCGCTGATTCTCGTCGTTCATTCGTCCGATTCGATTGCCCAAATCCCCGCCTTCCCAGGGGCCGAGGGATTCGGCGCGGATTCGCTCGGCGGACGAGGCGGCACGCTTTACGAAGTCACCAACCTCAACGACAGCGGGACGGGATCGTTGCGCGCCGCGGTTCAGGCTTCGGGTCCGCGCATCGTCGTGTTCCGCGTGTCCGGGACGATTATCCTTCAGTCGCGCCTGGACATCCAGAATCCCTACATCACCATCGCCGGACAGACGGCCCCAGGCGACGGCATCGCGGTGCGCGACCGCGGCATTGTCGTGAAGGCCAGCCACGTCGTCGTCCGCTTCATTCGTTCGCGCCTTGGAGACGCACGGTCGGATCAGGAAGACGACGCGATTTGGATTTCCGTCGGGAACCACGTGATCTTCGATCATTGCTCGGCCAGCTGGTCGGTCGACGAGACGTTCTCGTGCTCCTCGGGCGAGAATACGCTCAAGAACGTGACCGTGCAGTGGTGCTTGATCACCGAGAGCCTCAACAATTCGATTCACGACAAGGGCGCGCACGGTTACGGTTCTTTGATCCGCGGCTCGTACGGCGCGGCCTACACCTATCACCACAACTACTATTGCCATCATCGCGGACGGAGCCCCCGACCGGGCAACTACAACTCCATCTCGATCGACCCCCAAGGGCTGCTCTTCAATTTCCGCAACAACGTCATCTGCAACTGGGGCGGCTCGTACGCGGGCTACAACGCCGACTCGGATTCCGTTCTCAAGATGAACTACGTCGGCAATTACCTCAAACTCGGGGTCAACTCTACCCTGGGACACGCTTTCCGCGAGGAATCGGTCAACGACCAGGGGTACTTCACCGGCAACTACTACGACGGCGCCTATCCCGCCGACTCGTACACGCTCGTCCGGTTCCCTACGAGCTGGACCGCGCAGAAAATCGCCGACTATCAGAACACGCCCGAGTTTGCCGTCGAATCGGTTCAGACCGACGACGCCCTGGCCGCCTACGACCGCGTCCTCGATTTTGCCGGCGCGGTCTTCCCGAACCGCGACTCGGCCGACGACCGCCTTCTCGCCGACGTGGTCGACGGCACGGGCCAAATCATCGACACGCCCACCCAAGTCGGCGGTTGGCCCACTCTCAATTCCACAACCCCTCCCACAGACGACGACCACGACGGAATGGCCGACGACTGGGAAACGACCCACGGCCTCAACTCGGGCGATCCCGCCGACGGCAACCTCGACCGCAACGGCGACGGATACACGAACGTCGAGGAATATCTCAACTGGCTGGTCCGCCCGACGGTCTCCATCGCCGTTCTGGACGACTCGGCGTCGGAGAGTGGCGACACCGCTTCCTTCATCGTCACCCGGACGGGGTACGCGAACCTCCCCCTCGAGGTGAATCTGGCCGCGTCGGGCACGGCGACAGCCGGAACGGACTACGAAGCGTTCTCCCCGCCGTTCGCGACGATCCCTATCGGCGCGCTCCAGACCACCGTGACCATCGTCCCCATCGCCGACCGGTCGGCCGAGCCGACGGAGACGATCGTCCTCGGCGTTGGTCCTTCGGACGACGAGTATCGTCTGGGAACGCCGGTCTAGGCGTCCGCCGACTTGTTCGACGGCCCGCCCCCCACCTCCGCCCGCGAGTGGACGTTGTATTAGCGGTCCGTCGCGACAGGGTGAACAGACCCCTCTTTCTGAGATTCCGAGACGATCCGCGTTGGCCGTTTCGTCACGGGGGTTTTCTCTTGACGTTTTGGGGCGCTTCGTCTAATTGTTGCTGTCTTTGTAGTCGCGTCGGACGCTTGCAGGACGGCGTCCCATCGCCCGTAAACTCAGAAGGGATAACGATTTCCATGCCAAACGTGAAATCCGCCAAGAAGCGCGTCAAGACCAACGAGAGGCGCCAAGTGCGCAACTCGGCCGCGCGATCGCAGTTCCGCACGGCCTTGAAGAAGGTCAATAAGGCCCTGGAATCTGAGGATGCCCAGGGCGTCGAGGCCGCCCTGCCCGGAGCGCTCCGGTTGATCGGCCGCAGCTCGCGCAAGGGCATCATCCACCGCAACAAGGCCGCGCGGCAGGAATCGCGCCTCGTGCGCAAGGTCAACGCCCTCAAAGCGGGAAAAACCGAGTAGGCAGGCCGGAGGCTTGAGACCGGAGGCTGTAGGGAACACTCGCGACAGCCTGTTGCCTGAAGTCTCAAGTCCACAGTCTGCAGATTGACGCCTGAACCTACGGCCTACAGCCTAACGCCTCCAGCCTGAAAAAAGGAGTTTTCGATGTCCGCTCTCAACGAATTCTCACTCCAAGGCAAACGCGCCTTCATCACGGGTGGAGCGGGCGTCTTGTGTCAGGCCCTCGCTAGGGGGTTCGCTCAGGCCGGGGCCGAGGTGGTCCTGGCCGACTTGCGCGAGGACGCCGCCGAAGCCGCGGCCGAGGCGCTTCGCAAGGAAGGGTTCAAGGCGTCGAGCGTCGGGATGAACGTCCTCGAGATGGAATCGATCCAGAAGGGCGTCGATGCCATGGAGAAACTCGGCGGGATCGACATCCTCGTCAACGGCGCCGGCGGGAACCAGAAGCAGGCCACGACGTCGCCCGATCTCTCGTTCTTCGACCTCCCGCTCGATGCCCTGCGCCGCGTCATCGACCTCAATCTTTTCGGCGGCGCGATCCTCACCTCCCAGGCGTTTGGACGCGAAATGGTCAAGAAGCCCGAGGGCGGCGTCATTCTCAACATCTCGTCGATGAACGCCCTGCGCCCCCTGACCCGGATTCCCGGCTACTCGGCGGCGAAGGCGGCGGTGAGCAACTTCACGCAGTGGCTTTCGACGCATCTCGCGCAGGAATACAACACCAAGCTCCGCGTCAACGCCATCGCGCCCGGCTTTTTCCTCACCGACCAGAACCGTTTCCTCCTGACCGACGAGAAGACGGGCGAGCTCACGGCGCGCGGCAAGACGATCATGGCCCACACCCCGATGGGCCGGTTCGGCTCGGACGAGGACCTTGTCGGCACGGCGATTTGGCTGTGCAGCGACGCGAGTCGCTTCGTCACGGGGATCGTCGTCCCGGTGGACGGCGGCTTCAGCGCGTTTTCGGGAGTCTAAGGATAAACGCGCCTCACGGTGCTCACTACGAACGTTTGTAGTTAGCCCCGTCAGGGGCGTTCCGAAGTAACTCACCCATCCGACCCCGTGGCATCGCCTAACCCGATCCGCGGGGTCTTCTCTTTCCCCAACGCTCTTCAATCGCGCTCGCGATCGTGCGCGTAATCGTAATCGACCTCATGTTCTTCATGCGGCGCGATGCTCTTCATCGGCCCCGATGCTTTTCATCGGTCCTCAGGTTCGTAATCGCCAACCCAGAAACGGCTTTGTTTGACAGGATTACAGGATCCACAGGATATCGCGAATCTCGTTTATCCTGTAATCCTGTCAAAGACTCTTCCGATTGGTTCCACATAGCTCAGTTGTTTGGCCTTGACACCTCAGAACTCCGGGTTGCATCCTATCCATGCGGCTAAACCTTGGTCAGCGTTCGCGAACAACGTCGGAGAGACTCCTTGGACCCGACGATGAGCGAACAACGATGCCCGCACCCTCGTTCTGGAGCGAAACAATGCAAGAGATGAAACTCAACTCGTGGGCCGAATTCCCCAACGCGATTGCCAAGGTTCGCGCAAAAAGCGGAACCCACTCGATTCTATGCAACGGACAACAGATATTGCTGGAGAACGAGATCCTCTTCAGAGGACAGCCCGACAGCGAATGGAATCTGAAAACCACACTGGAACGAGCAACGGAACGAGCAACCCATGCCGAATACTCCATTGAGCGCTACCTGCAACGTGCAGACTCAGTCGTTAACGAGATCGAATCTCTGACCGGCAAGAAATGGCAACTCCCACCGTACCCGGAGATCGTTAAGGAAATTGAGGAGTCTCAAGGCCGAGGACCGCATCTCCCGCACTACGATTACCTTGTTTACTTGCGTCACCACGGATTCCCTTCTCCGTTGCTTGACTGGACCAGCTCGCCGTATATCGCGGCCTACTTCGCGCTGGAACCATTGAGCGATGCCGAGCGTTGTTCCGTTTTCGCCTTCATAGAGACACCGGAGGGGCGCAAAAGCGCTAGCCCCGGTTGGGCCGGAATCAAGCCGACAGGGCCGTATGTCACAACGGACATCCGTCATTTCGCTCAAAAGGCTCGGTACACGTTTTCGACAAGGTGGGACGAAGAAAGGAAGACCTATTACTTCTGTTCGCATCACTCTGAACCGCCTCCGCATTCTATCGTCATTCAGGATGTTCTCATCAAGATTACATTCCCCAGATCTGATCGAATAGCCGCGCTCCGGCAACTCGAGGATTACAACATAAACCACTACACCCTTTTCCAGTCGGAAGACTCGCTCGTACGGTCGCTGGGAATACGTGCGTTTGATCTTGAGGCCCGGACAACACCGACAGGATCAGGATCGATCGCGGGTACAGGGCAAGCGGATGAGGCGAAGTCGCCAAGTGCGTGACCGCGACAGGGTTCCTGCTGACGAAACACGCCAACGACGCGAAGACAGAAGGAGTGAGCCACGGATTTGCACGGATGAACACGGATCGAAAAGAGGACTCGGGAATCTGTCCCTTCCTGTTTCTGAGAATCCGTGTTGAATCCGCGTCAGTCCGTGGGGGATTCCTCTCTCTCAGAGGTTCTTGAGATAGATTGTAGTGTCGTGTCCCGGAGGTAACTCGCAGAATTCCATACCGCCTCCTGCGGGGGCTCTTGGGAGAAGAACCGTCTCTTTCCACGGGCTTACGCCCGTGGCTACACCTATGCCGCCGATCATAGGATAGCAGTATCCCGTCCTCCCCCAGACCGGCGGCGCGAAACCTCTTGAAAACGACGCCCGGCTGTAGTCTCATCTTTCTCGGGACCCTTGAGTTTGTCGTAGTTGGAATTCCGGAAGCGGTTGGCGTTGTTTCGGGACTGTGAATACAGAGGAGGCAGGAAGAAATGCTCAACGATATCTGCTGTTTCGCGGCGCTGGTTCTATCCGGGCTTCTCGTCGCCCTGATCGCCTTCTCGCTCTTGCGCAAGAGTCTTAGCGAGATGCTCGACGAGGCGGCCAAGATTCCGGCCTGCACGACCTTTTATCTGCGGCTTCTGGCCATCGGAGCGATCTTCATCGCGCTATCAGGGACGGTGGGAGAACGGATCTCCCTCGATAAGAACGCTCATGTCATGGAATACGTCTGGAAGATCGCCGAGAATCTCTCCGGGGTCTTCGGACTGATCTGTCTCTTCCTGACCGGGTATCTCATTGCGATCACGATTTTCGTGGCCGTGCTCAGGCGCAAGAATGTCTAACGACCAGTATCTCGTCGTCTCGTACTTCGTCGTGGGCGGCGCGTGCGTCGTGCTCGCCTTGGCCACCTATGCGCTGCTCAGACGCAGCTTCTTCGCCCTCACCCGCGTCGCGCCCGGCGGACGGCTCGGGCGCGTTTATCGGAGGCTGTTCTTGTTCGGCGTCGTCGTGCCCGCGCTGACGGGCTTCTTCTCGGTTTCGTTCTACAGCTGCGAGATCTCGTCGTACGACGCCGTCGTGAAGGATCGCTCGTACCTGGTCAGGAAGAATCAGGAGCAGATGGCAACCACTCTCTCCTATACCTGCGCCGCTCTCTTGACGTGGGGATGTCTCGTCGCGATCGGCTTCGCCGCCATGGGCGACCGAGGCAAACCCGACGAAACTTGTTGAAAAAACTCGCCGCCTTCGCTTCCATACCGTTTGAACGTGTCGAACCACCGCATCGCGGAACGGAAAGGATATTGCAATGAGACGTTACATTCTTGCCGGAAACTGGAAGATGCATCTCGACGCCCAGGCGTCGGCCGACTTGGTCAAGGCCCTGATCCCGTCGGTCAAGGACTCGACCGACGTGGACGTGGTCGTGGGTCCGGTCTTCACCTCGATCCCCGCCGTCGTCGAGGCCGCCCAGGGCACGAACATCGCCGTCGCCGCCCAGAACTGCTATTGGGAGGACTCGGGCGCGTTCACGGGCGAGATCGCGGTGCCGATGCTCAAGGCCGCCGGGTGCGCGTACTGCATCGTCGGTCACTCGGAACGCCGCCAGTTCTTCGGCGAGACCGACGAGAAGATCAACAAGAAGGCGCAGGCGCTCTACAAGCACGGCCTCACCCCGATCGTCTGCTGCGGCGAACTTCTCGAAGAACGCGAAGCGGGCAAGACCACCCAGGTGGTCGAGACGCAGCTGCGCGGCTGCCTCAAAGACCTCCCCGCCGACAAGGTCCGGACGACCGTCCTGGCCTACGAACCGGTCTGGGCCATCGGCACGGGCAAAGTCGCCACGCCCGCCCAGGCGCAGGAAGTCCACGCCACGATCCGCGCGCTCCTGGTCGAACTCTACGGACAGGACGTGGCCGATGCGGTGCGGATTCAGTACGGCGGATCGGTGAAGGCGGACAACGTGAAGGAGCTGATGGGGCAGACCGATATCGACGGCGCGCTGGTGGGCGGCGCGGCGCTCAAGCCCGACTCGTTCGCCGCGATCGTCAACTTCCAGAAGTGAGCGCGATGAGCGGCGCGCGCCGTCCATCGTTCGAGGTCATAGAGAGGTTATTCCATGCCGTGTGGGTCGCGTTTCCCCCGCTTCCCACGCGGCAACTCATTCGGTCTTCTGTAAGACGAAGTACATCGTGTTGAGCCGGACGAACCGCTTCTCTTCCAGAACGTCGAAGTGCTTCTCGAACACGCGCCGCGCGTCCTTCGGCGTCGTCGGACGATACCCCAAATCCCAATGGTGCACATCGAATCGATCGTCGGGCGCCTCCTGAATCCGATAGTAGCGGAACGATCCTTTCCACGTGTAGCGCAACACCACAAACCGATAGACGCCCCGCACTACGGTCACAATCCTCTGGACCCAACTGAAGGGGATGCCGGTCAGAACCCGTCCATCGCATGAAACGAACCGCCCATAGGTGCAGCGGTGCGGAAACAGACGGATCGTGCTGTACGGGAGGGCCACGATCATGTGTCCCCCCGCTCGGAGTTTCTTCGACGCCTCGGCCAGGATGCCGTCCAGATAGTGGAACTTGACGTGCTCGAACACTTTCGAGGCGAGAATCACGTCGAACTCCTCGTCGAACGGCCACGCCTTGCGCATATCGCCAAAGTAGTCCGGGTGTAGCGCCGACTCGTTGTCGAACGTCTTGACCTCGACGCCCTTGCGCCTCAGATAGTCCGTCACCGTGTGGTCGCCCGGCCCGATCTCCAGGACCTTGCGCGGCGCAGAACGAAGAGCATAGTCGACTTGCCGGTAGTACTGAACGAATCGATCCGCGTTGATGTCCGTGTAGTTGAACGGAGTATCGCCCAAAGGTTGAAGGGTTGAGCAGGGACCATCCATGTTCGTGCGCGAGGCCTACTCGTCGTGGGGTGCGGGATCCGACCAACGCGCGTCGGGCACGTAGACGCAGTTTTCGTAGCACCAGTCGGCGTGGGGCGTTCGGACGTAGAGTTCGCGAAAGCGGCTGACGGCGTGGGCGACCATGTCGCCCTCGTCCTTGATGAGGAATTGCACGGCGTAGCGGCCCGGATTGAGCCTCAAACTGTCGATCGTCAGGTCGACGTGGCCCGTGCCCGACAGCTCGTCCACGCGCCAGTTCTCCTTGCGGCTTCGGAGCACCGTGGCGCAGGGGCCGTGGTGCGCGGCCACCATCACGACCAGGCACGGACGCCGCACCGGCTCGTCGCAGT
This sequence comes from Candidatus Sumerlaeota bacterium, assembly GCA_016931035.1. GTDB lineage: Bacteria > Sumerlaeota > Sumerlaeia > UBA8349 > UBA8349 > JAFGFN01. The sequence goes on from JAFGFN010000089.1 coordinate 37,484, forward strand.
CGTACATCAAACGGATCGTCACGGGTTGGCCGAGAGGGATCTCCGAGACTTTCTCTCCTTGCGCGTCGAGGAACTCGAGATCGCACGCGCACGTTCCGGGCTCTCCTCGCTCTCCCTCCTCGTGAATCATCTTCTCGATGGATTCCTGTTGAATCGACCGGTTGTAGGCGTCGATCACGTCGATGATCGGTCCCGCCTCGCGTATGCTCCCGTGCTTGATGAAGAGTCCCTGTTGGCACGATTGGCGCACGGCCCACAGGTCGTGCGAGACGAGGATGACGATTGCCCCTTGCTCGCGCAGCTCGCGGATGCGTTCGTGGCAGCGGGCCTGGAAGCGGGCGTCGCCCACGGCCAGGACCTCGTCTACCAGGAGGACGTCGGGGCGGATCTGCGCGGCGACGGCGAATCCGAGCCGAACGAACATGCCCGAGCTGTAGCGTTTGACGGGCGCGTCGATGTAGTCGCCGATGTCGGCGAACTCGACGATGTCGTCGAAGTAGCCGTGAATTTCCGCGCGTTTGAGACCGAGGATCGAACCGTTCAGGTACACGTTCTCGCGTCCCGTGAGCTCGGGGTGAAAGCCCGCGCCCAGAGCGATCAGGGCCGAAGTGGTGCCGCGCACGCGAACGTGTCCCTGGGTGATGTAGGAAATCCCCGACAGGATGCGCAGGATCGTCGTTTTGCCCGAGCCGTTCGGGCCGATGACGCCGAGGCTTTGTCCCTCGGCCAGACGGAACGAGACGTCGCGCAGAGCCCAGAACTCGTTGCGCGACGGGTCGCGCCCCGTCAGGGTGGCCAGGAGCCTGCGGAACCGGCTCGACCCATAGACCCGGTCGTACATTTTCCAGACGTTGTCGAAGACCACCCGTTCCATGTTCGCGCGTTCCGCCATCCGAGATCGAGAATCGCCTATACCGCGTCGGCGAAATGGCGTTCCTCGTGCTTGAAGAAGCAATACCCGACCAGGAACAACACGATCGCGACCAAGGCGGAGGCGATCACGTGTTTGTCCCACGGGTTCATGCGCGATATGAGGGCCAGCCGGTATCCGTCGATGATGCCCGTCATCGGGTTGATGTTGATGAGCATCGTATAGCGACCGCCCGCGAAAGCGCGCAGGGGGTAGAGAACCGGCGTGATGACGAGCCAGAGAAAGAGCCCGAGGTTGACGAGGTGCCCGACGTCGCGAAAATAGACCTGCATGGCCGAAGCAACGAAGACCAGCCCTAGAATGAACAGCAAGTGCACGGCCAGAAGGACCGGGAGCCAGAGCCATCCCGCGTGAGGCAGAAATGGGTAGGCTGCGGCGAAGTGCGTCTTGGCCGAAGGGACGAGAAACGTGAATCCCGCCGCGACGACGACGTACATGCCGAAAGCGAGAACCCAATCCACCAGGTTCATCAGAGCCGACGAAATCGGGAGCACTTCGCGCGGGAAATAGACCTTCGTCACCAGGTCCATGTTCGAAACGAGCGAGGTCGATCCGTTCGTCACGGCCTTGGTGAAGAAGCTCCAGAACGAAAGAGTGAAGAGAAGATAGAGCGCGGGCGGACAGGGAAACTGTTTGCGCTGGTCGAATTGGACTAGAGAGTAGAGATAGACGAAAACGGCGGTCATCGCGGCGGGGGTCATGAGCGCCCATCCCACCCCGAGGAGCGACTGCTTGTAGCGGGCGCGAATTCCGCGCACGGTGAGAGCGTAGAGCAGGAAGCGATTCTGCCCCAGACGCCCCAGGTTGCGGAGCAGGTGCAGATCGAACGGGAGAAGGCCGACAAACCAACGCCAGCCTCTCTCGCCCTTCTCGTCCACAACCAGTTCAAAGACGGCTTCTTCGCGCGGAGCGGGCAAATGCTTTTCCTCTCGGAAGGAGTGGGACGCGTCGTTCGGGGTCCCGGGTACGGCGCTCACCCGATTATTCCGAATTCCCTCGTCCCGAGGCAAGGTCAAAAGACGGTCTCTTGAACGAGCGTACCGACGACCATAGTCCGAGCAGTCCGATTGCGAGGAGCGAAGCGAGAACGCCCGCCGCGGCGGCGAGCCAGGCTTTCGAGACGCCCGGCCGTCTCCACTCGTTCCATAGCCACACGTCGGTAACCAAATAGGGCTTCACGCGCGCGGGGGTCCACTTCGGGTTGAGCAGTCGCCACGGGATCGACCGTGAGAGCGCCGCGTCGTCGAGACGATCGCGGTTAAGCGTTGCCCACAACATCCAGGTTTGTCCGACGACGGGCGAGAACTCGGGAACGAAATGCACTAGGAACATGTCGTCGCGGATCTCCCACACGCCCTTCTGGTAAATGGGATGTTCGAGAATCCGAGCCTCGGACAGAGTCATCTGCCAATACGCGGCGGGGTGAAGCGCGACTCCCGGTATCTGGATCGCCGCCGAGACGGCAATCAGGAGCGTCGCCGCCGTCTTCCGGCCGTAGCGCTCGAAGGCGCGAGGACGATACGAGAAGATCTTTCGCCAGACCGGGGCCGAGGTCCAGGCGAGGAACGGCACGAGGAATAGGAAGAACCGCGCACCCCATTCGATCCCAGCGTACCAGGCCCACCACTTGGCGTAGGCCAGCGTCAAAGGCGCCGACATTCCCAGGAGGAGAATCGTCTCGGCCCGAGCGTGCCGCCAGAAGGATCTCAGTCCGAAAAGTCCGAGAAGACAGAGGGGCGAATAGAGAAAGAAGCTGCGGCCGCTGCTCAGGAAGATGCCGTAGAGACCGACCCACAGAGGCGTGTTGAAACCGAAATCGCCGTCTCTTGCCCGATGATAACCCGAAGTCCACGGCGAGCCGTACCGCGCGTGGTTCCAGGCGAGCTGGGCGGTCGCGGCCAGAACGAACGGCAAGACCGCGAGCGCCAACGTCGAGGCGAGACGCACGCGGCCGAGGGTTTTCGGGTCGGTTCGGCGCCGCTCGATAAGCGCCCAGACGCCGTAGACCGCGACGGCCGGCCAGACGAGCGCGAACATGCTTTTACAGAGAAACGCGAGGGCGACCGACCAGGCCGCCGCCACGCCCCAAAGAAAAGTCGCGCCGCGACGATAGCGAAAGCGCGCCAGTCCGTAGACGCTTGCCGTGAGGAGAAGCGCCCCGCTCGTGTCGGCGAACAGGGTCGAGGCGGAAGGCCAGAGCTGCGTCGCGCCGCCAGTGACGAGAGACGCGAGCGCGGATTGACCGCGCGTCAGACGGAGTTTTCGCGCTCGCCGCCCGGAGAGTCGAAACAGCAGAAAAACGAGTGTCCCGATGGCCGCGCATTCGGCGGCGGGCAGGGCGTTGAAGGCAAGGATGCCGAAGGCGGGACGCGCGCCGGAAGGCGCGCTCGAAAGCGCCGTGGCCGCCCACGCGAAGGGCAAGAGGAGAACACTCTGTCCCAAAGGGAACTTCGAGTACTCGAAGGCATGGGTGGGACGGCCGTCCGGACCGTTCCGGGCAACGGTGACGACCGGACGGCGGTGCGCCACCAGGTTCATGGCGACGCCGGCATACTCGTACTCGTCGCCGCAGGGACTCCGCGCCGAGGTCGTGAGGAGATAGAACGCGAAGAGAGAGAGGCCGACGCACAGGGCCGCCCGGCGGTCGCGGGACTTCCCGGCGGCGACCTCGGAGGACCCGGATTCGAGCGGCTCGCTCACAAGAAGATCGCTTTCATCTCCCGCCCGGCGGGAGGAACGACGTGTGTCGAAGACCGGACGGCGCAGGCTCTTAATCGAACGGGGCGCGGACCTCGAACGCCACGCCCGCCCGGCGCCCAGTCCGTCTCTCGAACAACCTAGCCGAAAGGGCAGGGCGATGTCAATTGAATGGGAAAGCCGCCGATTTCATGCGGGTGGGGTGCGACCGGCCATTCTGAAGAATCTGTTCTGCGCCGCGATTCCTCGCCCCCACCGGTTTCACACCGGTGGAGCGGTGGTTCTGCTCCAGTTGTGCCGAGTTCGTTTTTTCTCCCCCCCTCTCCTCTTCCTCCTCGCTGGCGGGGAGGAAGAGGAGGGGGAGGAAAGGGACGTAATTCGCACCGTTCCGGAGCATAATCAGCGCCCCACCGACATGAAGTCGGCGGTGGGGTTTTCAAAATGGTGGGTTGCACCCATGCGGGCGGAGATCGGAGATTAAGCTGGACGTTACGCCCAACGATCTGTATGTTTCTTGTTCCACACGGGCCTTCGCTCCGATCGGGTGGCTGCGTCCCCGGAGCGGTCGCCTTTCCCGATTCCTGGATTTGAGAATGCAGTCACGAATTCTCACTCTCGCGTTCATCATGTTGCTGGCGGGCGGGTGCGCCTCGCACGGCCCGGTGGACTGGCAGGAGGAGACCGGCCTGGGGCTTTGTCCGCCGTGGCGCGAGGTCGGTGTCGGGCGCGAGATGGCCCGCGAGGCGGCGATCGGCGAAGCGCGCGAGAAGATTTGGGCCTCGATGCTGGAAATGAAGATCGACGAGCGGACGCGGGTCGAGGATCTGACCCTGACGAGTCCCCGTTTTCTATCGAAGTTCCGCGGGATGATCGGCCAGTTGGACCCGGTCGAGGTGAGGGAGGGCGAGGGGCAGAGCATCGTCGTCAAGATGCGGATAGACAAGAACGCGGTGCTTCGTCTGGCGCGTCGCTACATGCTTTCCGCAAGGACACAACCATGAGTCCCGATCCTTCGGTGTTCGAAGAACAGCTGAGGGAGATCGAGAAGAGCAAGCGCCGCCGATCCTTCTGGCGCAGGCAGTTCGGATGCGGCGTGTTTTTGTTTTTGGTTGCCGCGGCGATCGGCGCCGTCTGGCTCTGGCATAACCGGGCGCGCGTCTTCAGAGAAGGAGGCGATCTCGAGCGCCTGGGCGAGCAAGGACGCCGGATCGTCCGGACCCCGCCGGACGAGATCCTTCGGACTCTTCGCGACGAGGCGGCGGAGATTCAGGAGCGATGGGAGGAATTCCGCCGATCGGGTGAGGACCAGAAGCGTCTGGCGGAACTGCGCGAGAAGCTGGTGGCGCGACGCGAGGAGGCCGGCGGCTCGGCCAAGAAGTATTGGAGCGACCTGGTCAAGCAGAGCGATTCCCTCATCGCCAAGGCCCGCGAGAAGGGAGAACAGGTCCCGGAAGAGCTGGAGAAGCTGGTGGGGATGATGGACCGACTCGAGGGCGCCGCGAGACGGGGCAAGGAGTTCATCGAGACGGGTCTGCGGTCCGAGGACGGGACCGAATCGTCCGCGACGTTGCGCCCCGATCTCGGTCGCGGGGAGGCGGCGTCCGGCGATCTGGACTATGGTATGGATAGGTGACTTGCGGGATTGCGAAGAGAGCGAACCGCTTCCCCTGCATTCGAATAGAGTCGAGACCAAGCACGCACGAGGAGTGAGAGAAGCAGACGATGAGACGATTGTTCTTCTTGAACGGCATTCTGAGTTTTCTTCTTGTGGGCTCCGTGATTGCCGCGTCCCCCCAGAGCGATGCGGAGGAATCCGATACCGGGCAGTCCGAGACAACCGAAACTCTACAGAGTTTCCTGATGCCGGGGGAACTCACGCCCGAGACGTTCGTCGCCCAGTCGGACGCGGCGAGCCGACTGGGCACTCGCGTCGCCCGGGTGGTTCGACGCGACGAGCTCCCGGGAGGCCCTTGGGCCAGCGGCGACATCGGCGACTATATCGTGGAGAACGAATGGATCCGCGCGATCGTTCGCAACGAGAAACGCGAGGGCGGCGGAGGCGTTCCGGGGGGCGGGGGCATCGTAGACGTCGCGTTGCGCGATCAGATGTGGGACTCGATCGGGGGGATCGCCAACTACATCGGAATCGACGGGAAATTCGAGCCGGTCCAATACGATCGCATTTCGATCCACGAGACGCACTCCGGCGGCGGCAACGCTCCCGCGTATTTGCTTCTCGAGGGCGACGTGAAGGGAATCAAGGGTTTCGCGGTCCGCACAATCATGTACGCCGAACCGGCCAAGCCGCGCCTGGTCGTGGCCACACACTGCACGAATCTGACGACGCAAACGGTGCAGATAAATATCGTCGATCGCGTCTGTTGGGGGACTCTTCCTCCCTTTGTGGGCGCCTATGGCATTCCAAAGTACACCGACCAGACCCATTTGAAGACTCTTTGGGTGTGCGGAACGCTGGACGACTTCTGTCTGGGCATCGTGAACGGACAGTCCAACCCGATCTCGGTTTCGCCTCTCGTCATGAACACCGGCGCGCATTCCTATGCGCGAGGGAAGGTTCCTCCCGGGCGGACTCTCCAGTCCATCCGAACGTGCATTGTCTCGGCTGGAGACATGGCTCCGATACTCGAGTACCTTCTCTCCCTCAAGAAGATCCCCTCGGGCGTTCTCGAAGGCCGCGTCACCGAGGGAGACGAAGAGGAGCCGGTCAGCGACGTTCAGGTCGAAATCCGCATGATGCTTCGCGACGAAAAAGCGAGGTCTCAAGAGGAAGAAACGACGAAGAAGAAATCCACCTACCCCGTGGCGTTCGCCATCACGCGTCCGAACGAGCAGGGCTATTACCGCATCGCCTTGCCCGTGGGAGAGTACGTGCTGAAAACTACCGGTCCCGGACGGCTCGCCATGCCGTTCGGACAGCAGACATCGTTCAAGATTCGAGCCGGTCGGATAACCACTTACAACAACCGCCAGGATCCGCCCGGCAAGGGCGTGTTCTCGATCTCGGACGCCGACACCAAGAAGCCGATCCCGGGCAAGGTTCGGTTCGAGCCCATTCCTCCGACGCGTGAGTTGTATCTGGGTCCCGATTGGAAAGCCTCGGGGGCTCGGAACGTGGCCTACCTGGCGCCGGGTTGGAACGAGGTCGCCATCGCGGGCGGGAACTTCAAGTGCATTTTCAGCGCGGGCCCCGAATACGAGGTGGTCGAGAAGACGATACGAATCCCGTTGGGAGGTTCTCAGAGACTCAAGGCCGATTTGAAAAGAATCGCTCCGGCCAAGGGGATGATTTCCGTGGACTTGGACGTGGCGACCGAGATCAGTCCCAGCTCGCGCGTGTCGGCGAAAGACCTCGTCCTGGCCGCCGCGGGAGAGGGCGTCGAATGGCTGATCTCGGGCGATCTGAACCGTGTGACGGACCTGGACGACGCCATCGCCTCGCAGGGTCTTGAAAACTTCATACGCGCCTCGCGCGGCGTGCATCTTTCCTATCAGTACCCGCGTCTGTTCGGGGAGTTCTTCCTTTTCCCGCTCTTCAACGCGACCCAGGACCAGATCGACCGGCTGGCCGGACCCGACTCGAGCCCGGAGGATTTCTTCGCGGCGGTTCGCAAGCTTTGTCCGGAAATCCTGATTTGCGTCACGGACCCCGTGGCGATCGACATGAGCTACCTTCAGTACTACCAGGTGAATTCAAGAACGGCCGAGTCGCCGTTCGCCAAAGACTTCTCCATGGATTTCGATGCGTTGGAGGTCGCCGCCGGCAAGAACTGGCGGATGAACGACGCGGCCTGGGAGACGATGGAATCCTTCACGTACGCCGGTTATCCGAAGCTCCCTGTGGCGTCGAGCCGCTGCACGTCGCTCTATTTCAACGAACCGGGCTATCCGCGGCTCTACGTCCTGACGGGCGAAGAATCTCCCCGCAGGGTCTCCGAGAGCCGCCTTGCAAAGCTGATCCGCAGCGGGCAGTACTTCCTGTCCAACGGCCCCATCATCGAGCAGAAGATCGACGACGCCGTTCCCACGCGCACCGTGACCGCGCACAACGGGGAGATCGTCCATTCGATGCGAGTGAGCGCCGCGCCCTGGGTGCGCGTCCGCGATATCCGCCTCAACGAGAGCCTGAGGCGGTATCCTCGGCAGATCATGGTGACTCCGGGCGAGGAGGTGTTGCGCTATCCCTTCGACGAGAAGTCGCGCGCGCCGTATGTTTGGGCGATGGGCAAAAGCAAGAAGTCCTCCGGCGTCAGGGACATGTTCTTCTCGATCCGAGTCCAGGGATTGCCGATCGAGCCGGTTCTCAGCCGGGTCCAGAACGAATCGTTCCGCGTGTTCGCCGCCACCCCTCCCATCATGGTGGACGGAAACGGCGACGGCAAGTTCGACTTCGAGTAGGAGACGTAATGTCGGATCTGCGCAGAGATCCCGTTATCGGCCGGTGGGTTATTGTGGCCGCGGAGCGCAGTCGGCGCCCATCGACGATCTTCACCGAGATCGTGCTCAAGGAACCCGACGTCTGCCCCTTTTGCGACGGCAACGAACATCTGACCCCGCCTGAAATCCTGGCCTTCCGAAAACGCGATTCTCAGCCCGACCGCGCGGGTTGGTGGGTGCGGGTGGTTCCCAACAAGTTCCCCGCCGTCGACGTGCTGGGCAACGTTCGACGCGCGGGCGAGGGAATGTTCGATATGATGAACGGCGTCGGCGCGCACGAGGTGGTGATCGAGGCGCCTTCGCACGACGCGAGCATGGCCGACATGCCTTCGCGGCAGATCGAGGAGGTTTTCTGGGCCTATCGCGAGCGGATGATCGACCTCCAGCGCGATCTGCGGTTCCGGTACGTCCTCGTCTTCAAGAACCAAGGCCCTCAGGCGGGAGCCACTCTCGCCCACGCCCACTCGCAAATCATCGCGCTCCCCATCGTCCCCAAGCGCGTTCAGGAGGAACTCAATGGGGCGGAGGAGTATTTCCGCTACAAGGAGCGTTGCGTGTTCTGCGACGTGATTCATCAGGAACAGCGCGACCGACTTCGCGTGGTGGGCGAGAACGATTTGTTCATCGCCTTTCACCCTTTCGCGTCGAGATTCCCGTTCGAGACGTGGATTCTGCCGCGGAATCACGAGTCGTCTTTCACCGACATCCAGATCGGCGAAGTCCGGAGTCTCGCCGCGATCCTCAAGGACCTGTTGATGCGTTTTCGGACGGCGCTGTCGGACCCGGACTTCAACTACGTGATCCACACGACGCCTTTCTCGGACAGGACGTCGCCCCATTTCCATTGGCACATCGAGTTGATCCCTCGTCTGACGCACTCGGCCGGTTTCGAGTGGGGAACCGGTTTCTACATCAATCCCGTCGCGCCCGAGGAGGCCGCGCAGCGAATCCTCAACGCGCGAGAGGCGCCGGCCGACAACGTCGAAGAACCGCCTCAAAGAGAATCCTCCGTCGGCTGACAAGCGAATGAAAGAGCGCGCGATCGATCGCGACGGTCGATCGACAAGGAAGGCGTCGCGTTGGCAAAGAACAGAATGCTTCTCGTTCGCCGTCGTTGGATCGACCTGCCGTTCCTGAATCTCAGGCTTTCGTGGTTCGCACTCGGTCTCTTCCTCACGGCGCTCGCGTCTCTGGCGCCGCGTCTGGAGGGATGCGATTTCGGTCTGCCCTACTTGCACCACTGGGACGAGCCGTTCCTGCTCACGCCCGCGTTGCGCGTCATCCGCAACAACGATCTGAATCCTCACTTTTGGCAATGGCCCACTCTTCCCCACTACCTCCATGCCGTCCGCGGGACGTTTTCCCTTTCCGGCGCGATGAGCCGGGGCGAGATTGAAAACGTCTTCGCCATACGCTCGGGCGACGACACGCTCTATAAGTGGGATTGCCCCTATCCGTTCTTCTATGAAAACGGCCGCCGATTGACCGCGATCTTCGGGGCGATGACGGTTGTCTTGGCGGGCTTGGTCGCGCGTCGCATCGCCGGCCCGTGGGCGGGCATCGCGTCGGCCGCGCTCCTCGCGGGCTACTCGCCGCACCTTCTGCATTCCCACTTCGCGACCCCCGAGGTCCCGGCGGTCTTCTTCGTTCTTCTGGCCGCGTGGATTTCGCTCGGGTTGTTCGCCCGGCCTCCTTCCGCGGGACGCTATTTCGTCTGCGGACTGTTCTGCGGCCTGTGCGTCGCGACGAAGTACAACATGTATCCGGTCGTGCTCGTCCCTCTCGTCCTGCATCTCTTCAACACGCGCCGCCGTAGGTTCTGGGGCGTGCCGCTCGCCGCGTCGATCTTGGGCGTTCCGCTCGGCTTCCTGGCCGGATGCCCGATGGCGCTGTCCGATCCTCTGATGTTCATTCACGGTCTGAGCTCGCAATTCTCGCGATTCTTGACCGGCGCACACGGAGGCGGCCACGTGGCCTCGGCCGGCGAGGCGCTCGGGAAATACCTGCGCGAGGCGTGGCAGGGTGGACGGGGAGCGCCGATCCTGATTTTCGCGATGTTGGGCGTCGTTCCGGCGCGCGGGTTCGGTTGGCGCAAGGGTCTGGCGGTCTGGGTGTTCTGCATCGCCTACGTGGCATTGATGACGAGGCAGAAGGTCTACTTCCCCCGATATGCCCTGCCGTGCCTCGCCCTCCTCCTGGTGCCGGCGGGATGCGGAATCGCCTCGATCGCTCGACGGCTGGGCGGCCGGCGTCTCGGGGTACGAACCGGCCTCGTCGTCGTACTCCTCGTCCTCTGCATCGCGCCGCAGATCGGACCCTATCGGCGCGAGATGGCGGCGTTGAGGCAACCCGACTCGCGGCTCGACATGGCCCGCTGGATCGACGCCAACATCCGGGAGGACGCGGTTATCGCCGTCGCGCGCGAACTCCATTTCGCGCCGCAAACGCTCGATTCCCGTTTCCGCCTGGTTCCGTTCAACCACCTCGGCGCCGCGTGGTCCAAACTCCAGGAGTCGGGAGCCGAATACATCCTGACATCGGATCGGTACGCTCTCTTCTTCGCGCAAGACAAGGAAGAGCTGCTCGACGACTATCACGCCCGTTTCGCCCGGACGGAGCTCGTGCAGTCGTTCTCCAACGGCAACTTCTACCTGGATGTGTATAACCACAACGGCAACGTCGTCCTGCGTCGCACGCCCACGACCGACCCCACCCCTTCCCGCCAGACCGAAGACAAGACGGTATTTGCACTGGGGATGAACCCGACGCGCGACGTGGGAATCGGCGACGGGGCGGGCGTCGTCTTCCTCGAACCCGGGTCTCTCGTGACCCGGATCGGTTTGCCGTCGAGCGCGAGCCGCGTCGTACTGCACGCCCGCCGGGGACATCCGCGCGACAAGACGAACCCCGGGAACGGATTCATCGCCGTTCACCTCTTGAACATCGCCGACAGGGAACAAGTGCTTTCTTCCCAACCGATAAAGATCTTCGCGGAGTACCGGAAGGAATTCTCCGCTCCCTTCGAGGTCCCGGCGGGCGACTACTTGATGGAAGTCCGCTGCGATGACGGCGGGAGCCGCGTCCCGGTCGAGCTCGACTGGGTTCGGTTCGAATAGGAAAGGAAAAGAGGAGAGGCCACCCGTCGCATGCGTCATGCACCGAGCATTTTCCTGTTTCTCGCGCTTCTCTATCTCCTCACTTTGGGCGGACATCTCTATTCGCCCGATGAGGAAATCCTCTTTCGCACAACCGAGTCGCTGGCCACCCGCGGCGCGCTCGACATCGAGTCGCTCTCCGGCTTCGCCACTCGAACCGGGACCGACGGCCTCGAGTACGCCCAGTACGGCGTCGGACAACCTGTCGCCGCGATCCCTTTCTACTGGCTCGGGCGGGGACTCGCGCGCGTCGTCCCAGCCGAGAAATGGGTCGCGCTGCGAAGCGCGATGAGGACCGACTATCCTCCGGTCTCGCCCGACGAGCCTCCGTCCGAGCTGGCGCGAGAGACGGCCTGTCGTTTCGCCGTGTCCTCGTTCAACCTTTTCGTCACGGCGCTGACGGGAACGTTTCTCTTCCTCCTGGCGCGACGCCTCGGCGGGTCGGAACGCGCCGCATGGCTCGCGGCGCTGATGTGGGGCGCGGGATCGGCGGCTTGGCCTCACGCCCGAACGTTCTTCACCGAACCGCTGGCGACGCTCTGCCTGATTCTCGCTTTCGAAATGCTCGCCCGATACTTCGTCCCCTCACCGCTCTCCCCCGAGCGAAATGAGACCGAGGAGGGGCCCGAGCCCCTCGCCTGCGGATGCCTTCATTCCTGCGCGTGCGGGCGCGAAGGACTCGGCAGCTCGACGCTGCCCCTCTTCGCGGGGATCGCCGCCGCATACGCCTGTCTGGTTCGACTCGACTCGGTTGTCCTTCTCGCGCCGCTCGCCCCGCTCGTCGTCTGGGGCGACCTTCGCACCCGCAACGGAGAAGGTGCGGAGCGTCGCCTATGGCGCGAAGCGGCGAGACACGCGGTCCAGCGCAAGGTCTATCTTCGCCTGACCGTTTTCGCGATTCCCGTCGTCGTCGCCGGAGGCCTCGTTCTCCTCCTCAACACACTTCACTTCGGGAGTCCCTTCGCCTCGGCCTACAGCGACCAGCCCGAGGGCATTGCGTTCTCGACTCCGATCCTGGCGGGACTCTACGGCTTCCTCTTCAGCGTCGGCAAAGGGATGTTCTTTTTCTCTCCGGGCCTGGTCCTCGGCTTGTGGGGGTTCGGCCCCATGGTGCGGAAACGGCCCGTCTTCGGGCTCGCCCTTCTTCTCGCCGTCGTGCTGTTCCTCCTCTTCCAGAGCGCCTGGCGCAACTGGACGGGCGGCTGGTGTTGGGGACCGCGCCACATCGTTCAGATCCACGCCCTCCTCGCGATCCCGATCGCCATGTGGCTGGCGGACCGGTGGACGCGGGGTCGGCGCTTCGTCGCGGTCTGGCTGTTGGGCGTGGGCGCGGCGGTCCAGATCTACGGTTGCTCGCAGAGTTTCATCGACTTCTACCGCGTGTATTATTCGGACCCGCGTCCGCCTTACGCACGGATTCTGTACGATCCCGCTCGGACCCCGACGATCGAGGCCTTCTTCGCTCTGCTTTTGCTACGCGACCCCGAGACGGGCGCGCAGCTCCCTCGCCCGGTCGCGGTTTCGCCCGCTTCGTTTCCCGCTCCCATCAACGATTCGATTTACGTGGTTCAGAATTCGCAGTGGCTGCGCTACGCCGAGATGTGGCGCGACCTCCGCATTCACGACTTTTTTTGGCTGCACGTATATTCCATCACAAGAAACGAGACAAACAATGGACGATTCGATTCGGATTGAGAAAGCCCGGCCCGAGGACCGCGAGGCCATCCTCGAGGTCATGCGTCCCTGGAACATGCATCATGTCCCTTCGCCCGAAATGGAGACGATGGACCTGTCGATGTACTTCGTCGCGCGAAAAGAGGGACGCGTAATCGGCGCCGCGGGCTATGCGATCCTCTCGCAAACCGTCGGCAAGACCACGCTGCTCGGTGTTCTTCCCGATCTCCAGGGCTCGGGCGTCGGCAAAGCGCTCCAGAACACCCGGCTCGAAGCGATGCATCGCCTCGGAGTCAAGAAGGTCGTCACGAACTCCGACCGCCCCGCCACCATCGAGTGGCTGAAGAAATCGTACGGCTTCCGCGAGGTGGGGACGCTCAAGAAACTCATGTCGTTCGGCGATCCCGACATCGACCGGTGGACCACGCTCGAACTCGATCTCGTCGCCTACATGAAGAAAGCCGACCGCGAGGCGGCGATGCGCGAGTACGTCGCGCGCAACGAGCCCCACCCGCTCGCCCCCTATCCGCCGTTCCTGGTCAACGTCTGCCTGACCGGAATGATTCCCACCAAGAAGACGACCGAGTTCGTCCCCGTCGGTGTCGAGGAGATCGTCGAGGACGCCGTCCGCGTCGCCGATGCCGGGGCGCAAATCCTGCACGTCCACGCGCGCGACGAAGACGGCAAACCCACCTGGCGCGGCGATCTCTACGAGAAGATCCTGACCGGAATCCGACGCGAGCGTCCCGACCTCGTTCTTTGCATCAGCACCTCGGGCCGCAACTGGCCCGACTTCGAGCGCCGGTCCGAAGCGCTTCGCCTCACGGGCGACGCCAAGCCCGACATGGCGAGTCTCACGCTCGGATCGATGAACTTTCCGACGGGCCCGAGCGTCAACGCGCCCGAGATGATCCAGAAGCTGGCGCAGGCGATGCAGGAAAACGACATTCGCCCCGAGCTCGAGGTCTTCGACCACGGCATGATCGCCTACGCCAAGTTCCTCGAACGCCGCGGCCTTCTGCCCGAGAAGAAGTACTTCAATTTGCTTCTCGGGAGTCTCGGCACGGCTTCGGCCACGATCGCGAACCTCGCCGCGATGGTTCAGGCGCTGCCCGAGAACTCGGTCTGGGCCGCCGCCGGCATCGGCATGTTCCAGCTGCCGATGAACGCCGCCGCCATCGTCGCGGGCGGAGGCGTGCGCGTCGGCCTCGAAGACAACATCCACTACGACAGCGCGCGCAAACGCCTCGCCTCGAACGAAGACCTGGTCAAGCGCGTCGTCCGCCTCGCCGCCGAGCTCGAGCGCCCCCTCGCCACCGCGGCGCAGGCGCGCCAGATGGTGGGACTCGGATAGAATCGTCGAGGGGCGGGGGGACGGAGAACGAGGAATGGAATGCCCTGATCCCGGTTCCGATACTGAAGAGAGCGTCGATCCGGGACCAATCGGTATTGTGTCCCTCGGTTGCCTCGATTGCAGCGGCGGGCGTCAGCGGAGGGAGAATGCATTTGCCCGGCGCGCGGGTCAGATGTAGCTGTGGAGGCCGGGTAGGAGGTAGGAGACTCCGAGGTACGTGAAGAGGACCGCGGCGAAACCGATGAGCGAGACGACGATCGAACGCAGACCTCGCCAGCCGACCATCAAGCGCGTGTGGAGATAAGCGACGTAGATCAGCCATGTGATCGCCGCCCAAGTCTCCTTCGGGTCCCACCCCCAAGGCCGTCCCCAGGCGGTGTTCGCCCAGACCGCGCCGGTGACGATCCCGATCGTGAGCATCGGCAATCCGAAACAGACGACCTTGAGGTTGAGCGATTCGATCCGGTCGAGGTCGGAACGGGGCGTCGTCCCGTCAACAGTTTCGCCTGGTCCCACGGCGAGAGGAGTCCCGCCCTGTCGGGCATACTGGACGAGGTAGACGACGCACAAAAAGAAGGAAAGAGCGAAGGCCGAGTAGGAGATCATGATGGTCGTCACGTGAATCTTGAGCCAGTACGACTGGAGCGCGGCGATGAGGGGGTTCGCGCGCGTCATCGAGATCGGGAGCGAGTTGGCGACCCCCATGAAGAGCGCGCCCAACACGGCGCCGCCGATTCCCAGGTAGACGGCGCGGTATAGGACTAGGAAAACGAGCGCGAGAAGGGTGGAGCCCGCGACGGCGAACACCATCGATTCGTAGAGACTGGCGACCGGCACGCGGCCGAGGACGACGCCTCGCACGACGAGTCCGCCGACGTGGAGGAGAAACGCGAGCGCCAGCGCGGCGGTCGCGATTCGGCTTAGTCCGCTCCAACGCTTGACGCGACACGCCAAGAAGAGAACCGCCGAGAGCGGATAGAACCAGGCGCTCCAGTAGAAGGGGCGAACCCGCGTGTTGGCGAGATCCCATCGAATCCGGCGCGGCGACACGAACTCGAAGCCGTCGCACGCATTCTGGGCCGATATCAGTTCGTCGGCCGCCGCCGCAAACGCTCGGGCGTCACTCGCTCGCGCGGCGGCTTTCAGTCCGATCCACGCCTTGGCCATTCGGCGCTCGGCCTCGGTCGCGCGTTCGCCCTTCTCCATCAGGGCGCGAGGCGCGATCCAGGAGGTTCGTCGTCCGCGGAAATCGACCTGGGGTACGATCGTGAGGGAATCTTCGGCCGAGCCCAACGCGTCGGCGCGTTCGACGAGAGCGTTCCACGAGCGCCGCGCGGATTCCGAATCGTGAAGGAGGGCGGAAAATCCCGGCGCGGCCTGGGCGCGGAGGATGTCGTGGAGCGAGACCCGCCTGGTTCCGAGGAACCGGCGGAGTCCGCGGTCGCTCACCTTGAAGAACGGTTCGTGAACGTACCTCGCCGGGTCTCGGATCAGAGCGAACCACGCCGCCGTGCCGCGCGCGCCGTCGAGTGCGCGGCGGTCCGTGACGAGTCGAACCTGTTCCTCCGCGTAGGTGCGAAGGCTTTTCTCGATCCCGTCGTTCTGGACAACCAGGAGATCGAGTTGCGAGTAGTCGAGGTCGCCGCCCGACGCCGCCGCGGCCGCGAAAGCCAAACCGACCAGAAGAAGCAACCATCCCGGGAAGTGGAGTCTCGTTCTACGCATTCTCTGTCGCACCCTTGCGAATTGCCTTCACGATTTCGGCCACGTCGCGTTCCAGATGAGACGTCGCGTAGCGCGATCGTCCTCCGAGGTAGATCCGACCGGTCTCCTCGCTCCAGAGCGCCCAGAATCTCCTGCGCCGGACGGCGAACGAGATCGTCGGTCCCGCTATCATCAGAAGGCACCCCAGATAGATCGCCGGAATTCCCGGGTGTCGCATCACTCCCAAGACCGAGTAGTAGGCCTCGATCTTCTCCCAACGTTCGACATGGAATCGGCCCTTCGGCTCGTCGGCGGCGAGACGCGCGGACATTTCCGAGGGCGTCGCGGACAGATCGTGCGCGAACACTGCGCCGCCGGGCTCGCGGATCGCGCACTGGACGGTTTGCCCTGTTTCCTCGAGCGAGAGAGTGTATCCCGGGGCGCCGGGGACGTCGATCGGCTCTCCCACGTTGGCCTCGACATAGATGGGGCGGGGGGTGGGGGAGCGCGCGTCGCGAAGATCGAGCACGTAGCGCGAGATCTCGGGCGCGGGCTCGTAGCTGTTCTGATGGAGAACGAATCCGCCGTAACGCTGAGCGCGATTGACCTCGACCTCGCGCCGGAGATGGGTCGGACCGTCGAGGATCTCGACGGTCGATATGAACTTGTCCGGAACCGAGGAGTTGGGGTGAAGGGTCGTCTCGAAGTCGATCAATCGCAATTCGAATCCGAGCGGTTTCCCGTCGGGGCCGGATTCCTCGGTGAAATACCGGTCGGTCGATTCGCCTTCGCGAAGAACGACTTCGCCGCGAACTCCCATCGCCAGGTCGATGGCGGCGCCGACAAGGATCAAGATGACTCCCAGATGCGCGACGACCGAGCCCCAATGCTGGCATCGGCCCGCCAGCGCCGAAATCGCCCCCTTCTCTCGCCTCACCGCGCGGTAGCCGAGCGACCGCAACACGGTCTCGACCGCGTCGAGATCGGCCTCGCCCCGCGCGGAGGCGATCGAGTCGTTCACGCGAAGGTTTCCATAATCCTCGGGTCCGCGGAAAAAGACGGGCCGGTCGTCGAGCGGGATCGTCTCGCTGAGGTGGCGATAGGTGGCGCAGGCGATGCTGACGGCGTTCAGACCCAAGAGCGCCGCGAACCACCCCGTGCCGAAGACGAGGCGCATCGACTCTTCGCCCGGTAGGAACGTGCCCAAGACGCAAACAAGCGCCAGCGCCGCCAGAAAGACGAGTCCGACGCGAACGGACGACAATTTGCGAAAGAGAGGATTCCGGACCGGCGGGAGACGCAGCAAAACGGGGAGCCCCTTTCCTACCCCGATTCTCCCAGGAGTCGAGGGCCCTTGTCAACGCGGGGGGATCTCCCGGCAAGACCGGGGGTGGAAGGATCGCGTCGGGCAAGCGACGCCGAAACGACGAAACCCGGACTCCGAGCATTCGACCGGAGTCCGGGTTTTGGCCTTTTTCTTCAGATACGATGCCCCGCGGGCCGCGTCAGGACCGGGGGATGTAGATCTGCTGTCCGGCGTAGATGAGGGCCGACATCGGGATGCGGTTGGCCCGGCAGATTTGCGCGGACGTCACGTTGTGCTTTCGAGCGATGGCCTGAAGCGTCTCGCCCTCACGCACGTTGTAGTAGAAGCCCCTCGGAACGGCGCGCGAGACGGTTGCGGATCTACCCGAACGTCTCGAGGAGACGCGGGTCGCGACGGGCTTGTCCGACTTCGCGGAGACAACGGTTTCCGCCTTGCGGTCCTGAGACTTGACGGCGGCTTTGATCTCATTTTTCTGAGTCGCCACGGCCTCGGCGTTGGCCTGAATCTGCGTGGTCACGGCGCCCAGGCGCTGCTCGAGTTCCCGAAGGCGTTTCACGACGGGTTCGATTTCGGCCGCCGTCGCGCCGCCCGACTTGGCGGTCGCCTCGATGACGCGCACGCGCTCGGTCAGGTTGTCCATGTCGAAGTAGACGGCCTCGACGCTGCTCTTGCTCGTCTTTTTGAATTCTTCGAGCGCGGCGATCCGTTGCTCCAGCTTCTGCATCTGGGCGGCGTGTTCGGAACTCACGGTGCAGGCGCTGAGAAGAGAGGCGAAGAGGATGCACACAAACAAGGCGAAAACGGGGAAACGGAAAACAGACATGGTCGGCTCCTTTGCCAGCGGGAATAAGAACTCGGCAGTCGGCTGAGTGGAATCGGCGTCGTTGAGACAACGATACGCGAGAACGTTCGCGCCCCCGAGGGCGCGAGAACGGGAAGAAAAGCCGTTGAGACTTATGTCATAACGCGAAAAGCGCTCTTCGACCTCCTTGCTTGAGGCAGGAATCGGAAATCGGACGCAAAACCACCCGTTGTACCTGCGGACCTCCCCGCAGTACAACAAAGGATACCTTACACGCCCTTCTCCCGCCGCGTCAAGCAGATTTCTGGACGAATTCGAGATGAGACAATCGAAAGGCTCGAACCTCGAATCGCAACCCGAGGGACGAAGCGCGGAGGCGGAAAGAGGATCTTCTCTCCGCCTCCTCCAGGGGGCCGCTAGGACACGTCGGCGTGGACCTTCTCGAGCTGGTCGAAGTCCACCGAAACCAGGCTCGAAACGCCCGTTTCCTGCATCGTGATGCCGTAGAGCGTGTCGGCTAGTTCCATGGTGATCTTGTTGTGCGTGATGATGATGAACTGCGAGCGCTCGCTGAACTCGCGCAGCATCTCGCGGAACCGGACGACGTTGACGTCGTCGAGGGGGGCGTCGATCTCGTCCATCACGCAGAACGGGCTGGGTTTGTACATGAAGATCGCGAACATGAGCGAAACGGCGGTCAGGGCGTTTTCGCCGCCCGAGAGGAGCGTGATGTTCTGGAGCTTCTTGCCCGGAGGCTGAGCGACGATGTCCACCCCGCCGTCCAGGAGCGGATCGCCGTCCTCGACCTCCTGCAGAATCAGGTCGGCGCGTCCGCCGCCGAAGAGGCGGCGATACACTTCGATGAAGTTGTGGCGGATGCTCTCGAACGCGTCCCAGAACAGTTGGCGCGAGGTCTTGTCGATGGTTTCGATCGCTTCGTTGAGCGAGTCGCGCGCCTTCATCAGGTCTTCTTCCTGCGCGACCAGGAATTCGTAACGTTCGCTCTCGTCCTTGTACTCGACGAGGGCGTGCATGTTGATGTTGTCGCCCATTCGGCGCAGGTCGGCTTCGAGGCCCTCCATTTCGTCGACCAGGGCCTGGCGGTCGTCCTCGACCTCGCCCACTTCTTCGATCAAGGCGTCGACGGTCCGGCCGAATCGTTCCTGCGCCTCCTGATCGGCGTGGCGCAGGTCGGACTGGATGGTCACGCGGTCGGTCTGAACGGCGTTGAGTGCGTTGGACGCCTCGTTGAGTTCGGCGACGAGCGCGCTCGCTTTGCGCGTCTCTTCGTGAAGCGCGATCTGGCTGGATTCCTTTTCCTGGATCGCCTTGCGACACCGCTCCTCGACGCCCGCGACTTCGTTTTCGAGCGCGGCGCGTTCCGTTTTCAGTCGCTGGGCCTGTTCGGCCAGGCCGCGCGCCTTCTGGGTCGAGGTTTCTTGTTCCGACCGAAGTGCCGTCGAGCTGCGGACGAGCCGTCCGCCTTCGTCGGAGTAGGTCTCGGCGCGTTCGCGAAGCGAGGCCTGGCGTTCGCTCAGACGGGCGATCTCCTGGTCCATTTCGCTCACGTGCGAGCCGACGCGGTCCACTTCCTCCTTGCGTCCGAAGAGGGCTTCCTCCATGAGGGCGAGCTTCTCGCGCAACGAGCCGCTCTGTTCCTCGATCGCGCCGAGTTGGGCGATGCATTCGTCGAGACGGCGCGCCTGAATCTCGAGTTCCTTGCCGTTCGCTTGGGCTCGCCGATCGAGATCGCCCAGGAGAGCGGCGCGTTGGTCGCGCGATTCGCGCATCGCCGCGAGTTGCGTCTCGGCGCGTCCGAGATCGAGTCGGGCTTCGGAGAGTCCCTCTTGTTGTTGGGCCTGGCGCGCTTCGAGATCGACGATCGAGGTTTCGCACGCCTGGAGCCGAGCGGCGAGGTCGGCCTCGGCGGCCTGGAGCGTCGAGGACCGCTGCCCGAGCTCGGCGATCTCGCGTTGGCGGATCATGATGCCCGACAAGCGCCGGCTGCCGCCCGTGATCGCGCCCGACGGGAACATCAGATCGCCTTCGAGCGTCACGTAGCGGTGGCGTTTGCCTCCGCGCGTCAGAGCGAGCGACACGTCGATATGTTCGGTCACGATCGTGCGGCCCAGGAGTTCCTGAACGGCCTTCGCGATGGTCTGGTCGAACGTCACGAGTTGCGAGGCCAGGCCGATCACTCCGGTCTGCGAGAGAACGTCGCGGAGCTCTCTTCCGATTTCCTTCGGGCTGAGCAGATCGAGCGGCAGGAAGGTGGCGCTTCCTCCGCCGGTCGACTTGAGGAGTTCGATGGCGCGTTTCGCGTTCTCGGCGAGGCGGACGACGATGTCCTGGACGTGGTTGCCGAGGGCGACTTCGATCGCCGTGTCGTGCTTGGGATCGATCGATTGAATCAGTTCGGGCACGACGCCGACGACGCCGTCGAGGCGTTTCTCGTTCGCCGCCAGCATGACGGCTTTGACGCCCGCGTAGTACCCCTCGTAGTCGAGGGCCAGGCGTTCGAGCGCCTCGAGGCGGGTGCGCGCCTCGCGCAGCGATTGCTCGGCGCGGCGATGGTCGATGCGCAGCCCATCGCGGCGGTTGATCTCGGCGCGAAGATTCTCGCGCGTCTGGGCGCGCTCGGATTCGAGACGCGCCAAGTCCTGGCCGCGCGCCTCGAGTTTCTTCTCGTGTTCGGCGATCTCGGCGTTCAGGCGCTCGACCGCCTCGGTGTGTTCCTTCCTCTGGCGCTCGAATTCGCCGATCGCCTTGCGCCCCTGTTCCATCAAGAGAGCGGCCTGGGTCCGCTGGTTCTCGATTCGCATC
The DNA here is from genome assembly GCA_016931035.1 of Candidatus Sumerlaeota bacterium. Taxonomy (GTDB): domain Bacteria; phylum Sumerlaeota; class Sumerlaeia; order UBA8349; family UBA8349; genus JAFGFN01. The sequence goes on from JAFGFN010000089.1 coordinate 58,406, forward strand.
GCTTGGTCGGCGCTCTCCTGGAGCGATTTGCGCAGGCGGTGCATCTCGCCGAACGTCGTCTCGCTGTCGGCCCGCAGGCGTTCGTATTCGGCGCGGCGTTCGTTGAGACGGGCCTGAAGCGCGATCGAGCGGACCGCGAGCCGCGCCTCTTCGGCGTTCGCTTCGGCCAGGTTCACGGCGATCTCGTGGGCGCGCACCTTGAGGTCCTCGATTTGGCGATCCAGATCTCCGACGCGCCGTTGCTCGGCTTCGGCCTGGCCGCTGAGGCGGACGATCTCGTTCGAGCACTCGTTGATGTAGAGACGATGGTCTTCTTTTTGATGGATCAGATCCTGGACCGTCTGGTCGGCCTGCGTCATGCGCAGCTCGAGTTCTTCGCGCCGCGCTTCGAGCATATCGTATTGGGCGCGGGCGACCGCGACGCGGTCCTGCGCCTCGGCGTAGGTTTTCTCGATTTTCTCCAGGTCGCTTCGGACGTGTCGAAGCCGCGCGGCCAAGAGTCTCATGCGGATCGCGTCGGCGGCGTCGCGCAATCCCTTGTAGCGCTCGGCCTTGGCCGCCTGACGCTTGAGACTGATGCAGCGCGTGCGACTCTCGGCGATCCGGTCGGCCAGCCGGATCAGGTCCTGCTCGGTGCGCTCGAGCTTGCGAAGGGCCTCGTTCTTGCGCGCGCGATACTTGGCGACGCCCGCCGCTTCCTCGAACAGATGGCGGCGTTCCTCGGGCCGGCTGCGGATGATCTCCGCCACGCGCCCCTGTTCCATGACCGAGTACGATTCGGTGCCGACGCCCGTGTCGAGAAACAAGTCCTGAATGTCGCGCAGGCGGCACGGCGTCTTGTTGATCAGGTACTCGCTTTCGCCCGAGCGATAGAGACGTCGCGCAAGACTGATCTCGGAGAAATCGATCGGAAGCCGGCCGTTCTCGTTGTCGATGACGAGCGTGACTTGGGCGCACCCCATCGGCCTATAGGTTGCCGAACCGTTGAAGATCACGTCGCCCATCTTCTGCCCGCGAAGGGAGCGCGCGCTTTGCTCGCCCAAGACCCACCGGATCGCGTCGAAGATGTTGGACTTGCCGCAGCCGTTCGGCCCGACGACGATGGTGACCCCTTCGCGGAATTCGACGGTCGTCTTGGTGGCGAACGACTTGAACCCCGTCATTTCAATGCGTTTGAAGAACATGATCGCTGGACCTCGTACAGGATTCGCTGAATCGGACTGGGGAAACCTCAGTTTCCGCATTTGCCTCGCACCTAGTTGGACGCGGGCGCATCAGAGAGATGCGGGCCTACGGGAAAAGACCGCGTTTGACAAGCAAAGCAACATGACAGAGGTGATGCCGCGTCCCTCAGGAACGCTTCCTACGAACCCCTCCTAGCCAAGGCGATCACAAGGGGGCGAATCTTGTCGCTTTCGCCTTTCTGGAGTCCTCCCGCCGTCGGCGGTCGCGCGGGCAGCCTGGAGTGCGACAGCCGCGAAGACGTACAACATATTGACCGCCACGCTAATAGAAAACCCCATATATAGTCAAGAGAATAATCCGGGGAATCCGGGGAATCGCGAAAGCGGGTTGGGGGGGCTCGCCGTGGTTCCTCCCGCGACTTGGTTCGGGGGATCCGATATCCGCGTGTTCGCCCCGCCGGAGCGTTGACTCTAGGGGCGGGAGGTATTATAAACAAGAACAGAGCGGAGTCGCACGGATGAGGCAGCGGCTTCGCGGCGTAAGAGCGAAGTTTCGGCCCTGGGTGTTGAGTTTCATGACCGAGTTGAGCGAACGATTTGCGATGGCTTCGGCGGCGGGTTCGCCGGCGCATTCCCCCGCGGTCCCCGAGGCCCCGGCGGCGCCGGTCGAGTCTCCGGGTCGCCCGAAGATCGAGTACGATATCGGCGCGATGGAGCCGCGGCGCGAATTCGCCGTCGTTCTCTACAACGACGACGACCACGACATGCTATCCGTCGTCCGGCAGCTCATGCTGGCCCTCGAGTGTCCCGCCAGTCGCGCCCACGCGTTGATGCTCGAGGCGCATAACTCGGGTCGCGTGACGGTGGCTATCGCGAGCCGGGGGCGGGCCATTCGCATCGCTACGATTCTTCGCCAAATCGATTTGCGCGTCTCCATCCACCAGGTGAACTGACCCACCTTCTTCCGAACCGCGAGCATCTCCTCAACGGCGCCGGGCTCGGAATCGAGCCGTCGAGTCGGGTGCGTCCCGAGGTTTTGAACCGCGTTAGCGGTTCCATTTCCAAAGTCGTGGGTTGGCAATTCGGTCCCGAATTGCCAACCCACGGTACGCACGGCGGAAGGGGAACCGATCTATTCGGTTCGACAAGGAGAGGGGGCGCAGAGATTGTCGAACCCACTCTTGTCCAAAACAGAAAGGCGCGATCTTCGTCTCGATATTGAAAACAAAGGACAAAAATGTCGTGAGCAAATGGGGTCACC